>CAXDNE010000072.1:0-26916 GCA_963990595.1 uncultured Methylobacterium sp.
ATTGCCTCTTGTCTCGTGGGCTCGGAGATGTGTATAAGAGACAGGGCTCATGATACCGCCGCGCGCGGATATATCGTCCGAATAGCCGCCAATAATAGTGAATTTATCGGCAAGTAAGTCAGGTTTTACAGCGTTGCTTGCGTGTCGCTGTGGCGGCTTGACGGCGCCGCAATGCCCGCGCTAAGGGCCGATCAGTACAAATACTCAATCCTCTTCGGGGCCGGGCGGCTGCAGGTCATGCCGGCAATGCTCTCGGCGGACCTGGATGCGCGCGAAATCCGAATTGTCTCGGCGAAACCTGGCGCTTCTCTCGGCCGGGCCTGAGCGATGCCGGACGGATCGCGTGCCGGCCTCCGGTGTGCATGATCTCATCGTCATGATGCCCGGGCTACGCTCGCCGCCGCGGGGATCGCGCGCCGACCGGGCCTGCACAGCCGCTATCCGGCGCCGCGCCGGTCCCGGCATCCCGGGGGTGGCATCGGGGAGGTGGGACGCGCATGGGTCCTGAAGGATCCGGACGGGAGCCGGACACCGCGCCGGGTCAGGCGGCCGGGACGCTGCGCGTCCTGGCCGTGGCGGTGCAGAAGGGCGGCACCGGCAAGACCACCCTGGCGGCGTCCCTGGCCATCGCGGCCGCGGAGGCCGGCGAGCAGGTGACCGCGCTCGACCTCGACCCCCAGGGCTCCCTGGCGGGCTGGGGCGCCCTGCGCAGGGACGACACCGTCGCGGTCGACCGGATCCAGCCCTGGGAGATCGGCCAGCTGGCGGAGATCCTGGGGATCCTCGCCGAGCAGGGCACCACGCTCGCCGTCCTCGACACCGCCGGCAGCTCGGCCGGGCTCGCGCCCACCCTCAAGGATGCCGATTTCGTGCTGATGCCGGTGCGGCCCTCCCGGCTCGACATCGTGGCGGCCCGCCCGACCCTCCAGTCCCTGGTCGGCCTCGGGCTGCGGGACCGGCTGGCCCTGGTGCTCAACCAGTGCCCGCCGTCCCCGTCCCCGCGCACCAGCGCCTACGCGGCGCAGCTCCGGGCCCTGGGCGTCCTGGCGGAGCCCGGCATCATCCATCGGGTCGACCACCAGGATGCCCTGGCGACGGGCCTTGGTGTCACGGAATACGCGCCCGACAGCCAGGCCGCCGAGGAGATCCGGGCGCTCTGGGCCTGGATCGACACCAAGATGCGCGCCGGCGCGCCCTAGGGGCGCGTGCTCACGCCCCGGACCCGGCGGTTCCGAGCGCCGCCAGGATCCGCGCCCAGGAGCGGGTGCCCTTGTGGAAGCTCGTCAGGTCGTACTTCTCGTTGGGCGAGTGGATGCGGTCGTCGTCGAGGCCGAAGCCGATCAGCAGGGTGTCGCGCCCCAGGATCCGCTTGAAATCGCCGACGATCGGGATCGAGCCGCCGGCGCCGACAGTGACGGCCGGCACGCCCCACTCGTCCTGCAGCGCCGCCTTGGCGGCGCCGAGCTGCGGCATGTCGAAGGGCAGGCTGATCGCCCGGGATCCCTTGTAGGTGATGACCTCGACCGTGCAGTCCGCCGGGACCCGCGCGCGCACGAAGGTCTCGAAGCTTTCGGCGAGCCGCTTCGGGTCCTGGTCGTCCACGAGGCGGAACGAGATCTTGGCCGAGGCGGTGGAGGCGATCACCGTCTTGGTGCCCTCGCCGGTATAGCCGCCGATGATGCCGTTGGCGTCGCAGGAGGGGCGCGACTGCACCAGCTCGATCGGCATCCGCCCGCGCTCGCCGGCGGGTTCCTTGAGGCCGATCGGCCCGAGCAGCGTCTCCGGCGTCAGGCCGAGGCCCCGCCACTGCTCCAGCACCTCGGGCGGGCGCTCGTGCACGCCCTCGTAGAAGCCCGGGATCGTCACGCGCCCGTCCGCGTCGTGCAGGTCGGCGATGATCTTGGCGAGCACGTGGATCGGGTTGCGCGCCGCGCCCCCGAAGAAGCCGGAATGCAGGTCGCGGTCGGCGCAGGTGACCTTCACCTCGAAATAGGCGAGCCCGCGCAGCGACGACGTGATCGCCGGCGTGTTCCGGTCCCACATGCCGGTATCGCAGACCAGCACCACGTCGCAGCCGAGCCGGTCGCGGTTCGCCGCGACCCATTCCGGCAGCCCCTGTGAGCCGCTCTCCTCGGCACCCTCGACCAGGATCGTGACGCCGCAGGGCAGCTCGCCGCTCATGGCGATATGCGCCCGGCAGGCCTCCACGAAGGTCATCACCTGGCCCTTGTCGTCGGAGGCGCCACGGCCGACGATCTTCTTGCCGCCCTGGCCATCGTTGGCGATGTGCGGCTCGAAGGGCGGCGTCTTCCAGAGGTCGAGCGGGTCGACGGGCTGCACGTCGTAATGGCCGTAGAACAGGACGTGCGGTGCCCCGGGCTTCGGCCGGTGGGCCAGCACAACCGGATGCAGCGAGGTCTCCTCGACGGAGGTCTTGAAACCCAGGGCCGTCAGGTCCTTGGCGAGCCAGTCGGCGGCTTCGCGGCAATGCCCGGCATAGGCCGGATCGGTGGAGATCGACGGGATTCGCAGGAAGGCGAAGAGCCGCTCCAGGGCGTTCTCCAGATCCGTGTCGATGTCGTTGAGGATCGCGTCGAGCGCGGCCATCGGGGGCTCCGGGGTGCGGCGTGAACTGTGCGGGGACGAGGGTTAGCCGAGGCGGGGCGGGTGCGGCAACGTCGGAGGACGACGCGTCCGGATCTGGAGCCGCTTTCGCGGCGAGCCCGTGCCGGATCCCGGCCCGCCTCCCGCTCCCGCCCCACGCGCTCGGAAATGAGCGTCGCGCTCCATCCGCCACCGCCCCGTTCCCCGGCCGGTGCAGCGAGGCGGCTCCGCGCCACCGGGTCGCGGGGCGCATCGTCGCCGTCCGAGCCGTCCGATCCGACACGCGGGACCGCCTGCCCCGGAACGGCAGCAGATTGGAATTGTTATCGACCGAATCCGCCGGTCCCGTGCCTCCCCTCGGGTGCCGATCCGTTCCCGTCCGGCCCCGCCGGCCCAGACCGTGGACACGCCATGCTCCCCAAGAACCAGCCGCCCGTGTCGGCGGAGATGCCCATCGGCATCACGCTCACGATCAACGGGCAGCGGCGCGAACTCCAGGTCGCCCCGTGGACCACCCTCCTCGACCTTCTGCGCGAGCGGCTCGATCTCACCGGCACCAAGAAGGGGTGCGACCACGGCCAGTGCGGCGCCTGCACGGTGTTGGTGAACGGCACCCGGGTGAATTCCTGCCTCGCGCTCGCGGTCATGAAGGACGGCGCCGAGATCACCACGGTCGAAGGGCTTGCCGCCCTCGGCGACCAGAAGGGCAGCAACGCCCTCCACCCGATCCAGGAGGCGTTCATCGAGCACGACGCCTTCCAGTGCGGCTACTGCACGCCGGGCCAGCTCTGCTCCTCGGTGGGCCTGATGAACGAGGGCCATGCCCATACCCGCGACGAGATCCGCGAGGCGATGAGCGGCAATCTCTGCCGCTGCGGCGCCTACACCAACATCGTCGACGCCATCGAGGACGTCATGCAGGGGGGCGCCCGATGAACCGCTTCGATTACGTCCGCGCCGGCACGGTGGCGGAGGCGGTGCAGGCCTTCGGCGCCGGGGCCCGCTTCATCGCCGGCGGCACCAACCTGATCGACCTGATGAAGTACGAGGTCGAGAAGCCGCGCCGGCTGATCGACATCACCCGCCTGCCCCTCGACCGGATCGAGGCGCACGGGGACGGCCTGCGGATCGGGGCGCTCGCCACCAACGCCAAGGTTGCGTACGACGACCAGGTCACCGCGCGTTACCCGATGCTGCGCAACGCCATCCTGGCCGGCGCCTCGGCGCAGCTGCGCAACGCCGCCTCCACGGGGGGCAACCTGCTGCAGCGGACCCGCTGCTACTACTTCTACGACGTTGCCACACCCTGCAACAAACGGGAGCCGGGCTCCGGCTGCACGGCGATCGGCGGGATGAACCGCATCCACGCGATCTTTGGGACGAGCGAGCACTGCATCGCCACCCACCCCTCCGACATGTGCATCGCGCTGGCCGCCCTGGAGGCGACGGTGCAGGTGAGCGGGCCGCAGGGCGACCGGTCGATCCCGTTCGCCGAGTTCCACCGCCTGCCGGGCGATTCCCCCGAGACGGACACCAACCTCGTTCCCGGCGAGATCATCGTCGCGGTGGACCTGCCGGAGAGCCGCTTCCCGCAGCACTATACCTACCTCAAGCTGCGCGACCGCCTGTCCTACGCCTTCGCGCTGGTCTCGGTGGCGGCCGGCCTGGAGCTCGACGGCGACACGGTGAAGACCGCCCGGCTGGCGCTCGGCGGCGTCGCCCACAAGCCCTGGCGCAACCGCGAGGCCGAGGCGCTGCTCGCGGGCAAGCCCGCCACCCGCGCGAGCTTCCAGGCGGCGGCCGACCTCATCGTCGCCGAGGCCAAGCCGCAATCGGCCAACGGCTTCAAGATCGATCTCGCCCGGCGCGCCATCGTGCGCGGCCTCGAACAGGCCGCTGCCGGCACGCCCCAGTCGCTCAGCGACAAGCGCATCCAGTAGGTCCCGCCATGACCAACACCGCCAACCCCCAGACCTACAGCTCCACCGGCCGCGACACCTTCGTCGGCAGCCCGCGCAGCCGCATCGACGGGCCCGCCAAGGTGACCGGGCTCGCCAAATACGCGGGCGAGTTCGCCGCCCCCGATCTCGCCTACGGCTATGTGGTGTCCAGCGCCATCGCCAAGGGCCGGATCACCGCCATCGACTCCGCCGAGGCCGAGGCGGTGCCGGGCGTCCTGACGGTGCTCACCCATGAGAACCGGCCGCGCACCGCGTGGCGGGACAAGAACTTCCAGGACCAAGTGGCGCCCCCCGGCTCGCCGTTCCGCGCCCTCTACGACGACCTGATCGTGTTCAGCGGCCAGCCGGTCGCCCTGGTGGTGGCCGAGGATTTCGAGGCGGCGCGCTACGCGGCCTCCCTGGTCCGCGTGACCTACGAGGCGCAGGAGCCCGGGACCGATCTGGAGGCGCTGCGCGGCACCGCCTATGAACCGCCCTACAGGCGCACGGGCATCAAGCCGCCGCCGGAGCCGTGGGGCGACGCCGACAAGGCCTTCGGCAGCGCGCCGGTCCGCGTCCAGGGGGCCTACAGCCTCGCCGACGAGCACCACAACCCGATGGAGCCGCACGCCTCCACCGTGGTGGTGGAGCAGGACGGGACCTACACGGTCTACGACAAGATCCAGGGCGTCTCGAACAGCCACCAGTACCTCGCCAACGTATTCGGCCTGAAGCCCGATCAGGTGCGGGTGCTCAATCCCTATCTCGGCGGTGGCTTCGGCTCGGGCCTGCGCCCGCAATATCAGCTGTTCCTGGCGATGCTCGCCGCGCAGGAGCTGAAGCGCTCCGTGCGGGTGACCCTCACCCGCGACCAGATGTGGAGCTTCACCTACCGGTCCGAGGCGCTGCAGACGATCGCGCTCGGCGCCGAGCCGGACGGCAAGCTGACGGCTCTGCGGCACGACGCCGTCCAGGGCACCTCGCAGTACGAGGATTACCAGGAGGTCGTCGTCAACTGGTCGGGCGTCCTCTACAAATGTGACAACGTCGCCCTGGGCTACCGGCTGGTGAAGCTCGACACGCCGACCCCCGGCGACATGCGCGCCCCCGGCGCGGTGACCGGTGTCTTCGCCATCGAGACCGCCATGGACGAGCTCGCCTACGCGACCGGGCTCGACCCGATCGAGTTGCGGCTCCGGAACTACGCCGAATCCGACGCCACCGCCGAGGGCAAGCCCTTCGGCTCGAAGGAGCTGCGGCGCTGCTTCGAGCTCGGCGCCGGGCGCTTCGGCTGGGCGAAGCGCCCGGCCGAGCCCCGCTCCATGCGGGAGGGGCGGGAGCTGGTCGGCTGGGGCGTGGCCACCGGCATCTGGGAATCGATGATGATGCAGTCGAGCGCCATCGCGACCCTGACGCCGGACGGCCGCCTGACGGTGGGCAACTCCACCGGCGACATCGGCACCGGCACCTACACGATCCTGACCCAGATCGCCGCCGACACCCTCGGCCTGCCGATGGACGCGGTGACCACCAAGCTCGGCGACACCCGGCTGCCGGAAGCGCCCGTCGCGGGCGGCTCCTGGACGGCGGCCTCCTCCGGCACCGCCGTGATGAAGGCCTGCCGCAACGTCGGCGAACAGGTGTTCAAGCTCGCCCGAGCCATGGAGAACTCGCCCCTCGCCAATGTCGATTTCGACCGCGCCGTGTTCTCGGACGGCCGCATTTCCGTCGCGGGCGATCCGGGCCGCAGCGTGTCCATGGTCGAGGTGCTGCAGGCGGCCGGCGTCGACAAGGTCGAGGCCGTCGAGGAGGCCGGGCCCGACAAGGACTTCAATCAGAAATACGAGGCCTACACCCACTCGGCGATATTCGCCGAGGTGAAGGTCGACGAGGAGCTGGGTCAGGTCCGGGTCACCCGCGTCGTCTCGGCCATCGCGGCCGGCAAGGTGCTGAACCCGAAGACGGCGCGCAGCCAGATCCTCGGCGGCGTCGTGATGGGGATCGGCTCGGCTCTGGAAGAGGAGTCGATGCTCGACCACCGCATCGGACGGTTCATGAACCACAATCTCGGCGAGTACCACGTGCCGGTGAACGCCGACATCTACGACATCGACGTGATCTTCGTGGACGAGGAGGACAAGGCGAACCCGCTCGGCGTGAAGGGCCTCGGCGAGATCGGGATCGTCGGCACGGCGGCGGCGATCACGAATGCGGTGTTCCACGCCACCGGAAGGCGGGTGCGCGACCTGCCGATCACCGTCGACAAGCTGCTGTAAGGCCCCGTCGATTCACGGAGCCCACGGCGATCCCGCATCCCGTGAGCCGATCCCGGAGAGCTGTCGTGCCCACCGCACGGCGGCTCTCCGGCATGATATGGGATCCGCCTGGGTCGCCCAGTCGCCGGGACCGGATCAATCACCGCACGCGCAGCCAAGCGATCCGGGCAAGCGATCCGGGCGCGACTCGGGGTGGCGGGGCCCGGCCGGCATCGCGCAACGGGCTTGCCTGGCTCCGCGCGCACCGATGACGGCGCCTCCGAGCGGTTCAAACAGAGACGGCGTGAGGTCTGCGTGAGCCATTTGCTGCAATCCTGGCGCTTCTGGGCGCTCGCCGCGGCGGGATTCGCGGCGCTCACCGCGATTCTCGCCAAGGTCGGCGTCTCGGGCGTGCAGTCGGACGTCGCGACCTTCGTGCGCACGATCGTCATCCTGGCCTTCGCGGGCGCGATCGTGCTCGGCACCGGGCAGGCCAGCAGCCTCGCTCAGATTTCCGGACGCAGCCTCGTTTTCCTGATCCTGTCGGGGCTCGCCACCGGGGCTTCCTGGCTCTGCTACTTCCGGGCGCTGTCCCTGGGCGACGCCGCCCGGGTCGCGCCGATCGACAAGCTGAGTGTCGTGCTGGTGGCGCTCTTCGGCACGAGCCTGCTCGGCGAGACCCTGAGCCTCGCCGCCTGGACGGGCGTCGCGCTGATCGCGGCGGGCGCCGCCCTCGTCGCCTCCGGCTGGTGAGGCGGCGCACCGATCCGTTAACCCGCCTGGCGCATCCTGCAGGTCCCTCGCGAAAGGGGACCGCCATGGATTGGGTCTACCGCGGCTTCGAGACTTCGCTTCTCGGTCTCGCCCTGTGTCTCGGCCTCGCGGCCTGCCTCACGCTCGGCACCGGTCGGATGCCGAGCGACACGCTGTCCATCACCCTGCCGATGCTCTCCGTGACGGCCCCCGCCCCGTAGGACGCGGGCCGGGTCGCGGATCGCCGTCAGGCGGCGCTCTGCGTCGCGCGGAACATGAAGCTCCGGGCCTCCGCGTCCATCTCCGCCTTGAAGGTGTGGCGGCCTTTCAGGGCCTCGGCGGCCTGGGCGGCGGGGCGGGCGTTGATCGCGTCGAGATGGCGCTTCACGTTCGGCAGGTCCGCGAAGGCGTTCTCGCCGAGCACGAAGGGCACCATCCGGGCCCAGCCCCAGACCGCCATGTCGACGATCGTATAGGTGTCGCCCAGGACGTAGGGCCGGCCGGCGAGGCGCTGGTCGAGGATGCCCCAGTGCCGGCGCGCCTCGAAGGTGTAGCGCTCGGTGGCGTAGGCACCCCCGTCCTGCGCGAAGTGGCGGAAATGCACGCACTGGCCGGAGAACGGCCCGATGCCGGTGGCGACGAACATCAGCCATGACAGCATCTCGCCGCGCACCGGCTCGCCCTCGGGCAGGAACTGGCCGGTCTTGCCGGCGAGGTAGAGCAGGATCGCGTTCGAATCGAACACGGTCACGTCGCCGTCCACGATCGCCGGCACCTTTCCGTTCGGGTTCACCGCCGTGTAGGCGGGATCGAACTGCTCGCCCTTGCGGGTATCGACCGGCACCGGCTCGTAGGGCAGGCCCATCTCCTCCAGGCAGAGGGCGACCTTCATGGGGTTGGGGCTGAGATTGTAGAAGAAGCGAATCACGGCTCTCTCCCTGAACGACGCCGGCAGGATGTCCCGGCCCGGCGTCTGTACAAGCCGCGCCCGTGCAGGGCGGCTATTCCGCCACGATCTTGTAGCTGCGGCCCGGCACCAGCTGGGCACCCCGCTCCAGCCCGTTGAGGACCAGGAACCGGTCGAGCGCCCGGTCCGGCACGGCCATGCGACGGGCGAGCTCCTCGGCGCTCGTCGAGGTCGCCTGGACCACCTGCAGCCGCAGGGGGCGCAGGACCACCTCGTCGGGTGGTATCGCCACGAGGGTCGCGGTCCAGCGGCGGAAGGCGGGGTCGGGATCGGCCGCACCCTTGGCGGCCATGATCATCCGGTAGGTCGAATCGCCGATCCGGATCGCCGCGAGCCGGAAGGTCCAATCCTTCCCGCGGGACAGCGCGAAGGCCGCCGGGTGGCCGGAGACCTCCCGGGTTTCGAAGCCGGCCGGATCGAACGCGTCGTTCCAGCTCGCCTTCAGCACCGCGTCGAGGGGCTGGCCGTCCTTGGCCTCGATCTGATCGAACAGAAGGCGCCGGTTGCCGTCAGGGGTCGTGCCGAGCACGGCCGAGCGGGTGTTCTCCAGGGCGAAGCCCTCCGGCACCTCGAAGGCGATCCCGAGGCCGGGATGGATGAAGCGGTGGCCCCGCACGGCGCCGTCGCGCGGGTTGTCGCCATAGGCGAGCCCGTCCACCGCCGCGAGGTAGGTCGCGCGGTCGTCGGCGCCGATCCCCGGTGCGCCGATGCGGCGGGCCGCCCGGGTGACCTGGGCGATGCGCTCGGCCGTGCCCGGATGGGTCGCCAGCATGTCGGGTTCGGTCGAGCCACCGGCCTTCAGCGCCGTCGAGCGGTTGAGCGCGGTGAGGAACCGCCCGGCCGCGAACGGATCGTAGCCGGCCTTGGCGAGGGTGCGCACCCCAGTGGCATCCGCCTCCAGCTCCTGCTCGCGGGAGAAGCGGGCGAGGGCGAAGCGCGACTGGTGCTGCAGCTGCGCGCCGGTATCGGGGTCGTTCAGCACGTCCGCCACCACCCGGCTGACGAGCGCCGAGCGCAGCTCCAGCTCGCTCCGGGCCGTGGCGTGGTTGAGGGTCACGTGGGCCATCTCGTGCGCCAGCACGGCCGCCACCTCCGAGGTGTCGCTCGCCAGCGCCACGAGCCCGCGGGTGACGTAGAGCCGCCCGTTCGGCAGCGCGAAGGCGTTGACCACGGGGGAATCGAGGAGCGTCACCGCGTAGGCCTGATCGGGCCGGTCGCTCGCCTTCACGAGGCGGTCCGTGACCTCCGTGAGCAGCCGCGTCACGTTGGGCGCCCGCGCCTCGCCTCCGAAGGAAGCGACGAGCTTGAGGTGGTCGGCATCCGCCACGCGCTCGCGGCCGGTGGTGCGCGGCGCCTCCGCGGGCACCCGCACGACGGCCGGCCGCACGGTCGCCCCCGTCTGATCGGCCACGCAGGCGCCGAGGAGACAGGCCAGGGCACAGAGTGCCGCCGCGCCGAGCGGGAGGTGCCCCGCCAATCCGAATCGCCCCGTGATCCCGCCCATCGCGATCAGCGCCGCAGCCCCCGTTCCACCTCCGGCCCGGCCTCCGGCCGGTCCGACTCGCCCAGGACCTCGATGGCGTCGGCTCCGGCCTCCAGGGTCGGACCGCGCCGGACCTCCAGGATGCCGCGCACCCGCACGGACCGGCCTTCGAGCGAGGCTGCACTCAAACCACGGGCGCGCACCATTCGCCAAGTGCGTTTCGGTACCGTGACCGTCAGCGCGTCCGTGCCGCGGATCCCGAAATCGAGATAGGTCCAGGCGCCGCGCTCGCCGATATGGCGGACGCGGCCCTCCACGACCGCGAACCGTCCGGCCAGAGCCCGGAGCGCCGGCCCGTCGGTGGCCGACGGGAGCGGCCCGCGCCACAGACCGCGCCGGTTCGCCCGCGCGGATTCCTCGACCAGCCGGAGGGCCGGACGGCAGAGCCAATCGCTCTCGTTCGCGTCCGCGAAGGCGAGGCCCGCTCCGATCAGGCCCCCCGCGAGATCGTCGTCGCCGTCGGTGACCTGAATGTCGGCCCGCTCCCGCCCCCAGCGGTCGGCCTGACCGCGCGGCGTCACCGACAGGCTGCTGCCCCGCCGCGCGTCGAGCCAAGCCGATGCCGCCGCCGCGGTCTCCGGCGTGTCCGGCCATCGCAGGGAATCGAGCACCGCGCGGGCGCCGGACGCCAGGCGGATCTCGCCGCGCTGCCCGATGCCCGCCAGGACCTCACTCCGCGTCGGCCCGGTCAGGCACTCCGCCGCACCTGTCGCGCGCGCCCGCGCGGCCGCCGGGACCGGCGAGGCGCAGATGGGCACGGCGAGCGCGAGTGCCAGCGTGCGGACCGCCGCGCGCCCCGCCCGGTGTCTCCGGCCTGCCGATCCCGCCGTCCTGATCATCGCGCGCCCCGGGCGCATCATGCCGCCGGAGCACCGCCTGTCCACCGGGCGCGGTTGGCCTCGGACGGCGAGAATGCTATGGAACCCGCGGTCGTCTCCGTAGCTCAGCTGGACAGAGCACAGGTTTCCTAAACAGGTTCAATTGGGCGTCGCGCCGGGAAACCGCGCGACGGATCCGCTCAAAGTCGGGGAAAGCTCCCGGCACCGGCGCCTCGTCGTCCGGAGCCCTGCCGATCCCGAGCCAAGCCCGCACGGCGCGCCTGCGTCCTGTGGGAAGGTGTAGAGACTAGACGGGCGGCACCTACCGGCGGGGACAAGACCCTGCCCACGGTGAAGGGATAGTCCAGGCCACGAACGCGGACCGCTGGGACGCGGCGGCGAAAGCCGAAGTGGTATGAAACCTGGGGTCGCAGGTTCGAGCCCTGCCGGGGACACCAAACATCCGAGATTCGCGGCCGCCGTCGGTCTCGGCATTGTAGCAAATCGTTCACTGCGTCACCTGCCCGCCGGTGACAAGATCCCGAGGCCGCGCTAAGCTTTGCCGCCAGGAATCGTGGCAGGGGGGTGGACGAGCTCTTCATGGCGGGTCAGAAAACCGATCAGCGCGACGTCTATGTCGGGCAGCGCATCGCCGAGCAGCGACGCAAGGCGTCCCTCACGCAACGCCGCGTCGCGCAGAGCTTCGGTATGTCTGCGGCTCAGCTACAGAAGTACGAGAAGGGGACCAACCGGATCAGCGCCGTCCATCTCGACATCTTCTCCCGGATGACCGGCGTCCCGATGGATTACTTCTTCAAGGGCATGCCGCGCACCGATGACTTCATCGCGCCGGGCTTCGGCGAGCAGGAGCAATCGGCCCTGTCGGAAGGCGGCCTGAAGGGGCTGGCCGAGGTCGTGGGGCGCCACATCACCGAGAACTTCTCCGAAGAGGCGCGCCGTGACGTGGCCGACGCCATCCGCGCGCTCGAGAGCAAGCTCGGCGGCTGACACCCGCCCCGGAGGCGCCCGCGCGGCGGCCGTTTTTCAATCCGCATTGTCCGTTATAGCGGATTCGTTCGGCAATCCGCCTTGACCCGTGTTCGGCCGGGTGCGAGAAACCGGGCCTTGAATAAGGTCAAGCGCCGCGATCGCGACGGCGTACCTCTGAAGCCGAGGCCGCCCGATGCCACGTTCCAACTACCTGTTCACCAGCGAGTCCGTTTCCGAAGGACATCCGGACAAGGTCTGCGACAGGATCTCGGATACGGTGGTCGATGCCTATCTCTCGGCCATGCCGGAGGCGCGGCTCGGTGTTGAGACGCTCGCCACCACCAACCGCATCGTCATCGCCGGCGAGGTGCGCGGGCCCGATTCCGTCACCTTCAAGGACCTCGAGGCCCTGACCCGCGCGGCGGTGAAGGATATCGGCTACGAGCAGTCGGGCTTCCACTGGAAGAACAACGACGTCGCCATCCACCTGCACGCCCAGTCGGCCGACATCGCCCAGGGCGTGGACGCCGCCGGCAACAAGGACGAGGGCGCGGGCGACCAGGGCATCATGTTCGGCTACGCCGCCGACGAGACGCCGGAGCTGATGCCGGCGCCGATCTTCTACGCCCACAAGATCCTCAAGGACCTCGCCGACGCCCGCAAGGCCAAGCAGGGCGAGGCCGCCAAGCTCGGCCCCGACGCCAAGAGCCAGGTCACGGTCCGCTACGAGAACGGCCGTCCGGTCGAGGTCACCCAGATCGTGCTCTCGACCCAGCACCTCGACGAGTCCCTCGACTCGGCGGACGTGCGCGCCATCGTCGAGCCCTACATCCGCCGGGCCCTTCCGGAGGGCTGGGTCAACGAGGGCACGGCCTGGCACGTCAACCCGACCGGCAAGTTCGTGATCGGCGGCCCGGACGGCGATGCCGGCCTCACCGGCCGCAAGATCATCGTGGACACCTACGGCGGCGCGGCGCCCCATGGCGGCGGCGCCTTCTCGGGCAAGGATCCGACCAAGGTCGACCGCTCGGCGGCCTACGCGGCCCGCTACCTCGCCAAGAACGTCGTGGCCGCTGGCCTCGCCCGCCGCGCCACGATCCAGCTGGCCTACGCGATCGGCGTCTCCAAGCCGCTCTCGATCTACGTCGACCTGCACGGCACCGGTACGGTGGACGAGGCCAAGCTCGAGGCCGTCCTGATGGACGCCATGGACCTCTCGCCCCGCGGCATCCGCACGGCGCTCGGCCTCAACAAGCCGATCTACGCGCGGACCTCGGCCTACGGCCATTTCGGCCGCGCTCCCGAGGCCGATGGCGGCTTCTCCTGGGAGCGCACGGACCTCGCCGACAAGCTGAAGTCGGCGCTGGCCTGAGGGGCGGCCTCCGCGCCGCGTCATCCCGGACCCGCGCGGCGGGTCCGGGCGTTCGGAACACAGGTCGTCCACCCGCCCGCTTCATCGCCGACGGCGGGCCGGTGGCCGACAGCGACCGTGCTCATGTCAGATCCCAGCGGATGCTCCGCTCACCCGGCCGAGGAGCCGGAGCGCGCCTTCTTCGGGCGCCGCAAGGGCAAGCGCCTGCGCGGCCAGCAGGAACGGCGGCTGGCCGAGATGCTGCCCGCCCTCCGGGTCGCCCTGCCGCCGGACGGTCAGACCCTCGACCCGCGCACGCTGTTCCCGGCCCTGCCGCGGCCGCCGGACACGGTCTGGATGGAGATCGGCTTCGGAGGCGGCGAGCACCTCGCGGCACAGGCTGCGAGCCATCCCGACATCGGCTTCATCGGCGCCGAGCCCTTCGTCAACGGTGTGGTGAAGCTGCTCGCCGCGATCGAGGAGCGGGGCCTGCGCAACGTCCGCATCCGCGACGAGGACGTGACCGCCCTGCTGGCACGGCTGCCGGATGCCTGCCTGGACCGCGTCTACCTGCTCTATCCCGATCCCTGGCCCAAGCGGCGGCAGCGCAAGCGCCGTTTCGTGTCGGACGCCTCGCTCGCCGAGATCGGCCGGGTCCTGAAGGATGGCGGTCTGTTCCGCTTCGCCAGCGACATCGACGATTACGCGGGCTGGACATTGGCGCGGGCCGCGCGATGCCCGACCCTGCGGTGGACGGCACGGACCGCGCAGGATTGGATTCAGCCCTTCCCGGGCTGGCCCGGGACGCGCTACGAGGCCAAGGCCCTGGAAGCGGGGCGGCGGCCGACTTACTTGGAATTCGCTCGGCTGCCGCGATAAGCGCTGGTTTTGACGCGCGCTCGCGCGTTGGGCAGGTGGCCGACCGGACGGAGCGGACTCGAGGCGCCCCTGCGCGGGTCGCCGCAGCCATTGCGGAACGCCTTGCAACAGTTACGCTCGAACGCCATCCTGCAGGTCCGTCGCGGTTCCAGATCGCGTCGGGGAGGGGGTCTATCTCCGGCGGGATCGCGCCACGGTGCGTTCGAGGATTCTTCCGAGTGAACGAGAGGGCGGCGCAGGATCCGGCGGCGGGCGATTCGTTTCGCACCGGCTTCGACGAGGCCGCGATCGGCCTCGTCGTGCTGTCGGCGGACGAGGGTGTCATCGTCGCCGCGAACCGGTTCCTGCACGATCTCGTCGGCTGGGAGCCGGGTACGCTGCCGGGCCGCCCGACTGCCGCGCTTCTGAACGAAGGACCGGAAGGCCTTCGGGACGGCCTCCAATTCTGGCGGCGGGCGGACGGTGATGCCGTCGACGTGCGGGTCCGGCGCGCGGGCCAGACCCTGGTGGTCGAGCCCGTGGACGTCGATACGGCGGCCCATTCCGAGGCGAACCGCGAGGCGCTCGCCGCCGCGGGCCTCGGGGAGTGGCGCTGGGACCGGGCGACGGGTCTCCTCACCCTGTCGCGTCGCGCCGCGCGGATCCTGGGCCGGCCGCCCGGCCGCTCGGTCTCGTGGGAGGAGCTCAAGACCGGCCTGTCGCAGGCCGAACTCACGCGCCTGAGCGCGGTCATCGCCCAGGCGGCCGGAGCCGGCGAGCCCTATCAGTTCGACACGCCCACGACGGTGGCGGGGCGCACGGTGATCCTGCGGGTGCGGGGGCAGGCTGTTCCGGGCCCGGACGGCGAGCCCGTCAGCATGGTCGGCGTCATCCAGGACATCACCACCCGGGTCGAGGCGCGGGACGAGATCCTGTCCCGCGACCAGCGCCTGCGTGTCGCGACCACGATCGCCAAGCTCGGCATCTTCGAGTGGCACATGCTCGAGGATCAGGCGATCTGGGAGAACGAGCACATGTACGAGATCTTCGGGCACGCGCCCGAGGACGGGACCATCGGCAAGAACGAGTTCCTCAACGACATCCTCCACCCGGACGACCGGGCCGCGGTGCGCCAGGCGATCTCGACGGCCTTGCGGGAGGACGGGATCCTGCACATCAGCGGCCGCATCCGGCGCAAGTCCGACGGGGCTTGGCGCACGATCGACATGGCCGGCCGGTTCGAGCGGGATGCCCCCGGCCGCCTGCCGCGCCGCCTGATCGGGGTGGTGGCGGACGTGACCGACCGGCGCTTGGCGGAGGAGCGCCAGAGCCTCCTGATCCGCGAACTGCACCACCGGGTGAAGAACACCCTGGCCACCGTCCAGGCCATCGTGGGCTCCACGGCGCGGACGGCCTCGAGCATCGAGAGCTTCTACGAGGCCTTCGTCGGGCGGATCAAATCCCTGGCTCACACCCATTCGGTGCTCACCGAGGATACGTGGCAGACGGCCTCGCTGGCCAACCTCCTGCTCAACGAGCTGAAACCCTATGCCGAGGTCACGGTGGAGGGGGGCGCCGAGGGCCGCATCAGCCTGGAGGGGCCGGCGATCGATCTCCCGTCCGAGATCGCGGTGCCGATCGGCATGGCGATCCACGAACTCACCACCAACGCCGCCAAGTACGGCGCGCTGTCGAACCGCACCGGGCGCGTCGCGGTGGAATGGTCCCTGGAGCCCGGTGGACCGGCCGGGATCCTGCGCTTCTCCTGGCGTGAGACCGGCGGTCCCCCGGTCCAGCCCCCGAACCGCCAGGGCTTCGGCTCGCGCCTGCTGCAGCGCGTCCTGATCACGCAGGTTCAGGCCGAGGTGACGACCGATTACGCGCTCGACGGTTTCTCGCTGACCATGCGCGCCCCGATCCCGCCGCGCAACGACAGCCTCAACCCGCTGGTGTGATCCGCCGGTTGCCGGCCCTCAGGCCGCGCCCCGGGTTCCGACTTCGCCGCCGCCGTCCACGAAGGCTTTCAGCTCGTCGAGCGAGGCGAAGGTGAAGCGCCCCTGCGGCGTCTCCGCCTCGATCGAGCCGTCCTCGAACATCACGTAGGTGTTGCCGCCCGAGGCGTAGCGCCCGACGACGGTGCGCGTCTCCGCCTTGGGGCCCGGCTTGGGGGCCGGCTCGGGCTCGGGCTCGGGCGCCGTGTCGAGGCTCGGACGGAGCGGCGGCGGCTCCTCCTTCGCGTCCGGCTGGACCTCGGACGGGGCGAACAGGTCGTCCTCGGGCGAGAGCGCGCTCGCGGGCTGCGGCGCGTCCGGCCTGGGCGCGACGCGCGGCTCCGGCGCGACGCGCGGCTCCGGCGCGACGCTCGGCGCCGGCGGGACGGCCGGCGGCGCCGGGATGTGCAGCTCCGGCTCCGGCTGAGCGGGCTTCGCCGTCTCGGCCGGCATCGCCGGTGCGTGCGCCGCGTCGGTCCGGAGTTCCAGGCTGGGCTCGAGGCGGGGCCGCTCGGGATCGAAGGGCGGTTCGACCACCGGCGGCACGATGAAGGCCGGGGCGGCGGGCAGGATCGGCGGCAGCCGGGTCCGGCTCTCTTCGGCGGGCACCGGCGCGGCCCCGGCCGTCTCTCGCGCCCGCAGCGCCGGGGTCTGCCCGAACGCCCGCTCGACCCGCCGGAAGCCGAGGGCGAGCACGCCGAGTCCGAGCAGGACCGCGCCCGACGAGGCCGCCACCGAACCGGCGATCACCATCGCGAGCCCGCTCTCCAGACGCACATACGGGAAGCCCTGGATCACGGCGGCGCAGCCCCCGATGATCATGGCGGCGGCGAGCGCGAACAGCGCAGCGATCATGATACTCTCTGGCACGAGCCGGCTCACCGCCGGCGCTCTCAAGGCGTCGCGCACAGTAAGGCCTTGCGGTCGTATTGCAAAACCATGTGGCGAGATTGCCCGGGATACCGGATCATTCCGGTTGTCGACATGCGCCCCGCGCCGACCCGGTTTCGCCGTCCCGCGGCCGATATCCCCGGAACTTCGCGCGCGGGTGGCCCGGAACGGCGTTGCCGTCCTGCGGCCCCCGACTTACCTAGCGGGCTCTCGACTCGGGAGCCCCCGCCGGGGCCGAGGCCGCCCCCTGCTTAAGCGGAGACAGACGCGATGACCTTCACCCTGCCGGAACTGCCCTACGCCTACGACGCGCTCGGGCCGTACATGTCGAAGGAAACCCTCGAGTTCCACCACGACAAGCACCACAAGGCCTATGTCGATACGGGCAACAAGCTGCTCGAGGGCACGGATCTCCAGGGCAAGAGCGTCGAGGAGATCGTGAAGGCCGCCTACAACACCAATCAGCCGCTCTTCAACAATGCCGGCCAGCACTACAACCACATCCACTTCTGGCAGTGGATGAAGCCGAACGGCGGCGGCGCGATCCCCGGTGCGCTCGCCAAGAAGATCGACGAGGATCTCGGCGGCGCCGAGAAGTTCAAGGCGGACTTCATCCAGGCGGGCGTCAGCCAGTTCGGCTCGGGCTGGGCATGGCTCGCTGTGAAGGATGGCAAGCTCGCGATCCTGAAGACCCCGAACGGCGAGAACCCGCTGGTCCACGGCGCCAAGCCGATCCTCGGCGTCGACGTGTGGGAGCACTCCTACTACATCGATTACCGCAACCGCCGGCCCGATTACCTCAAGGCCTTCATCGAGAACCTCGTGAACTGGGAGCACGTGGAGAAGATGTACGCCGAGGCGACGCGCTGAGGCCTTGACAACCGGCGAGCGCCGCGCGCGCTTGCCGGCCCTTGAGAGATCGGCCGAAACCGGCTCTTGATGCGCATTCGCCGGTTGACCCGGTGCAATCAGGGCCCGGCCATTTCCTCTCGTTCGACATCCGCGACGTTCCCACGGCGATCTCTCCCCCCGCAGAGGGGGGAGGGCACTTCCGGCCAGCGGGCGGATCCATGATCCGCTCCATCCTCTCGGTCGGCGGCTGGACGCTGGTCTCCCGGGTGACCGGCTTCGCGCGCGACGTGGTGATGGCCGCCGTGATGGGCGCCGGCCCCGTGGCCGACGCCTTCGTGGTCGCCTTCCGGCTGCCGAACCATTTCCGGGCGATCTTCGGCGAGGGGGCGTTCAACACCGCCTTCGTGCCGGCCTATGCGGGGCTCGCCGAGGCGGGCAGCCCCGGAGCGGCGCAGGCCTTCGCCGACCGCATCTTCACCCTGATGCTGATCGTGCAGCTCGTGCTGCTGAACCTCGCCCTCCCGGCGATGCCCTGGGTCGTGCACGCGCTCGCCCCCGGCTTCGCCGAGGCCGGCGAGCGGTTCCAACTCGCGGTGGCGCTGACCCGCATCACCTTCCCGTACCTGCTGTTCATGACCCTGGTGACGCTGCTGTCGGGCATCCTCAACGCCCACCGGCACTTCGCCGTGGCGGCCGGCGCCCCGGTCCTGCTCAACCTCGCCATGCTGGGCGCGCTGGCGCTGTCCTTCCTGTTCCCGAACGCCGCCTACGCGGCCGCCTGGGGCGTCGCCGTCTCGGGCCTGCTCCAGTTCGGCCTGCTGTGGTGGGGCTGTCGCCGGGTCGGGGTGATGCCGGACCTCGCGGTGCCGCGCCGCGACCCGGCCCTGACGCGGTTCTTCGCCGTGCTCGGCCCGGCGGTGATCGGCTCCGCCGGGTTCCAGATCGCGGCCTTCGCCGACACGATCATCGCGAGCTGGCTGCCCACCGGGGCGGTCTCGGCCCTCTACTACGCCGACCGGCTCTACCAGCTGCCCTTCGGCGTCATCGCCATCGCGGCCGGGACCGTGCTGCTGCCCGAGATGAGCCGCCGGATCGCCGCCGGGGACGTCGCCGGCGCGCACGCGGCGCAGAACCGGGCGGCGGGCTTCTCCCTGGCCCTGTCGGCCCCCTTCACCGTGGCCTTCCTGACCATCCCGGGCCTGATCATGGCGGCCCTGTTCCAGCGCGGCGCCTTCAGCGCGGAGGATTCGGCCCGGGCGGCCGCGGTGCTGGCCGCCTACGGCTTCGCGCTGCCCGCCGTCGTGCTGGTGCGCAGCGCCGTGGCGAGCTTCTACGCCCGCCAGGACACCAAGACCCCGCTCTGGGCCTCCCTCACGGCGATCCTGGTGAATGTCGCCCTGAAGCTCTGGCTCACCGGACCCTACGGCGTCACCGGCCTGGCACTCGCCACCGCGGTGAGCCAGTGGGTCAACCTGCTGCTGCTGCTGGTCCTCGCCAAGCGCCGGAACTGGACGGCGCCGGGCCGCACCCTCGGCCTCACCGTCGCGGGCGTGCTGCTGGCCTGCCTCGGGCTGGCCGGCGTCGCCGTCTACGGCCAGGATCTCGCCCAGACGCTGGTGCCGGCCTTGCCGCACGGACGCGAACTCGTCGTCCTGGCGCTGCTCGGCCTCGCCGGGGCGGCCGTCTATGGAGGCCTGCTGGTCGGGCTGCTGCACCTGTTCGGCCTGCGCCTGCGCCGGGCTTGAGAAGAGCCGGCCGGGCTCGCCGCCGCGTGTCCCGGCCCCAGATCGGATGCGAGCACCCAGTGAGGAGCGCCATGACCGACGCAAGGGGACCACTCGCCGGCGTGAGGGCCGCGGTGTTCGACGCCTACGGCACGCTGTTCGACGTGAACGCCGCGGTCCAGCGCTACGCCGACGCGGTCGGACCGGACGCGGCCCATCTCTCCGAGATCTGGCGCAACAAGCAGCTGGAATACAGCTGGACCCTGTCGCTGATGGGCCGCTACGCGGCCTTCTGGGATCTCACCGTCCGGGCCCTCGACTACGCGCTCGCCGTCCATCCGGGCGTCGATCCCGGGCTGCGCGAGCAGCTCCTCGACGCCTACCGTGATCTCGACGCCTATCCGGAGGTCCCGGGCGTGCTGGCGGCCCTGCGCAAGCGGGGGATCCGCACCGCGATCCTCACCAACGGCAACGCCGCGATGGTCGACCGGGCCGTCGCCTCGGCGGGCCTTGCCGACCACCTCGACGCGGTCCTCTCGGTCGATGACGCGCAGGTGTTCAAGACGCATCCCGACGCCTACCGGATCGCCCTGACCCGGCTGGCCGTCGGAGAGGGGGACGTCCTGTTCTGCTCCTCGAACCGCTGGGACGTGGCGGGCGCGGGCGCCTTCGGCTTCCGGACCGCCTGGGTGAACCGCCGGGGGCTCCCGGACGAGTATGCCGACCTCGTCCCCTCGGTGGTCGTCGAGACCCTCGACGGGTTGCTCTGAGGCCGCCGCGCGCAGGCGGATCCGGCGCATCTGGTACACGGCCCTGCTGGGCCGCTTCGGGGATTTTTAATCCTCCCGGTGTTGGATCGTCCTCAACACGAACGGGAGATGTTTCGCGTGTCCTTGAACGGTTCCTTCACGATGATCCGCGCCGGGGCCGCCGCCCTCGCCGCGACCCTGGTGCTCGGGGCCGTCGCCCCGGCCGCCGCCCGCGACCAGACGGGTGCCATCGTCGGCGGTCTGGCGGCGGGCGTCGTCGGCGGCGTGGTGGGCAGCGCCCTCGTCAACGGCGCGAATCCGCCCCCGCCTCCGCCCCCGGAGTACCGTCCGCGCCGCGTGGTGGTCGAGGAGCCGGAGACCGTCGTGGTGCGCGAGCGCCGCGGGCCGATCTGCCACTACGAGCGCCGCAAGGAATGGCTCGGGGACGGCGAGTTCACCTACCGCCGCGTCGAGGTCTGCGAGTAACCCGCGGGCCTTGAAACCGCGCGAGACCGGCGCCGCGTCCCTCCGGGGCGCGGCGCGTCTCATTTCACCACCAGCCAATCCTCCACCACGAGGGCGTCGAGGCCCGTGGTGTAGAACATCAGGATCGCGTCCTCCGCGCCATGGAGGATCGGCTTGCCCATTATGTTGAAGCTGGTGTTGAGCAGGATCGGCACGCCCGTGATGTCCGCGAAGGCGCCGATCAGGGCCGCGTAGGCCGGGTTGCGTTCCGCCGTGACGCTCTGGAGCCGGCCCGTGCCGTCCGCGTGGACCACCGCCGGGACGCGGGCCCGGACCGCCTCGCGCCAGACCAGGGTGCGTTCCATGTAGGGGCTGTCGGCGTAATCCTCGAACCAGTCCGGCCCGGCCTCCGCCAGGATCGACGGCGCGAAGGGCCGGAACGCCTCCCGGTACTTCACCTTGGCGTTGAGCGCGTCCTTGGCACCCTCCGGCCGCGGATCGGCCAGGATCGAGCGGTTGCCGAGCGCCCGGGGCCCGAATTCCGCCCGGCCCTGCACCCAGCCGACGAGGCCGCCCTCCGCCAGGACCCGCGCCGCCGCCCGGGTCACCTCCGCGTGGCCGAGGCGCCGCGCGCGGGGCTCCTGCTCGGCGAGCCGCTCCATCGGGAGCGTCGAGACGCGGGAGCCGAGATAGGGCGTGAGCGGGCGCTGCGCGACCGGTGGCCCGGCCCAGGCCGGATTGTCCTCCGCATAGGCGAGCCAGGCGGCGCCGACCGCGTTGCCGTCATCCGCCGGAGCCGAGGGCACGTGCAGCCGCGTGAAGCCCGAGCGGCCGAGCACCCGGCCGTTGTAGGAGGAGTTGAGCCCGCAGCCCCCGCAGAGGACGAGGTTCTCGGAGGGGTTGAGGGCGGCGGCCTCCGCCACCAGCACGTCCATCAGCGTCGCGAACAGGTCCTGGCCGCAGCGGGCGAGGTCGGCCCAGCCGTTCTCCAGGGCGTCCGCGGGGCGGCGCGCGCGGATCTCCGCGGCCACCGCCCGGACCGTCTCCGCGTCGGCGTAGCGCAGGCGGCCGCCCTCGACCGTGCAGAGCCGGTCGAGCAGCGCGGCGAGGTCGGGGTCGGGGCGGCCGTAGGGCGCGAGCCCCATGATCTTCCACTCCTCGCCCTTCACCTGATCGAAGCCGGCGAGATCCGTGATGAGCCCGTACAGGAAGCCGAGCGAACCGCGTCCGCGGTGGCGGCGCAGCTCCGTGATCCGGCCGCCCTCCAGCCGGTAGATCGCCGCCGCGCCGGTCTCGCCCATGCCGTCCACCACCACGGCCGCAGCCTCGTCGAACGGGCTGCCCCAGAGGCCGTAGGCCGCGTGGCAGAGGTGGTGCGGGTAGCGGCGCTGCCCGACGACCGTCGCGCGCGGTGCCGCGCCGGAGATCCGGGCCTCCTGGTTGAGGGCGAGCAGGGTCCCGTGGCCGGCCCGCGCCTGCGCGCCGTGGAGATCGGCGATGAAGACCCGTTCGGCCTGCTCGGGCACGAAGGAGCGGTTCAGCGCCGTGGTGTGGGCGGCGAGTGCCATGAGGTCGAAGGCCCCGGTCCCCGCCTGCCCGCGCAGGAACTCGATGAACTGGGACCCCCAGGTGGAGGCGATGACGAGCTCGGAGCCGGGCGGGACATGGTCCTTCAGCAGCGCGGCCATCCGGGCCGGGGCGTCCGGCTCGCAGTTCGGCGCGCGCTTGTACTGGAGGAAGCGCTCGGCGGCCTCGGCGAACAGCAGGGTGCCGTCGGGCCCGACCAGGGCGAGGGCCGGGTCGTGGAAGGTGGTGGCGAGGCCGAGATAGAAGCGCATGCGGAAGCGGGGTAGCGCATTTTCGCGCGCAGCGGATACCGGGACGTGCGCGACGGGGCCGTCATCGCGCCCCCCAGACGGCAGATCTCGCGGTCACCCGCATCCGGAGGTGCCGCAGCGCGGCGGCTCGCGCAGCGCCTCAGGACGAGGCCGAGGGTCGGACAGTCCGGGTCAGGCAGCGTCGACGCTGCGGCGGCGCGGTTGCGCGAGCAGGAGCATCGCCGCGCCGGCGAGCCCCGACAGGACCGAACCCGCGAGCACGCCGAGCTTCACGGCGGTTTCGTGCTGCGGATCCGCGAAGGCGAGGCCGCCGATGAACAGGCTCATGGTGAAGCCGATGCCGCACAGCACCGCCACCCCGTAGACCTGGCCCCAGCCGGCGCCCGCCGGGCGCTTGGCCAGCCCGAGCGCGACAGCCAGCCGCAGGCTCGCGAAGACCCCGACCTGCTTGCCGAGGAACAGGCCCGCCGCGATGCCGAGCGTGACGGGCTGGAGCAGGGCGTCCGGAGAGAGGCCGGAGAGGTCCACGCCGGCATTGGCGAAGCCGAAGACCGGGACGACCAAGTAGGTGATCCAGGGTGCGAGGGCGTGCTCCAGGCGATGGAGCGGCGAGTCCGCATCCTCCGGCCGGCCGGGGCTGACGCGGATCGGGATCGTGAGCGCCAGCAGCACGCCCGCGATCGTGGCGTGGATTCCCGAGCGCAGCACGAGGACCCAGAGCACGAGGCCGAGGAGCCCGTAGGCCGGAAGCCAGGACACGCCCGCGCGGTTGAGGCCGTAGAGGCCGGCCAGGACGAGGGCGGCGAGGACGAGCATCGTGGTGTCGAGCCCGGAACTGTAGAACAGCGCGATCACCACCACGGCGCCGAGGTCGTCGACGATGGCGACCGCGCTGAGGAAGATCTTCAGGGAGACCGGCACCCGCGCGCCGAGGAGCGCCAGGACCCCCAGCGCGAAGGCGATGTCGGTGGCGGCCGGGATCGCCCAGCCCCGGAGGGTGCCGGAGCCGAGATTGGCGAGCGCGTAGACCCCGGCCGGGACCGCCATGCCGCCGAGTGCCGCGAAGCCGGGCAGGATCCGGTCCGGCCAGGTGCGCAGCCGCCCGTCCAGGGCCTCGCGCTTGATCTCCAGCCCGACGAGCAGGAAGAACCCGGCCATCAGGCCGTCATTGATCCAGTGCTGCACGCTCATCGGCCCGAGCGCGGCATGGAGCCCGTGCGCGTAGGCCTCGGCGAAGGGCCCGTTGGCGACGGCGAGGGCCAGAGCCGCCGCCGCCATCAGGATCAGCCCACCCGCCGCCTCGCTGGCGAGCATCGTGCGGACGACCGAGAGGGGGCGCCGCCGCCGGATCGGCAGCGCGCGGTCGGGGAACGAAGGCGGCTTCATCGGGCAGGCCTTGCCGCGCATCGTGAGCTGGTGCAAGCGACCGAAGCCGAAACCCTTACGATGCCCGTCCCAGGGCCGCGCGGATCAGCGCCAGCCCGTCCGGGCTCGACCACGCCGCCGGCCCCTTCATCACCCCGATGGTGCAGCCCTGCGCGTCGACCAGCATCGTGGTCGGCAGGCCGGGCGACTGGGTGTCGCGCTGGACCACCGGGAGCACGCGCCCGCCGGGATCGGAATAGAAGGCGAGGTCGTGGATGCCGGCCTGCTTGAGCCATTCCGGCGGCTTCTCCAGGTTGCGGGTGTCGACGTTGATGGCGACGACCTGGAAGTCGGGCCCGCCGAGCTGCGCCTGGAGGTGGTCCAGCGCCGGCATCTCGGCCTTGCAGGGCGCGCACCACGTCGCCCAGAGATTCACGAGCAGTAGCCGGCCTTTCAGGTCGGAGAGGCCGGTCTCGGCGCCGTCCGGGCCCTTGAACCGGATCTCGGGGGCGGGCCGGGCCTGCGGGAGCGCCTGCATGGCGGCGACCTCGCCCTTGGCGGCCGCGTCGACCCGGGCCAGGGCCGGCTTCGCGGCGGCGCAGGGCTGGAGCGCCCCGCCCGTGTTGCCGGGCAGGAGACCGCTCCCGTATAGGGCGAGCCCGAGGACGGCGAGCGCGGCGACGCCCGCGCCGGCCAGGATGGGTGTGCGGCCGGCCATCAGGCTTGCCTGCCAGGACGTTCAGGGCGCGGAAGGATCGACATGAGCAACCGGATGTGGGGCGGCCGCTTCGCGAGCGGCCCGGCGGAGATCATGGAGGAGATCAACGCCTCCATCGGGTTCGACAAGCGCCTCGCGCCCCAGGATATCCGCGGCTCGCTGGCGCATGTGGCGATGCTCGGCCAAGCCGGCATCCTGCCGGCGGAGGATGTGGCCGCGATCGAGGCCGGGCTCAAGTCCGTGCGCGACGAGATCGAGGCCGGGACCTTCACGTTCAAGCGCGAGCTCGAGGACATCCACATGTCCGTGGAGAGCCGGCTGACCGAGATCGTCGGCCCGGCCGCCGGGCGCCTGCACACGGCGCGCTCCCGCAACGACCAGGTCGCCACCGACATGAAATTGTGGGTGCGCGACACCCTCGATTCCCTGGACCAGCAGGCCGCGGACCTGCAGCGGTCCTTGAGCCAGGCGGCGCTCAAACATGCCGGCACCGTGATGCCGGGCTTCACCCACCTCCAGTCGGCCCAGCCGGTGACCTTCGGCCATCATTGCCTCGCCTATGTCGAGATGCTGGCCCGCGACCGGGGCCGGTTCCGCGACGCCCGGGCGCGCCTGAACGAGTGCCCGCTGGGCGCCGCGGCGCTCGCCGGCACGTCCTTCCCGATCGACCGGCACGCCACCGCTTCGGCCCTCGGCTTCGACCGGCCGACCGCGAACTCCCTGGATTCGGTGGCCGACCGCGACTTCGCCCTTGAGGCGCTCGCGGCGGCCTCGATCTGCGCCGTGCACCTCTCGCGCTTCGCCGAGGAGCTGGTGGTCTGGACCTCGGCCCAGTTCAACTTCGTCCGCCTGTCGGACGGGTTCACCACCGGCTCGTCGATCATGCCGCAGAAGCGCAACCCCGACGCCGCCGAGCTGGTGCGGGCCAAGTCGGGCCGGATCATCGGCGCGCTCACCGGCCTGCTCATCGTCATGAAGGGCCTGCCGCTGGCCTATTCGAAGGACATGCAGGAGGACAAGGAGGGCACGTTCGACGCGCTCCAGGCGCTCTCCCTGTGCCTCGCCGCCATGACCGGGATGGTGAAGGACCTCGAGCCCAACGCCGAGATCCTCGCCCGGGCCGCCGGCTCCGGCTACGCCACGGCCACCGACCTCGCCGACTGGCTGGTGCGCGAGCTCGGCCTGCCGTTCCGGCAGGCGCACCACGTCACGGGCCGCCTCGTCGGTGTCGCCTCCGCCAAGGGCGTCGGGCTGGAGGCCCTGTCGCTCGCCGAGATGCAGCAGGCCGAGCCGCGCATCACGGACGCGGTCTACGCGGTGCTCGGCGTCGAGAACTCGGTGGCGAGCCGCACCAGCTACGGCGGCACCGCGCCGGACAACGTCCGGGCGCAGGCGCAGGCCTGGATCGAGCGGCTGGCCTGAGCGGCCGCCGGGCTCCGGGGCGAGCGACACCCCCGGTCCCGGCAGCCGGGAACCGGCACATTTCCCCGATGACCGCGTGGGGCGACAGCGCAGGGGCCGCGATCCGCGGCCGGATTCGGAACCCGGTCTGATCCGTCAGGCCGGGCCCCTCCGCCCGTGAAGACCCCCGCGGTCGGCGGGCCGCGCCCCGGATCCCTCGCTCACGATCCCTCGCCATGGCGCGCACCAGCCCCACGTCCTCGACGTGGACGATGCGGTCTGCAAGATGCGGCTGCGTCGGCCCAATGCCGAGGGCGCGCAGGCCTTCCCGGTGACGGGGGCGGATGTCGATCTGTTCACCCGCTTCTTCGTGCCGACGAGGCCAACGGAAGGTTTCAGCCCGGTCGCTCACCGACCGTAGCGCGCGACCGGCAGCGCCACGTTGCCGGCTTACTGCACGCCGTTCGCAGTGACGGCGGTGCCTCCGACGGGCCGAAGCGGGAGCCGGATCGGATCGATGGGCTCGGTCTGGTCCGCCCGAGCCGGGCGCCTGCCGATCAGCGCCTCCATCGCGCGCAGCAGATCCACGACTGCCTCGAACAGCCTGTGAGCCTTGACCAGGATGCCCTCGTCCTGCGCGCCGGCCGATCCGGGCGGCGGAACGCTGCCGGGTTCGAGCCCCGAGTCCGCCTTCTGCCGGGGCTGACGGCTCTCGCCGGCGGCCTCGGGCGGCTCCAGCCTGTCCGGGTCGGGGGGGGGGGGGGGGGGGGGGGGGCGGCCCCCCCGCCCGGCGGGGGGCGGGGGGGGGGGGGGCGGGGGGGGGGGGGGGGGGGGGGGGGGGGG
>CAXDNE010000073.1:0-26754 GCA_963990595.1 uncultured Methylobacterium sp.
GCGCCGGCCCCGTCGCCTCTAGGCCCTGCGCCAGGAGGCGCTGGGGGAGGCCGCGCAGCGGCCCGCTGCCGACGGGGGCGCGGTCGCCCCGATGGCGGGCGGGATGCACCTCAGCGCCCGGCCCGGGCCGGGCGATGAGGTGCATCCCGCCCTCCATCGGGGCGACCGCGACCACGTCGGCAGCGTGACGCTGCGCGGCCTCCACCAGAGCCTCCTGGCGCAGGGCATAGAGGCGACGGGTCCGGCGCAGGTGGCCGGCGAGATGCCCGTCCTCGATGAAGCGGGCGAGGGCCCACTGGCCGATCCCGGGCGGTGCCGGACCGGTCTCGGCCAGCGCTTGGTTCACGGCCGCCACGAGGCCGCGGGGCAGCACGAGGTAGCTCAGGCCCAGAGCGGGCAGCAGGAGCTTCGAGAAGCTGCCGACGTAGATCACCCGCCCGGCGCGATCGAGGGCGCGCAGCGGCGCGAGCGGCCGTCCGGCGTACCGGTAGGCCCCGTCGTAATCGTCCTCGACGATCCAGCCGGAGGCCGCCTCCGCCCAGGCCAGCAGGTCGAGCCGGTTCTGCAGGCTCATGGCGTAGCCCAGCGGATAATGATGGGCCGGCGTCACCACGGCGAGTCGGGCGCCCGGCGCCCGGCTCGCCGCGCCGCGCGCCGCGAGACCGCCGGGACCGATCGGCACCGGCACCGGGCGCAGGCCCGCACCCGCGAGCGCCTGGGCGATCCCCGGAAAGCCCGGCTCCTCGACCAGGGCGGTCTCCCCGGGATCGAGCAGCAGTTCGGCCAGCAGGCGCAGGCTCTGGCGGATGCCCGCCGTGACGATCACGTCGTCGGCCTCGCAGACGACCCCGCGGGCCTGGGCCAGATAGGCCGCGATGGCGCCGCGCAGGGCCGGCGAGCCGCGCGGGTCGGGCCGTTCGCTCGAGCCGTGGCGCCACTCGGCCTGGAGCAGACGCGCCCAGACCTCGTAGGGAAACGCGTCCAGAGCCGGCCGGCCGAGCGCGAAGGCGTCGGGCACGCCGGGACCCGCCATGTACCGCCGCGGCGGCGCGGAGACGAGGCGGGCCCCCCGCCGCGACAGATCCGCCGCCGGTGTGGACAGCGACGGCGCGCGCTGCCGAGACCGGGGAATGGTATCGTCCGGCAGTGTCGCGGCGACGCGCGTGCCCGAGCCGGGCCGCGCTGTCAGGTAGCCCTCCGCGGTGAGCTGCTCCAGCGCCAGGACCACCGTCCCGCGGGCGCAGCCGAGATCCGCCGCGAGGACGCGGGAAGCCGGCAATCGGGCACCGCGCGGCAGGCGGCGGTCGAGGATCGCGGAGCGCAATCCCTCGCGGAGCTGCACGTGCAGCGGCAGCGCCGCGGCCGGATCCAGGCTGACGGACAGCGGGAGCGGGCTCCGGGCCATGGGCAAGTGGTCCAGTCTCGTTCGCGAAACTGGACCTTTCTCCTGGTCCACCGAATCGTCAAGCAGGCGTGCAGCGAGGCGCCAGACAGGACCGCACGATGTACCAGCCGCCGCATTTCCGGGAGGAGTCCCGGGCCGCCCAGCACGCGCTGATCCGCGCCCATCCGCTCGGTCTCCTGGTCACGGCCGGCCCGGGCGGTCTCATGGCCAACCCGATCCCGTTCCTGGTCGATGCCGTCGGGGAGCACGGGACGCTGCGGGCCCATCTCGCCCGTGCCAATCCGCAGGGGCGGGAGCTTGCGGCCGTCGCGGAATGCCTCGTCGTGTTCCAGGGCCCTCAGGGCTATGTCACCCCGAGCTGGTACGCGAGCAAGCGCGAGCACGGGCGCGTCGTGCCGACCTGGAACTACGCGACGGTCCATGCCTGGGGCCGGCCGCAGGTGATCGAGGCGGCGGACTGGCTGCATCAACAGATCGCCGACCTCACCGCTCTGCGCGAGACCGCCAGGGCGGCGCCGTGGGCCGTGTCGGACGCGCCCGAACCGTTCGTCGCCGCGCAGGTCCGGGCGCTCGTCGGCGTGGAGATCCCGATCACCCGGATCGAGGGGAAGTGGAAGATGAGCCAGAACAGGCCCGAGGCCGACCGTCACGGCGTCATCGCGGGGTTCCGGTCGGAGGGCGAATCGGCTCTGGCCGGCCTGATCGCCGAGCGGAGCCCGGCATGAGCGCGCGCCTCAACGGCTTCGGCCAGCCCGTCGGCCCGGCCCTGCCGGACTGGGCGGCCCGCCCGCGGCCACCGCGGAGCCCCATGGAGGGGCGCACCTGCCGGGTCGTGCCGCTGGATGCGGCGGCCCACACGGCCGGGCTGTTCGCGGCCTACAGCGCCGCGCCCGATACGCGCGGCTGGACCTATCTCGGCGACGAGATGCCCGAGAGCGAGGCCGTCTACGCGGCCCGGCTTGAGGCCCTGGAGGCGAGCGAGGACCCGCTGTTCCACGTGGTGCTCGACCGCGCGAGCGGAGAGGCCCTGGGGATCGCCTCGTATCTCCGGATCGACCCCGGCAACGGGGTGATCGAGGTCGGCCATCTCCATTTCGGGTCGAAGCTTCAGCGTACGCCCGCCGCCACGGAGGCGATGGCGCTGATGATGACCCGGGCCTTCGATGACCTCGGCTACCGCCGCTACGAGTGGAAGTGCGACAGCCTGAACGCGCCGTCGCGGGCGGCGGCCCTGCGCCTGGGCTTCACCTACGAGGGCATCTTCCGCAACGCCGTGGTGGTGAAGGGCCGCTCCCGCGACACGGCGTGGTTCTCGGTCACCGACGTCGAGTGGCCGCGGGTCCGCGCCGGCTTCGCGGCCTGGCTCGATCCCGCGAATTTCGACGCGGCGGGCCGGCAGCGGCGCGGCTTGGCCGCGTTGCGCGACGCCGTCCTCTGAGCGCATCCGGCCGGCACGCCGCCCGGTCGGACGGAGCGGCGTTGCAACAGCGGCGTCGGGTCTGCGCTCGCGCAGCGTGACCATCGCAACGGCCGCGATCTCGGCGGATCGGTGCGAGCCGTGGGCCTGCGCCCTCAACCGGAAAGTGAGAACTTGCGCCGATAGCGTCGCTCGCGGCTCCGATATCGAGCAACGATACCGCGCGTTAAGACGCTATAGACAGCTGCCGAAATGAACCGATCCATCTGCCCAATACGGGAGACGCACCCTAGAACAAAAATCTGAATTCCTTGCAGATGAGCAACTCAGTCATACATTTTCACAGATATCATTTTACATGTTTCCATTTTTTGTGAGACTGACTTCGGACAAGTCCCCGCGATTATAACGCGAAATCAGTCTATATCCGAACCGATCAAGAGCAGATGCAATCGTCTCACACAATACTGCCGAACTTAGACTATATCGTTTGATATTTATCAAAAAATCTTAGCTCGATTAGTGTAGGCTAAGGTAGATAAGACACGCCAGATTCGCGTTCAGCAATTCTCATTCGGCCCAAATCTTCAAGATCGCGGCATGTCCTGGTTGGCACCGCACGTGGTCGCGCGCCAGATCAGCGCTGCGCCCGCACGATGAGGCGACGATCAAAGCCGAGCTTCAAAAAAACGGGGGGGGGAATTCGATGCTCAATTTACCACACTCTTCCGCTTTCCGTCATCTGAACAACGCCACGCGTAAGGTTTTACACCGTTTTGAACGCTCATTTCAAAATGAGAGACGTTATCGAGAGTGGCTAGCGAGACACGAAACGACATTCGAGCGGTGGGCTGGGGGCTTATCGCAGGCCCTCTGCGGCGAGGCGATCGCATTCGAAAAGGAGTTGTACGCCTTCGCGCAAGCGCAAGAGTTTCCCTCCCACATGGGAGGGAACGCATATGTCAGACTCCTGTACTTCCTAGCCCGATATATTCGGCCCGAGACCGCTGTCGAGACCGGCGTCTCAATCGGATACTCCAGCCAATCCATATTGAGTGCTTTGGCTCAAAACGGGAGAGGACACCTGTACTCGAGCGAACTGCAGTACCTCCATGGCCAGGAATCCCACAGATACATTGGCCTGTTGGTCGATCCCGAGTTCAAAGACCGGTGGACGTTGCTCACCCGGGGCGACCGCATCAACCTGGCGCAAATCGCAAAGCAGGTGAGACGCATCAACCTATTCCACTACGATTCCGACAAAAGCATTTCCGGACGCATATTCGCGTGCAACATGGCGCTCGACCGGATGTCAGAGGGAGACGTCCTCGTGTTGGATGACGTGAATGACAACGATCATCTGCTGTCCCTATCAGAGCGGATCGGCCGCCCTCCTACTGTATTCAGCACTAAGTACAAATCGATCGGGCTTTTCATGTTGTGACATCGATATATTTTACTTCAGATGCTTCCCGCGGATCATAGGATCGGTCGAGACTCCCATTGCGTGTAGACGAAGGCGCGGCAGCGCAGAGGCAGGATTGGCACCGCCCGATCTCGATCCTGCAGGTCTTCGGGCTGAGTATCGCGGACGCAGCCCGAACGCTCGACGTCGGCATGCGGGCGGTGGCCCGATGACGGCGCACCGACCGGTGCGGACCCTGCCGCATCACGGAAAGCTCCGCCCTCGCACGGCAGGCGGAACGGCCGGCCCGGCGTCGAGACGCAACAGCCCGGCTCCGCGCTCCTGAGCGGCCTCGGCCGCACAGGAGCGCGCCGAGGCCGCCATCCCGGGGATCGGCACCTCAGCAGCGTCCGGCCGCCAGAAACGCCTCCGCGCTGCGCAGGCTCAGCGCCATGATGGTGAGCGCCGGGTTTGCGGCAAGCGAACTCGGGAAGGTCGATCCGTCACAGATCCACAGGTTGTCGATGTCGAAGCTGCGGCCGGTGGGATCGACCACCGCGCTCGACCCGTCGGCCCCCATCCGGCAGGTGCCGATCGTGTGGGCGACCCGCTGCAGCACCCAGATGTCCTCGGCGCCAGCCGCCTCCCACAGCCCCCGCATCACCGTGGTGGCATGCGCGTTGAGGCGGGTCTCGTTGGTGCTGTAGCCGAAGCTGATCTGGGCCTTGCGCATCCCGCGCGCATCGGTCTCGTCGGACAACGTCAGCACGTTGGCGTCGCAGGGCAGGGTCTCGCCGTTGATGCCGATCCCCGCGAGGGTGTTGTAGCGGTCGAGGTAATCGAGCAGCGGCTTGCCCCACAGGCCGCGCCCGCGCGCCACCGAATTCCCGAACGTGACCGGCACCACGCCGAGGCTCTGGATGAGGTAGCCGCCGGCGAAGTCCGCGCCGGGCCGGATGAAGTCCTCGGTGATCAGGGATGAGGGGTAGCCGCGGTTCATCCGCACCTCGCGCGGGAACGTCCCCCAGACCTGCGTCGCCACATGCCCCATATAGTTGCGCCCGACCTGACCGCTCGAATTGGCGAGCCCGAGTTGCAGGAGCAGCCGCGGCGTCTCGACGGCGCCGGCGCAGAGGAAGACCGCGGCGCAGCGCTGCCGCAGGTCCCGGCCGCCCTGCCGGTAGACCACCGCGGTGACCCGGCCATCGGGGCCGCGCTCCAGGCCGTGCACGAAGGCCTCGGGCCTGATCTCCGCGCCCCGGGCCACGGCCAGCGGCAGGTAGGTCACGTCCATGCTCGCCTTCGCGCCGGTGCGGCAGCCCTGATGGCAGTAGCCGCAATTGATGCAGGCGTGGCGGTGCGGTCCGCCCTCGGACTCGAACGGGCGCGAGACGACCGCCGCGGGGGCGTCGGCCCAGCGGATGCCGAGCGAATCGCAGGCGTCGGCCATGAGCCGCGCCGGACCGTTGCGCGGGACCGGGGGCAGGGGATACCGCCGGCCCGGATCCCAGGGGTAATCTCGCGCGCCCGAGACGCCGAGGAAGCGCTCCACCCGCTCGTAGAACGGCACCAGATCCGCGTAGGTGAGCGGCCAGTCGACGCCTTCGCCCGTCTCCGTGTGGAGCCGCAGGTCGCGGGCATCGGCCCGGGGCACGAAGGCGCCCCAGTGCAGGGTCGAGCCGCCGACCCCGGTCCCGCTGTTGTTGCCGCCGAAGGCTTCCGGGGTGGAGCCGCCGCTGAGGCGCTCCTCGGTCCAGTAGATCTCGTCGGCGAGCGTCTCGTCGAAGGCGAAACGCTCCGGCGTGAAGTTCGGCCCGGCCTCCAGGGCCACCACCCTGAGACCGGCCGCGGCGAGCCGGGCGAGGAGCGGCGCGCCGCCCGCGCCGGTCCCGACGATGACCGCGTCGACGACATCGTCCGCCCGGTAGGTCCGCATCCCGGCGAGGTTCATCGCGCCGCCTCCCCGTGCGCGGGCCGCGGCTCCCAGGGTTCCGGCGCATCGAGCCCGACGGCGCGGAAACCCGGCAGCCCGCCGGCGAGCGCGCCGGGCCTGTCGCCGCCCGCGCCGATCCCCGAGAAGCCGATCCGCGCGAGAGCGGCCGGGTGGGCCAGCCAGAGCTTAGTCGCGTCGGCCCGCAGATCCTCGAACCAGATTTGCATACGGGCGGCATCGAGCCGGCCGCCGAGGCTCGGCGGGACCGTCAGGTCGCCCCGCTGCGTGAGGGCGAGCAGCGCATCCCGCTTCTCCGCATCGAGCGCCACGACGGGCCGGCCCTGCGCCGCCCGCGCGGCCGCGTCGAGGGTGCGCAACGCGGCGCGGTAGGCGTCCGCGTCCGGCGGCAGCGCCGCGTAGCGCCACCCGTCACCGAGGCCGTCAGCGAGGCGCCGGTCGAGCCGGGCCGCGAGATCGATCCCTGAGACCGGCAGGACGCTGGCGAGGACGGCGCGCAGGATCGCGAGCTCCACCGGGTCGAGGGCGTCCGGCCGGTAGGCGGGGTCATCCGGCTCGGCGCGCGCGTCCAGGACCGCGCGCAGGCGGCTGTTGACCCGCTCCGAGGCGATCAGTGCCCGGTAGGCGGACGGCACCGCGGGGGGCGCGCAGGGCGATGCGCGCGGACGGTCACGGAGGTGGTCGCGCAGCAGCGCGGCCAGGCGCCCGGGGCGCTCCAGCGGCAGGAGATGGCCGACGCCGTCCACGGTGACGCGGCGATGATGCGCGAGGTGCGGCGCCATCAGGGCCTGCTGCGCGTCGGGCCCGAGATCCGCGTCCTCGGATCCCGCCAGGACCAGCGCCGGCGTGCGCAGAACGCCGATGCGGCGGCACCAATCCTCGCGGGCACCGGCTTCGAGCCACGCCCTCCAGGCCTCCGGCGCGGCCCGAAGAACGTCGGCCACGGCCCGGACCTCGGTCTCCGGATCGAGATCCGCCCCCACATTCTCGCGCACGAAGGCCCGCGCCTCGCGGCGGCGCGTCTCCGGATCGGCGTCGATCCAGGCGCACATCCGGGTGCGGCGCGCCTCCGGGATCGGCTCCGGGCTCGGCGGCGAGCCGGAGACGAGAATCAGATCGGTCAGTCCCGCGAGGCCCGGCGCCCCATCCTCGGCGCGGCGCGCCAAGGCGAGGGCCACCTTGGCGCCCATGCTGTGCCCGGCGATGGCGAAACGCGCAGGCGCCCGGCCACGGATCGCCGCCATCACGTGATCGGCCATCGCGGCGACGGAGAATCCCGTCGTGCCGGCCGCCTCACCGTAGCCCGGCAAGTCTACGGGCACGCAAGTCAGCGAACCGTCGAGCGCGCGCGCGAGCGGTTCCCAACTTCGGGCACTCCCGCCCAGAAAGTGCAGGCAGAACAGGATCTCAGGTTCAGACATCGCGGAGACATCGCGCGGACTTGAGATGCTTCAAGCGGACGCGACGCCGCATGGCCCAAGACTTCCCGGCAGGGCGGTTGGCCAAGTCGCGGCCCCGTGCGATCACCCCCGCCGGAGGATGCCATGACCGCGGAACTCGATCTCGCCTGGCGCGTGGAGGAGGCCTGCCTCAACGCGTGGCCGAGCCCGCGCGAACTCCTCGTCGAGGGCTACCTGCTGCGCGCCGCCGGGGGCCGGTCGAAGCGACAGAACTCCGTCAATCCCCTGCGCGGGAGCGGCGCCCCCGAGGCGGCGATCGCGGCGGCCCGCATGATCTACGGCCGGCTCGGCCAGCGGGCGATCTTCCGGATCCCGAGCATCGCGCCGCAGATGGCGCCGCTTCTGGCGGGATCCGGCTACGCGATCGTCGATGAGACCTGCACCCTGTATCGCGACCTCGATGGCCTCCCGGCGGATCCGGACCCGTCCGTGGCCGTCGCCCCGGCCCCCGGGGCCGCGTGGCTGGCACTGTGGGACGCGGTGAACCGGGCCGATGCCGAGGCCGCGCAGGTGTTCCGCGCCACGGTGGCCGCCCTGGTCCTGCCGCGCGCTTTCGCGGCCGTCACCGCGGGGGAGGGCATCGGGGCGATCGCCTTCGGCGTTCTCGACCGGGATCTTCTGGTGATCGAGTCGGTGGCCACGGCCGAGCCGTTGCGCGGCCGCGGCCATGGCCGGCGGGCCGTCACCGCGCTGCTGCGCTGGGCTCACGGCGCGGGCGCGCGGGCGGCCTGCCTGCAGGTCGTCGCGTCGAACGCGCCGGCGCGGGCGCTCTACCGCGGCCTCGGTTTCGAGCGGGAACTCTACCGGTACCATTACCGCGTCGGCCCCGCTTAGACCGGCGCGGGCGGGGTCAGGCGTCGAACAGCGAGCCCTGCCGGACCGGCGCTGCGGGCTTCGCGGCCGACCGCCGCTCCGCGGCGCGGCCGGAGGCCGTTGGCGGCCGCGAGCCCCCCTGGCGCGCGGTCTTGCTGGGCGTCGCCGCATCGCCTCCCCCCTCGGGAACCGCCTCGATGCTCCCGTCGGCGAATTGCAGGCTCAGCCGGTCCGCCGCCGCCGCTTCGGCGGCGCTGCGCACCGGCAGACCGGCGGCATCGCGCACCAGCACGTAGCCACGTTCGAGCACGGCGCGGTAGCTGAGCGAACCCAATAACCCGGCCAAGCCCTCCAGCCGGTCGCGCCGCCGTTCGACGCTCCGCGCCCCCGCCTGGACGAGACGGTCCGAGAGCGCGAGCAGACGGTCGGCGCGGCGCGCCTGGAGTGCCCGGGCCCGTTCCAGAGTGGCCTCCCGGGCGACGACGAGGCGGCGCCCGAGCTGGACCAGGGTCTCGCTCTTGCGCTGAACGTCGTTGCGCAGGGCGTGGAGCGGCCGGTGATCGATCCGCGCCAGCCGCGCGCGGGCATTGGCGAGGGCCACGTCGGGCGAGCGCCTGGCCATCCGGTCGAGGAGCAGCTGGAGCCGCGCCCGGTGGCGGCTGGCGCCCGCCGCGAGCGCCGGGGCGAGGCGCGCCTCGGCGAGGTCGAGCCGCTGGCGCTTGGCCGCCAGCAGGGCGTCGGCGCTCGGCAGCGCCCGCCCGAGCGCCCGCAGGTCGGCCCGGTCGCGCTCGACCCGGCGCCCGACCGCGCCGGTCGACCGGGCGGCGAGATCCGCCACGGTGGCGATCAGGTCGGCCCGGACCGGAACGGCCATCTCGGCGGCCCCCGTGGGCGTCGGGGCACGGCGGTCGGAGACGTAGTCGATCAGCGTGGTGTCGGTCTCGTGCCCGACCGCGGAGATCAGCGGGATCGCGCTCTCGAAGGCGGCGCGGACCACGCATTCCTCGTTGAAGGCCCAGAGATCCTCGATTGAGCCGCCGCCCCGGGCGACGATCAGCACGTCCGGGCGCGGGATCGGCCCGCCGGGCCTCAACGCGTTGAAGCCGCGGATCGCGGCCGCGACCTCCTCGGCGGCGCCGTCGCCCTGCACCCGCACCGGCCAGACCAGCACCGGCCGGGGAAAGCGATCCTCCAGCCGGTGGAGGATGTCGCGGATGACGGCCCCGGTGGGCGAGGTGACGACCCCGACGACGCGGGGCAGGTAGGGGATCGCCCGCTTGTGCTCCGGGGCGAACAGCCCCTCGGCGGCGAGAAGCTTCTTGCGTTCCTCCAGCAGGGCCATCCAGGCGCCGAGACCGGCCGGCTCCAGGCTCTCGATCACGATCTGGTAGGAGGACTTGCCCGCGAAGGTCGTGATGCGGCCGGTGGCGATGACCTCCAGTCCCTCCTGGGGCCGCTGGCGCAGCCGCCCGAACACGCCTTTCCAGACCACCGCGTCGATGCGGGCTTGGCCGTCCTTGAGGGAGAAATAGGCATGGCCGGAGCCGTGCTGGCCGCGATAGCCCGAGATCTCGCCGCGCAGGCGCACATGGCCGAACGCGTCCTCGAGGGTGCGCTTCAGCGCGCCCGCGAGGTCGCCCACCGTCCATTCCGGCTGATTGGCGGTGAGGACGCTGGTCGGCGGGATGTCCGCCGCTTGCGAGGCTGCAGGGCGCGGGGGCGGCACGAGAGGCATGACCGGACGCTAGGGGGCTCCGGCGGGACAGTCAAAGGGCCGACGCGGTGGCGTGCGACAGGCGGCGCCTCTCATCGGGGCGTCTCGCCCGCCCGCCTACTCCACGGCCAGCTCGCGCGGACGGTCCGAGATCGCCACCTGCGGGACCAAGAGCGACAGGAGCAGGGTCAGGACGGCCACGGCGAAGACCGTCCAGAACGTGCCGTGGAGCGCGTGCTGGAGCCCGTCCCGGATCGCGTCGCCCCCGGCGCCGAGGCTGGCCGGGTCGTCGAGGAGGCGCCGGAGCTGGTCGGAATTGACGGTCGGGCCGCTCGACGGATGCGCCAGCCGGTAATTGAGCACGGCACCGAGCACGGTCGCGCCCAGCGTCGAGCCGAGGTTGCGTGCGAAGATGTTCGAGGCCGTCGCCGCCCCGCGCTGCGCCCAGGCGACGCTGTCCTGGATGATCACGATGGCGGCCGTCGACAGGAATCCCATGCCGAGGCCCATCACCACCGATCCGCCGGCCGCCACGATGGGCGAGCTCGCCGGCCCCAGGACGACGAACGCGATCGCGCCCAGCGGCAGCAGGGTCGCGCCGACCAGCAGGATCGGGCGCAGGCCGAAGCGCACGAAGCTGCGCGCCGCCGTGGTGGCGCCGATCGGCCAGCCGAGCACCATCAGGGTCAGCGTCAACCCGGCGATGAGCGGCGACTGACGCAGCACACCCTGGACATACATCGGCAGGAACGCCGTCAGGCCGATCACCGTCATGCCGGAGAGCAGCGTCGCGGTGTTGGCGGTGGCGATCGGACGCTGCATCCACAGGCGGATGTCGAGCATCGGATCGGCGGCGCGCCGCTCCTGAATCACGAACAGAATGGCGGCCACCACAAACCCGACGGCCGGCCACAGGGCCGCGGCGGGCGCCTCGCCCGCCGCGGTCAGCGCCATCATCAGGGCCGCGATGGCGGCGGTGAACAGGGCCGCGCCGAGGGCGTCGATCTGACGGCTGCGGCGTTCGACGCCCTCGTGCAGAAAACGGAGGAACAGGGCCGCCGCGACGACACCGATGGGCAGGTTGATCCAGAAGATCCAGGGCCAGCTCAGGTGGCCGATGATCAGGCCGCCGACCAGCGGCCCGGCCACCGAGGAGATACCCCAGACGCTCGCCAGGTAGCCCTGGATCCGGCCGCGCTCCCGCGCCGAATAGAGGTCGCCGACCACCGTCAGGCTCACCGGCTGGATCGCTCCGGCGCCGACCCCCTGGATCAGGCGGAACAGGATCAGCGACGGCATCGACCAGGCGAGGCCGCACAGCAGCGAGCCCAGGAGGAACACCACGATGCCGAAGAGCAGCACCGGCCGTCGGCCGTACAGATCCGACAGCTTGCCGAAGACCACCGTGGTGGCGGTCTGGGTCAGCAGGAAGGACGCGAAGACCCAGGCATAGAGGTGGAGATCCCCGAGTTGCCCGGCGATCTGCGGCATGGCCGTCGAGACGATCGTCGCCTCGATGGCGATCATGAACATCGCCGCCATCACCGCGGCGAGGACCAGCGGGCGGCGCGTCTCAGGTGGGGTCGGCATCGTCGCGATCTAGGCCCGCTGGAGGCCGCGACCCAGGGTGGACGGGGCGCATTCGGCAGTCCGGCGCACGGTTCGTGCGCGAGCACACACCGAGCGCCGGGATGCTCCGCGAGGAGCGCATGACCGGCGCAGCGTCATGTCGTTGACGCATGCGACGGGAGCCCTCGCCGCGCCGTACGGTTCAGCTATGCCTCCGCATCCGAATCGAGATCGCGCCCGCGGGTCTCCGGCAGCAGCAGGGCGGCGGCGGTTCCGACGAGGCTGAACGCCGCGAGGTAATAGGCGGGGGCGAGCCGGTCGCCGGTCGCGGCGATCAGCCAGTTCACCATGTAGTTGGTGCTGCCCCCGAACACCGAGACCGCCACCGCGTAGACGATCGACAGACCGGCGCTGCGCACCGCCCGCGGCAGCGCCTCGGGGATCCCGACGATCACCGCCGCGGCGTTGATGGAGGACAGGGCCGAGAGCAGGAATGTCACCGCGTAGACGCTCGCGGCGCTCGGGGCCTTCACCACCCAGGCGAAAGCCGGCACGGCCAGGATCAGGACCAGGGCGCGCGGCCAGATCATCACCGGCCGGCGGCCCACCCGGTCCGCCAGCCATCCGCCCAGCAGCGGAAACACCACCGAGGCGAGTCCCAGAGCGATCGGCACCGCGGTGGCGGCGGTCTCGCTCAGGCCGAGCGTTGCACCGGCATAGACCGGCATGTTGGTGCCGACGGAATTCGAGACGGTGGAGGCCGCGATGACCAGGAAGGTCAGTCCCAGCAGGCGTCCGTGCTCGCGCAGGAGGCGCCCGACCACCGCCAGGGTCGAGGCTGCCGCGTGCGGATCCGCGTCGACGCCGGCCGTCTCCGGCAGATGGCTGCGGATCACCAGTCCCACCGGCACGACGCAGAGGCCGAGGGCGAACATGATCCGCCAGCCCCACTCCGCCATCGCCGGCTCGCCCATGACGAGCGCGAGGGTCGTGGCGAAGAGCCCGGCGAACAGGGCGGCGCAGCCCTGGCTGGCGATCTGCCAGCTCGTCACGAAGCCCCGCCGATCCGGAGGCGCGGCCTCAAGGAGGTAGGCCGTGGACGGACCGACCTCGCCGCCGAGGGCCAGGCCCTGGATCAGCCGCCCGGCGATGACGATCACCTGCGCCCAGCCGCCGATCGCCGCGTAGGGCGGGCAGGCCGCCAGCATCAGCATGCCGAGCGCCATCAGCGCGATGGTGATCAGCATCGCGGGCTTGCGCCCGGCCCGGTCCGCGAAGGCGCCGATCAGGGCTCCGCCGATCGGGCGCATGACGTAGCCGATGCCGAAGAGGGCGAGCGAGGCGAGGAGGCTGTGGGTCGGGTCGGTCGCCGGGAAGAACGCCTCGCCGATCGCCTTGGCGAAGAACGCGTAGACCGTGAAATCGTAGAATTCGAGGGCGTTGCCGAGCACCACGGCGCCGACCGCCTTGCGGTCGAGGGCCGGATGCGACGGCGCGTGGGCGCGCGTCGGGGTCCGTGCATCCATCAGCGCACCGGATCGGACGGGGTGTGGGCCGGATTCTTGGCCAGGCCGCCGGTGACGGACGCGGCGCCCTCCGACAGGGCCTCGTCGTAGCCGGACAGCCAGAGCGTGCGCGCCTGCGTGCCCTCCGCGTAGGGGCAGGCTTCGCGGGCCAGGCCTTTCCGGGGCGCGGCGCGGCCGAGCGCGTGCGCGTCGAGATCGTTGGGGGGCGTGTCCATCCAGTGCGGCTCCGCGTTCATCGGGTCCGCCGCGATGTAGGGCGCGCTTTGACCGACCGCCGCTCTCAATGACGCGTCGGGTCTTCCGGTGCGGGCAGCGTGACCGCCTCGCTGAACGGGAATTCCAGCACCACGTCGCCCGCGGCATCGGTGACGACCAAGCAGGCGGTCATCAGGCGGGCTTGATCCTGGGGCGCGTGCAGGGCCGCGCGGATCGTGTCGCGGGCCTTCTCCCAGGCCGCGTCCGGATCGCGAAGCTCGATCCCGGCCGGGTCGGTGATCGTGTCCTCACCGATCTGCGTGTGGAAGAAGTAGCGTGGCATGGGCTTCATCACCGGGGGGGCGCCCCGTCACGGGCGCGAACCTCCCAGGTGGTGATCGCCGCTGTTCGGACCAGCACCCCGCTGCACGGGACCGTCCCGGACGGCCATCCGGCCCGGCGGCTCAGCCGTTGACCGACTTCGCCTCCGGCCCAGAGGGGACGGGCCGGAGGGTCCGCACCGGGGCGGAGGCCGCACCCGCGCGGTGATGCTTCTCCATCATCATCAGCGGCCGCAATTCGGGCTCGGCGAAATCCAGCAACTTGGCATTGCGCCACCGCGGCTTGCCGACGCCGCGGCCGAACCAGCGGGGGCGCTCCTCCTCGACCAGGAGCACGAGCCGGCCCGTCCAGGATTTCCGAAACCAGAAGCGTCCGGTCAGGCTCATCGTCCGATCCCCGCCAACAGGTTGCCCGAGCCGTCGATCGCGCCGATCGCGTCCGGTAACGGCCGCCTCAATACCGGAGTCGACCGCTTAAGTAGTGCGCGAGGACGCTACGGAGCGGGCGAGCTACCGATATCCACAGGAACGCCTCTGGCGCGAAACCGCGCCATGCTCAGCGGAGGAAATGATGGAGGACCAGCCCCGTCACGACGAGCCAGACGAGGCCCGATATGCCGTACACGAAGCCGCGCAGCAGGGCGGACTCCAGCGCCGCATGCGCGGAGCCCCGGCGGACCGACCGCGGCCTGCGCTCCACGGGCCACGGCACCCGCATGGCCGCGCGCTGCGGCGGCGCGGCGAGGTAGCGCGTCAGGCTCTCCGGAAGGGGTCGCTGGTTCGGCTGCACAGCGCGGGGGAGACTACAGGGCGCGGGGCCGGGGCGACAAGGCTCCTCGGCCCGACCGGCGGAGCGCGTGCGGGGGGGCGGCAAGACCCGACACGGCCCGGCACCCGAGGCGCGGATCCGCGGCGATGAAGACCGTTCTCCGCTGCACGCCTCTGGACGCCACCGACGGCAGTTCCGACGCGCCTCAAGCTTCCAAGTGACGCAGGGAGCCATTGGCCACGCATTGGGTTTAGGCATACGGCGACCGGGCGCGGACGCCGGTCCCACGCCGGGCGGTCGGCTTCAGGAAACTAGGCCGTTGCACGGCGGCGGGGGATTCAATTAGAGCTGTTCCAGGCAGGCAAGCTCTGCCCTCAGCGCTGCCGCGGCGGCGGCCAACAGGAGGAAATCCATGCGTTCACTTGTTCTCGGCGCCGTCTTCGCCGTCCTGATCCCGCTCTCGGCTCAGGCCCAGGAGGCCGGAGACGCTGCCGCTGGCGAGAAGGCGTTCGCCCCCTGCAAGGCGTGCCACAACTTCCAGAAGAACGGCGTGGGTCCGGACCTGAAGGGTGTCGTCGGCCGCAAGGCGGGCACCTACGAGGGCTACAACTACTCCGCCGCGCTGAAGAATTCCGGCATCACCTGGGACGAGGCCAACCTGCACGAGTGGCTGAAGAACCCGAAGGCGAAGGTGCCGGGCACCAAGATGATCTTCCAGGGTTACCCCGACGACAAGAAGATCAACGACGTCATCGCCTACCTCAAGACGCAGTCCTGAGGTCGCGCGCCTGACATCGAACCCGGGGGCGGCCGCACCGCCCTCGGGGCCCTATTCGGGGATCAGCCCCGCCTGAAGGCCGAGCCGCAGGGTCACGAGGTCGTGCAGCAGGTCCTTGCGGCCCTGCATGTCGAGACCGGTCAGACCGCCAGCCTCGTCCGGAATGCAGGCGAGGACGTCGCGCAGCTTCTCGCCGGCCGGCGTCAGGAAGATGCTGACCTGGCGCTCGTCGACGCGGTCCCGGGCGCGCCGCACACGGCCCGACGCTTCGAGGCGCTTCAGGAGCGGCGTCAACGTCCCGGAATCGAGGAAGAGGCGGTTGCCGATCTCCTTGACCGACAGGCCGTCCTGCTCCCACAGGACGAGCAGCACGAGATACTGCGGATAGGTGAGCTCGTAGCGGCCGAGGAGGCTGCGATAGGCGCGGCCGAAGGCGTGCGCGGCGGCGTAGACTGCGAAGCACAACTGGTTGTCGAGGCGCTGCCTGTCCTGCTGCGATGGCTGGTCGACGGTCACCTGACCCGCCTGATGCGGCTCAGCGCCGCTCTGCGAAGCAGTCGGGCCTGACATAGGAACGGTCTCTCTCTGGTAAAGGTGGTCTCGCATACCGGTATGGCGAAGGGCCACTCTTAGGCAGTTCGCCGAACCGGTACAATTGGCGCGAGCGACAGAGCACCGCCAACATCGCTGCGACCGGGGCGTCAGCCGTCCATCAACGGGTGCAGATCGCGTACCATCGCCTTCAGTCGCTCATCGAGAACGTGCGTGTAGATCTGCGTCGTCGAGATGTCGGCATGGCCGAGCAGCTCTTGGACGATGCGCAGATCGGCGCCATTCTGCAGGAGATGGCTGGCGAAGGCATGGCGCAGCACATGCGGGCTCACGCGGTCGGGGCGTAATCCGGCGGCCTGAGCCGCCGCCTTGAGGTCGCGCGCGAAAGCCTGCCGGGTGAGGTGGCCGCTGTCGCTGTCGGCGGGAAACAACCACGGGGACTCCTCGGGCACCGCCACGAGGTGGGCCGCCATGGCGACGCAGGCCGCCTCCGTCAGCGGCACGAGGCGCTCACGCCCGCCCTTTCCCTTGATGAAGAGGTAGCGTTCGCGGCTCGCCCCCGCGATCCGGGGCAGGGCGACGAGTTCGGAGACGCGCAGGCCCGTGGCGTAGAGCAATTCGAGCAGGCAGACCATCCGGCGCGCCCGGCGGGCGGGGCCCGGTGTCTGCGCGGCATCGGCCGCTTCCTGCGCGGTGGCGAGGAGCCGGTCGACCTCCGCGACGGACAGAACCTTGGGCAGGACGCGGCCCCGGCGCGGCCCCGTGACCGCGACGCTGGGATCGGCCTGGGCGCCGCCCTCGGCATACAGGAACTTGTGGAAGCCGCGCACGCAGGACAGGCGCCGGGCTGCCGAGGAGGCTTTCAGCCCGCGACTCTCGAGATCGATCAGGAACGCCCTGAGCGTGCCGGTATCGACCTCCGCGAGCCCGATCCCCGCGCGGGCGAGGTAGGCGAGGTAATCGTCGAGGTCCCGCCGGTAAGCCGCCAGGGTGTTGCCGCTGGCGCCGCGCTCCGCGGCCAGCATGTCGAGATAGTCGGCGACCTCGGGGCAGGGCGCCTGGGCGGCGCCGCCGTCTTCGGGAACGCTCAATGACCGCCCGGCTGAAGCTTCGAGGCCGGGATGGTGACGGTCATTTCCCGTGGTGTCGGCTGGACGAAGTTCGCCAGCGTGAACATCGCCGCGAAGACGAGGCCCGCCAGGATCGCGAGGGTAGCGAAGAAACGAAACAGGGTCGGCACGTCGGTCGAACCTCGGGCAGACGGGCGCGGTCGGCGGAGATCGGGCAAGCGGAGGCTTGCAGCGTGTTGCCGCGGGTGCCCGGTTTCCATCACGCGAGCGAGGCGCTGACAAGGCCTAGAACGACACAGCGATGCGTTTCGCTGGCCGCTTGAATCGCGCTAAGAGCCTACCACAGGATTGGGAGGGCCCCCGGCGACAGGTGTCCGGGACGGTCGAGGAGGCGGGGACGCCACACGGATGCGGTGCAGCGGGTGATGAGCGAGGAGGAGGAGGCCGGGGACCTGATCGAGGCGCGTCTGCGCCGGGCGCTCGGCATGCGCTCGATCGTGCTCGTCGGCCTGATGGGGGCCGGCAAGAGCACCGTCGGCCGCCGCTTGGCGAGCCGGCTCGGACTGATCTTCAAGGATGCCGACATCGAGATCGAGGCCGCGGCCGGTCTGACGATCCCCGACATCTTCGCGATCTACGGCGAGCCGAGCTTCCGCGACGGCGAGGAGCGCGTGATCTCGCGGCTGTTGCGGGCCGGCCCCCTGGTCCTGGCGACCGGCGGCGGCGCCTATCTGCGGGAATCCACGCGCAGGCGCATCGCGGAATCCGCCGTCTCGGTCTGGCTCAAGGCCGATCTCGACGTCCTGATGCGCCGGGTGCGCAAGCGCGGGAACCGGCCGCTGCTCCAGACCGAGGATCCCGAGGCGACGATGCGCGACCTGATGGCGGTGCGCCACCCCGTCTACGCGGCGGCCGACGTGATGGTGATCTCGCGCGAGGTGTCCCACGACCGGGTCGTCCAGGACGTGCTGGAAGCGCTCGACGCGCATCTCAACGGCGAGCGCTCCATCCCGGCCGCCGCCCAGTAGGATTGCATGAGCCCCTCCGTGACCGAGCCTTCGAACCACCCCGGGCCCTTGACGGTCCACGTGCCGCTCGACGGAGGCCGTGCCTACGACATTCAGATCGGGCGCGGCCTGATCGACGCCGCCGGCCCGCAGGTGGCGGCGCTCGGCGCGCGCCGCGCCGCCATCGTGACGGACGAGACGGTCGGCGCGCTCTATGCCGGGCGCCTGCAGGACAGTCTCGAACGGGCCGGCCTGCATTCAGGCGTGGTGACGGTGGCGCCGGGAGAGGGCTCGAAATCCTACGCGGGCTACGCGCAGGTCTGTGACGGCCTTCTGGCCCTGAAGGTGGAGCGCGGCGACCTCGTCGTGGCTCTGGGCGGCGGCGTGGTGGGGGACCTCGCCGGCTTCGCGGCCGCGACCCTGCGGCGGGGTGTGCGTTTCGTGCAGGTGCCGACCAGCCTGCTCGCCCAGGTCGATTCCTCGGTGGGCGGCAAGACCGGGATCAATGCGCCGCTCGGCAAGAACCTGATCGGCGCCTTTCACCAGCCCCGCCTGGTCCTGGCGGATACGGCGGCCCTGGACACGCTCTCCGAACGCGAGATGCGCGCCGGCTATGCCGAGGTCGCCAAGTACGGGCTGATCGCGGATCCCGGCTTCTTCGACTGGTGCGAGGCCAACTGGCGCGGGATCTTCGCCGGCGGGCCGGAGCGCGACGGGGCGGTGGCCGCCTGCTGCCGGGCCAAGGCCGCGGTCGTCACCCGGGATGAGCGGGAGGACGGTGAGCGGGCGCTCCTGAATCTCGGCCACACGTTCGGCCACGCCCTGGAACGCCTCACGGGCTACGACTCGGCGCGGCTGGTGCACGGTGAGGGCGTGGCGATTGGCTTGGCGCTCGCCTTCCGGTTCTCGGCCCGACTCGGTCTCTGCGCCGGCCAGGATGCGGGGCGCGTGGCCAACCACCTCGCTCTCGCCGGCCTCCCGACTCGCCTTCAGGCGGTTCCGGGCGGATGTGGGGACGCCGAGGCGATCCTCGACGCGATGGCGCAGGACAAGAAGGTCCGCGACGGCGCGCTGACCTTCATCCTCGCCCGCGGCATCGGCCAGAGCTTCATCGCGCCGGGCGTGGACCGGGCGGAGGTGGCGGCGTTCCTGCGGGACGAGCTGGCGGCGGACCGAGGCGCCTGACGGCATTTGCGGTGCGCTCCGGCCTTGCCTAAACTGGGTCGGGCCGCTAAGAGCCTGCCCACGTCCGGCGCAGCCTGTCTCGCGCCGTGCATGGGTCCCGTAGGACTCGGGCCGCAATAGCTCAGCTGGTAGAGCACCTCATTCGTAATGAGGGGGTCGGGGGTTCGAATCCCTCTTGCGGCACCACCGTCCGGCTTCTCGCTTCCGCGCCGGAAACTGCCGACGGTCGGCGGCCTGGACGCATCGATCCTGATCGACGCTGGCTTCGTCACGGCGGGGATACGCCTTGCCGACGCCGTCGAGCGGATGCCGGTGCCCCACGAGACAGACCCGCCGTCGGACGAGCGCGCCCTGGGCGAGTTGGCCGCGGTCCCCGCGAATGCCAAGGCGCCCCTCGCCGACCCCGCAAGCTTGGCCGGGCTGCCGCCCGGCGATGATCTGGTGCGCGATCCGAAGGCGCGGGCGTCGAAGCGTGGGCCTGGACCGGCATGCGCGCCAAAGAACCCGATTCTCGAATCGTCGACGAGGGCGGCCCTGGCGCAGCACGGATCGCCCAGGCGCGCTCCGCCGGACTCGGGCAGGGGCGGCTGCCGGCCGGCTGCGCCGACGTGGTGGCGGATGGGTGCCGATCCGGACGCTACTCCGTTGCGTCGCCCCTGCGGCCGGATCGGATCGGGGTCGGCCGGCTGTGAGCCGAGCCCTTGGTGACAGGTGACGGCACGAGCCCCCACCACAGAGATTCCGGCCGGGAGCCGACCGACAAAGCGATCTTTTCGACGATGATTTGAGAAGTTTACTGAACCTGGAAGCCCTCCAAGCTGCTGTTCAGCGCGGCTGTCAATTGATCTTCTGTGAAATGAGGATTCAACAAGCCGATCTGTTCTCGAATCCGCTGCACATTAGCGGCACGGATTGCCTCATCTTGTTCTTGTCGAGTGCCGACGTTTTCATGAGGCAAGGCCTTGTCTGGAGCCGGCACCTCAAGGAAATCGGCTAGCTTGCCCCAGCCGTCACCCTCTTCCCAGCAAATCTGAAGCAAGCGATCCGCAGCATCCTGTTCTGCAAAAAATTGTTCCACAGCGCCGATGTGTCGTTTGTAGATGTCCAGATGCTGCGCCTCGGCTCCGTGCGGATATGAGTAGCCGTACGCGAGAAGACGGCAGTGTTTCGTCGGGCTGGTGCGCAGACTGTGACGCATGAGACTGCTCAGCCAGATTTCTGGGCTTTTCCGTCTTGTGAGAATAAATTTTGCACCCGGATATCTGTGATAGAATTCTCTATACAGCAGCGGGTACGGCCAGTCCTCGAACGATTCGAATGAATCTGTAACCTCGAAAATTTTTCCCACATCACCCTTTCTGTAGAACGACAACAGATCCGGCCTGCAGCTCTGATGTTTATATCCGATCTCCGACAAACAGGACGCAAGAGTGGTTGTCCCGGTCTTGTTCAGTCCAATGCCGAAAACGCGCTGCCTCATTCCGATGCGAGCCCTTTTTCCCTCAACCGAATCGAATATTTCAGCGACAACCCGCCGACATCTGCACAACTACGCTGCGGCGCGACAACCAGCCTATGACGTCTCCGCTCCGCCACTGGCTGCATTGGCGCGCTTCTTGAGTGACGAACCTGGACGCGCTTCCGGATGATGACAAGCGTGGAAAGCCTGCCGCGCTGTTCCAGGGGGGCGCCGGTCGATACTTCCGTCGCCGCGCCTCGGACTCTCGGCAGGGGATCGACTCGCCGAGCCGCGGCGTTAGCGCGCTGCCATCCTCCTCCGTTCGGTCAACCCCGCGACACTCGGCCTTGCCTGCCCGGCAAGATGGACGGTGTCGCGCCGCCGCTGCTTGAGGACCCGATTCGTGCCGGTGCCGCTCGCGTGAACTCGGAAGGTCCGAGCGCGGCCGCCGGGATGGCCGACGCGCGTCCGGCCGCGCCTGCCCGTGCTCCTTAGGGTCTTCATGCCGCTACGGTTGGCGCGGCCGCCGGATCGTGTCGGGCCGCCTGTCGGCGCCGGTCAGATTATCTGCGATCTCGACATCGGTGCCGGCGCCGTAATCCTTGATGGCCGAGCGGAAAGTGTCGCCCTGGATCCGGTTTCCGACGACCGCTCCGGACTTCGCCTGAATGTCGATGCCGCTCTGCGCGCGGGGAACGTGCAGTGATCCGTTCGTGATCATGTTGCTGCGCGCGACGATCGCGACGACGGCACCCGATGGGCTATCCGCGTTTGCCGAGACGCCCGAGCCGCTGACAGGCAGGGCGACGATGCCGGCGCCGTAGAAGTCGTGCAGGTCGTTGCCGGCGATGTTGTAGCTGAAGCCGCCCTCGATGCGGATCGGCGTGTAGACCCCGGCAATGTCGTTGCCCCCGATCCGGATATGCGAGCAGCCATTGTTGATGCAGTAGACGCCTATGGAACCTGTATCGACATTCGCGGCCGAGACAATCGAACCCTTGAAGATATTGTCTGCAATTTCGCCGCGCGCGGAACCCTGTTCGAGGTCGACAAACGACTGCACGCCATCGATCCGATTGTTCGTGATCGAGAACCCGACGGTGCCTCCGAAATCGAAGGCGAAATTCGCTTCAGGACCGTCGCTTCGCCGTAGATGTGTGATCCGATTCTCCTTCGCGATGGCGTTCTTCGAACTTCCGATGATGATCGCGCGGAAGCCGTTCGCCAGATTGGGGAGGTCATGGATGTTGTTGCGCAGCGCCGAAACACCGTCCGAGGAGGCGGACCGGATCGCGTCGCGGTACGTATCCGTCACCTCGTTGTCGTTCATCGTGACGGTTGCGGTGTTGTCGACCACAAGGCCGGCCGACGTGGCTCCGGCGACGTAATTTCCCGACAGGTTCACGCGCGCCCCCGCGGTGCTGCGGTTGATGCTGACGACGGTGACGGGGTTGTTCGGATAGACGGCCTTCCGAGTGTTGAGGACGAACCCGGTCACCTCGACATCGGAGATGCCCTCACCGCCGATGAACTGGCTCGCGATGTTGCCCGTGGCACGAAGCTCACAGGCACGCGGGGTGAGGCACTCGAACTTGGTCCCGCTGGTGAGCATGATTCCGGCCGTGCTCGTACACACGCCCGGCGGGAACAGCACCCGCTTGCCGCTGGCGGCCGCCTTGGCGAGGGCGGCCGTGTCGTCGGCGGTGCCGTCGCATTGGATGCCGAATGAGCGCGCCGAGGGCGAACCACCGGGCAGTGGCGAAGCGCCGGCGCCCGACGGCGAATCCGCGACCAGAACGCGGAGGCTCGGAGCCTCACAGCCGACGGCCTCACCGCAGACGGTGTTGCCCGCTCCGTTCGGGATGATGCGGTCCGCCTTCGGCCGGTCCCAGTCGGGCGCCGCGTATCCGGGTGCCCGCATCACGTCGTAGGCGGCAGCGTCGCCGGAGATCAGCGCGGCGAGGAGCGTCGCGAGAACACGGAGGCGCATGTCGATCCTCAGGAAAGGGGGGCATCGTCGATCCACACGCCTGGGCGCGGTCGGACCGCGGCGAGCGGTGCCCTTCAGAGCCCACCGAGGCAAGACCGACCGGCTTCGCGCCAGCCATCGCAGGGGCCGCCGAGAAACCCTCGTCCGGCTCTCCGCGCCAGGGGTCCTCACCCGGCAAGATCGGAGGTTCCGCCGTCATTCCGGCGCTCACACCAGCGCCAGCACCGCCGCGATCACCGCCACCCCGACCGCCAGCCACACGGCGTAATCGCCGATCAGGCCGCTGTGCAGCACTCCCAGAGCGCGCGTCGGCGCCGATTGCGTGGCACTGACCGGCCGGACCACGAAGGCCGGCAGCTTCTCCCGGAACAGCCCGTAGCCGGCGCCCGCCAGCGCCGCCGCCACCGAAGCCCAGGGCAGCCAGCCCGGCCCCTCGGCGAGCGCCCCGCCGGGAGGCCGGTGCATGAAGGCCGCCGCAGCCCGCGGCAGGGCCTCCTCGATCAGGCTCTTCGGAAGCCCGAGATCGAGGGCCAGCAGCACACAGCACGGCGCCAGCATCAGCCAGAGGGGACGGTTGGCCTTCTCGCGCTCGTCCTCGCTCGGTGCCCCGGCCTCGTCGCCGGGGTCGGGGCCGAGCCCGAGGAAGATGCGGCCCGCGGCCCGCAGCACCGCCGCGCCCGTCAGCGCCGCGCCGATGGCGGTGGCCGCCAGCGCAACCCCGTGACCCCGGTCCGCGAGCGTCCCCTGAACCAGCCGCGTGCCCTGGTCGAGCACCCCGATCGGCAGCCCGCAGAGCAGGAGACCGGCGAGCGCCATCGCGATCCCCGCGGGCCCGATACCCCGCCCGAGGCCGCGCAGCGCGATCTCGTCGATGCTCGCCCGGGTGGCCAGCAGGATTCCGGCGATCATGAACAGCGCGCCCTTCACCAGCCCGTGGCCGACCAGGTAGACCAGCGTACCGCCGGTGCCTCCTGCCGAGAGGGCGCCGATGCCGGTGAGCATGATCCCGGCATGCGAGATCGTCGAGAAGGCGAGCATCCGCTTCAGGTGACGCTGCAGCAGCGCCATCCAGCCGCCGAGCAGGGCGGTGGCGCTGCCGAGGCCGATGAGGAGGACCGGGAGCGCCTGCTGGACCTGATCGGACCCGGCGAAGACGACGGCGCTCACCTTGGCGAGGCCGAACAGGCCCAGCGACACCATCGAACCGGAGAAGATCACCGAGACCGGGCTCGGCGCCACCGCGTGGGCGTCCGCGAGCCAGAACTGGAACGGCACGATCGCGCCCTTGATCATCAGGGCGGCCGCCACGAGGCAGAAGCCCCCGGCCACCACGGGATCCCGGCCGCCGCGCGCCACAGCGGCCGCGATGCCGTCGAAGTCCAGCGTGCCGGCCTGCGCGTAGATCAGGCCGATGCCGCCGAGCATCAGGAAACCGGCGAGGCTGTTGATCACCGTGAAATTGATCGCGCCGGAAAGCGCCGATTCTTCCAGGTGGTAGGCGGTCAGCGCGAAGGCGGCGACGCTCATCACTTCGAACCACACGAACAGGTTGAACATGTCGCGGGTGAAGCAGAACCCGACCATGGCGGCCAGGAACAGCAGCATCAGGATCTGGAAGTGACCGTGGGTCCGGCCGAAGAAGCCCCAGGCGAACACGAAGGTGAGCGCGTAGAGGAGGCCGATGAAGGCCGCGATCCAGCCGCTGGCCGCCTCCACCGAGAAGCCGATGCCGAGATGGGCGCCGTCGCGCGGCTCCCAGCCGCCGAACCAGTAGACCAGCGGCCCGTCTGCGGCGTGCAGGGCGATGAGGCCGGATAGGGTCGCCACGGCCAGGGCCGTGAGCGTCGCCAGAATGTCGGGCAGCCGGCCGGGCAGCAGGTGCGCGGTCGCCAGCATCGCCGCGCACATCACGAGGGGAAGGGCGACGGGAAGGGGCAGGAGTGCGGCGGGGAAGGCGGTCACGACGCGGCCCGCTCCCTGCTCTCGCCATCGCCGGAGCCTTTGCCGCGACGGGACTTGCTCCCCGCGCGCATCGGCCGGATCTTCTCGGGATCCAGGCTGCCGGCGCGCTTGTAGACCTGGATCGTCAGGACGAGGAGCAGCGCGGTCAGCGTCGCGCCGACCACGATGTCGGTGAGCACCAGAGCCTGCATCACCGGGTCCACGGCCGGCGTTCCCGGCGGGTGGTCGTAGAAGATCGGCGCGATGCTGCCCCACCGGTAGCCGAGGCCGAGCAGCAGCACGTAGGTCGCCGACTGGCAGACGCCGAGACAGCCCACGAGGTGGATGAAGTTGCGGCTCGTGGCGATGCCGTAGAGGCCGACGCCGAACAGCCACGCGGCGACCGCGTAGGGGAGAACACTCACGCGGATTCCTCTCCGGGCTCGTCGGGCTCGTCCGCCTCGCGGGTCTCCTCCATGAATTCCAGGAAGAGCTGGGTGAAGCCGCCCGTCACCGCCAGGGCGACACCGAGGTTCTCGACGAGCATCAGCCCGCCGGAGAACAGGTCGCGGAAGGTGCCGAGCGGCAGGACGTTCTGCATGAAGGCGGCGCCGGTGAGCATCGGCGCCAGCCCGCACAGGGCGAAGAGCAGGGCGCCTCCGCCCTCCAGGGCGTCGAGCCAGTGGCTGCGCACGGCGTCGCGCCAGCCGGCATAGCCTTCGCCGAGGTAGATCAGCAGGGTGGCGGAGGCGAGGATCACGCCGCCCTGGAAGCCGCCGCCGGGGGTCACGGTGGCGTGCAGAACCACGTAGAGCCCGAACAGGGCGGTGAGCGGGCCGGCGATCCGGCAGGCGAGCACGACGGCCTCGGCGCGCGGGATCACGGCGCGGCCGGGCCGGCGCATGGCGCGCTCGGTGTTGCCCTCGCCGCGGCGGCCGCGCAGGAGCACCACCGTGCCGGTGATGGCGGCGAGCAGCATGAACTCCTCGCCGAGGGTGTCGAGGCCGCGCAGGTCGAAGTTGATCGCGCTCACCATGTTGGCGACGTGGCGGGCCTCCGGCGTGATCGCGTTGATGCGTTCGCCGTACTGGGCGATCGTCGACCCGAAGGGCGGCAGGCCGGCGATGACCTCGGCGGCGCCGGGCAGCAGGGCGAGCCCGGCCAGTGCCAGCAGCGCGACGCGGACGCGCGGGCTCACGCGTTCTCCCCGGGCTTGTCCTCGGGCGGCTGCGTGCGCACCGCCATCAGCGCCACGAGGAACAGCAGCGGCACCGCGGCGGTGCCCACGGCCAGTTCCGAGAGGGCGACGTCGGGCGCCTGCAGCGCGTCGAACAGGATCGTCAGGACGAGCCCGTTGACCGCGATGGCGAAGACCTGCCGGACGGGATCGCGCACGAGCACCACCGCCGTGCCGGCGACGGCCGTGAGCAGGAACAGCAGCGGCAGGATCACGCTCATGCCGATCTCCTCATGCCACCTTCCTCATGCCGAGCGGCCCTCGCGCATCAGCACGGCCCGGCCGGAGACGTGCGAGAGCACCGCGGCCCAGGCGAGGTAGACGACCATCATCAGCAGGATCTTCAGCGAGCGCCCGGAGACGCCGTCGGCCAGGAACGCTGCTCCCACGACGAGCGCGGCGGCCGAGACGTTGAGGAAGGCCAGCGCGTGCAGCCGGTCGAGCGCCCGGGGCAGGCGCCACAGGGCGAGCGCCGCGAGCCAAGTCACCGCCACGGCGAGCACGAGCAGCACACCGATGACGACACTCATATCCAGCGCTCCATGAAGACCGCGAGCAGCATCGTGCCGGGCAGGTTGAGCAGGACCAGGGTGAGGGCGAGGTCGGTGATCGAGGCTTGGTCCGTGGCGAAGGCGAGCAGCGTCAGGATCAGCACCGCGACGCTGCCGGCGAGCTGGTAGGCAGCGAAGCGCTGCCCGGGCCGGCCGCGCCACACCAGCGCCGCCGAGACGGCGAGCGGCGGCAGGAGCGCCAGGATGGCGGCGGTCCAGACGTTCATCGCGCGTCGTCCTCCAGGGCGTGGGTCGACACCGTCCCGTGCGTGCGATCGAGGGTCAGCACGTAGCTGTCGGGGGCGAGCGAGGCGGCGAGGAGCCCGACGGCGCGCGCGGCCGGGGCCGTGTCCCCATCGGGCGTCGCCCAAGCCCTGTCTCTTATACACATCTCCGAGCCCACGAGACAAGAGGCAATC
>CAXDNE010000074.1:0-26587 GCA_963990595.1 uncultured Methylobacterium sp.
CCTGGCGGCCGCCCCCCGGGCCGCCCCCCCCCGCCCCCCCGCCCCCGGCGGCTGGGGGGCGGTGGGCCCCCGGCCGGGTGAGGCCCCGATCCCCGGCGCGACCGGCGATCGGCGCGATGACGGCCCCCGCCGCGCCGGTGAAGGCGAACCCGGCGATCCCGATCTGACCCAGCGCCAGGGGCGGCGCACTGAGCTGCAGCGCCACGGACGTCCAGAACGCCCCGAACGCGCCCATGCACAACGCCTGGCTGGCCGCTCTGCGCCGCAGGACCGGCTCCTCCCGAAGGATCGATCCCAGCGAGCCGATCAGAGCGCCATAGCTGCTGTGGCCGCGGGAACGCAGCGGCGGCAGGAACGGGGCGAGCGCCACCGTCAGCGCCGCGACCGCGGCCGCCAGCAGACCGTAGAGTGATCGCCAGCCCCAGAACTCCGCGACGAGGCTCGCCAGGGGACGGGAGAACAGGATTCCCAGCATCAGGCCGCTCATCACGGCGCCGACGGTGCGTCCCCGGCTGGCCTCCGCGCTGAGCGCGGCGGCGACCGGGACGAGCATCTGGATCGCGCTCGTCAGCAGGCCGACGAGAAACGCGGCGAGCAGGAACAGCGCGGACGTCGGGGCCAGCGCGAGGGCGATGAGCGCGAGGACGTCGCCTAAGAGGATCGCCAGGATCAGCCGTCGATTCTCCAGCACGTCGGTGAGCGACACCAGGAGGAACAGGCCCGCGGCGTAGCCGAGCAGCGTCACGGTCGCTGTCAGCGCCGACACGCTCGGCGAGAGCCCGAGATCCGGACCGATGACGCCGACGAGCGGCTGCGTGGCGAAGAGCGGCAGGACCACGATCCCCACCGCCACGGCGAACAGGCCGACCTGCCGCCTGCTGATCGAATCCCCGGCCCCGGCTGCCTCGTTCGGATCGCACGCCGCCATGATCAAGACTCCTCTGGAACAGACGGGTGGGCCTATACACTCCACGATCGTGGGAATAATCGTCGCCTGACAGGAGGAACTCTCACGGAAATCGTGACAGTGGCGAGTCTGGAGCAGTACCGCGTCCTCGTGGCGACCATCGAGGCCGGCAGCCTCACTGCGGCGGCGCGCGCGCTGAGCTGCTCGCTCCAGACCGTGAGCCGGTCGCTCGGCGCCCTCGAGGCGGAACTCGGAATCGAGCTGGTCCGGCGCACCACCCGGCGGATGCAGCCGACCGCCGCCGGGACCGTGTTCTACGAGCGCGTGAAGCGCGCGCTGCGCGACATCGACGAGGCTCGCGGCGAGGCGATGCGGGGGAGCGCCGAGATCTTCGGCCTGTTCCGTGTCGGCGCCTCCGTGCAGTTCGCCCCGCGCTACGTCGTTCCGTCCGCCGCAGCGTTCATCGCGCGGCATCCCGCCGTGGAACTCGACCTCGTTCTGTCCGACGCTGTCGCGGACCTGCTCGATAGCAAGCTGGACGTGGTCGTGCGGATCGGCGAACCCGGCACCGCCTCGCTGAAATCGCGTCTGCTCGCGCGCCTGCGGCGGGTCATCGTGGCCTCACCCGACTATCTCGCGCGAAGCGGCCGCCCGGCGGCCCCCGCCGACCTCGCGGACCACGCCTGCGTGGTCAGGGCCTTCGGGCCGGAGGAGGATCTCTGGCCGCTCACCCAGGCCGGGGGCGTGATCCGGGTCCCGGTCGCGGGCCGGTTCCGCTGCAACGATGCCGCCGCCGCCAACGCTGCCGTCTTGGAAGGCGCCGGGATCGGCTTGGCGCCGCTCTGGCAGGTGCGCGCCGAGCTGGATCAGGGATTGCTGGAACTGCTGCTGCCCGCGCATGAGCCGCCGCCGATCCCAGTCCACGCCCTCTGGCCGGGAAACGCGCCGACGCCGGCCCGGACCCGGGCCTTCGTCGATCTGCTGCGGGGCCGGCTGGCGGGGGAGCGGATCTAGAGGATAGGTCAGCGCGCCCCGACACTCCGCCGGCTCCGCCGCTCGGCCTTGCGGGTCGCGGTCTCCCGCAGGTGCTGCTCGATGGCGTCGTTGGCGCGGCCGCGCATGTGGCGGATCGCCTCCACGTCGTCGAAGGTCTCGGGGAAGCGCCGCGACAGCCACAGATAGGCACTCGCGAGCTTCACGGTCCGCTCCTGGTAGTCGAGGGCGCCCGCGAGGTTGCCGCGGAGCGCCGGGACCGTGAGGCCCGCGGCCCGGGCCTGGCACCAGCGCTCCAGGAGCCCCATGGCGATCTCGTCGCGCCGGTCGATCGGGCACACCGAGAAGGCGAATTTCTCCTCGATCGGCAGCCGCGCCCGGTCGACCGTCCGGGCGACGTCGAGCACCTCCTCCAGGGCCGAGGGCTGGAACGGCGAGCCCGCGTAGAAGGTCGCCCGGGCGAAGTGGGTCAGCACCTCGGTGAGGCTGTGCGTGCGCATCTCCTCGGCCACCGAGCGGATCGCCCCGAGATCCGGGCGGACGAAGAAGCGCGTGTCGGCCGCCGGGGCCGTCGGGGCGCCCGACAGCGCGGTGCGGATCGGCTCGATGGCGAACGGGTCGGTCGCCGCCACGTAGCCGACATCCTGGTGCCCGTAGCGGCCGGCCCGGCCGGCGATCTGCCGGATCTCGGAATGGGTGAGCGCCCGCTCGGCGCTCCCGTCCCACTTGCGCACCGCCGAGAACACGATCCGCCGGAGCGGCCCGAGATTGAGCCCCATGCCGATCGCGTCGGTGGTCACCAGCACGCTGGCCTCGCCCGAGCGGAAGCGCGCGGCCTCGGCCCGGCGGACCTCCGGCGACAAAGCGCCGTAGATCGTCGCCACCCGGTGGCCCCGCGCCACCAGGATCTCGCGGTTCTCGTGCACGGCCCGGCGGGAGAAGGCCACCACCGCGTCGCCGGCCTCGACCTTCTCCAGGGGCACCGCCTCCTCCACGAGCAGGAGCGGCGACTTGCGGGTGAACGGGATCACTTCCAGCGACTCGTTGGCGGCCTCGGCGGCGCGCCGGACATACGACAGGGCGTCGTCGGAGCCGCAGACGATCACGGTTCGCGCCGGAACGCCGAACAGCGCATTGGTCCAGGCCCAGCCGCGGTCGGGATCCGACAGCATCTGGATCTCGTCGATCACCGCGACGTCGATGGGCCGGGTCAGGTCGGCGGTCTCGATCGTGCGGGCGGTGTGGGTCGGGGCCACCTCGCCCAGCACCTCCTCGCCGGTGACCATGCCGGCGCGCAGGCCGCGCTCGCGCAGGGCCTCGTAATTCTCCAGCGCCAGGAGCCGGAGCGGCGCGAGGTAGGCGCCGGTCTCGGCCGCCGTCAGATGCTGGAGGGCCGCGTAGGTCTTGCCGGAATTGGTCGGACCCATGTGGAACAGGATCCGCCGGTTGAGGCGCCGGGCGGCCGTGAACCGTTCGATATAGGCGCCGAAGCCGACCTGATCGCGCAGCCGGCGCAGACGCGAACCCTCGCGCGCCACCGCCTTGGCGTGCCGGCGGACCGGCGTCAGGGTGTCGTTGAGGCCGCGGGCGAGCTTCGGGCCGTAGGTGAAGACCCGGGACCGGAGCGACCGGTCCATATGGGCGATGTAGGCGGCGGCATCCGCCCCGACCTCGCGCAGGTCGACGAGGAGCTGCGCCCGCAGCCGGTCGACCGGCTTGTGCAGGGCACGGGCGGCCTCGCGCGCGGACCGCGCCACGGCCTCGCGCAGGGATTCCAGGCGGTGGGCCGGGTCGTTCCGGGCGGCCATGCGGGCGAGGATCTCGGCCGCCTCCGGATCCGGCGCGAGGTCGAGCCGCAGATCCAGCCGGCCGTTGTCGAGGAGCGGGATCTCGGTCCGGATGAGCCAGGTGATGCGATGGTCCTTGGTCACCACGGCCCGGAGGTTCGGCACGGCCTTGCGGACCGCCGGGATCCCGGTCTCCGCGAAGACCCGGGCCGCCTGCATCGCGCGGAGCGCCCGGGCGACCCGGTCGTCCTCCACCTCGGCGCCGTATTCGGGCAGTTCGAGCTGGACGAGCAGACGGTCGAGGTCGACCGCCTCCGGCGACAGGCCGAGCCTCCCCAGGGATTCGATCAGGCTCTCGATCGTCGGACGGAGACGCTTGCGCGCCATGAGGTCACCTTCGGCAGCGGCGTCTGACGCCAACCCGGACGCCGGTCAGGGCGTTCCTGAGGACTTCCATGCGCCCGGAGCCGGCGACACGCCACGCGAAAGCTCCGCCGCGCCGACACTGTCGACGGCTTTCGACCGAAACGCGCGGATCCCCCCGCCTCCGGAATCGCAGCGCCGCCACCCCGTCGGCGCCCCGCTGGCGACGTCCTGCGATCCTGGGCCGCTTCGCGGCGCTCCGTCCGGACCCCGCATCACGGCCGGCGGGCCGCCTCGGCGAGCCACCCGCAGAAGGCCCGCACCGCCGGGTCGTCCGCCCGCGGCTCGGGGACATAGGTGTAGTAGCTCCGCGCCGGCAGCGCCGGGCCGGCGAAGGGCAGGGTCAGACGGCCGGCCGCCACGTCGTCGGCGATCAGCCGTTCCGGGCCCATGGCCACCCCGAGGCCGTCGAGGGCGGCCTGGAGCGTCAGGTAGAAATGCTCCAGCGTCACGGAGGCCTGCGGCTGGAGGTCGGGCACGCCCGCCACGCGAAGCCATTGCGGCCAGACTTGCGGGAGCGTCGCGGCGTGCAGGAGCGTGTGCTGCCGGAGTTGCTCCGGCTCCTCGAGCGGGAGACGCTGCAGCAGCGCCGGGCTGCACACAGGAATCCGCCGCTCGGACAGGAACGGCTGCGCGATATGGCCGGGGCGGCTATCCGGACCGCCCCGGATCGCGACATCGAAGGGCTCCGCCACCTGGGCGAGAGGCACGTTGGAGGTCGTGAGCCGGACCTCGATGGCAGGATGGGCCAGCTGGAAGCCGGACAGGCGCGGGATCAGCCAGCGCAGGGTGAAGGTCGCCAGCGCGTTGACGTGCAGCAGGCGCGGCCGGCCGCGCTCCGCTTGGCGCGCCGTCGCCAGGGCGATGCGGTCGAGGGCGGCGCCGATCTCGGCGGCGTAAGCGCCGCCGGCCTCGGTGAGGACGACGCGCCGGTTGAGACGCTCGAAGAGCGGCACGCCGAGCCATGCTTCGAGAAGCTGCACCTGCCGGCTCACCGCCCCATGGGTGACCCGCAGCTCCTCCGCGGCACGGGTGAAGCTCGCGTGGCGGGCCGCCGCCTCGAAGGCTCTCACGGCATTCAGGGGCGGCAGGCGGCGGTGCACGGGTCAGATTTCCTCACGCGAGCGTCAGCATAAGTCGTTTGTCAGCTTCACGACAGGCGGACATCCTGCGCGGGCATCACGCGTGGAGACAGGATGACCGTCGCGCCGGATCTGGCCGCACCCTCCGAGACCGGCGCCCGGCCGGAGGCACGGCGAACCCTCGTGGCCACGGGGGTCAATCACGCCCTGCACGACGGCTACACGGACCTGCTCTACGTGCTGCTGCCGGTCTGGCAGGCGGAGTTCGGCCTCGACTACGTCGCCCTGGCGCTCCTGCGCTCCCTGTATAACGGGGCGCTGGCCGCGCTGCAGATGCCGGCCAGCCGTCTGGCCCGGACCCTCGGCGCCCGCACCGTGCTGGTCCTCGGGACGCTGCTGAGCGCGGGCGGCTACGCGCTGGCCGGCGCCTCGGGCGGCCTGATCGGGCTCGGTCTCGGCCTCCTGATCGGCGGGGCCGGCAGCAGCACCCAGCATCCCCTGGCTTCGGCCGTGATCGCCCGGGCCTACGGATCCGCGGCCCGCGGGCCGCTCGGCACCTACAATTTCACCGGCGATCTCGGGAAGGCGGCGGTGCCGCCCCTGGTCGGGTTCCTGCTGACCCTGTGGGGCTGGCGGCAGGCGCTCTGGGTGATCGCCGGCGCGGGCGTGGTGGTGGCGCTGGCGGTCGGGCGCCTGCTCCCGTGTGATCCAGACTCACAGAGCGCGGCCCGCAGCGCGCCGGCGCGGCCGGCCGCCCGCACCGGCATCGGATCGGGCGGGCGGACCGATTTCCGGCTCCTCGTCGCCATCGGCATGCTCGACAACGCCGCCCGGCCGGCCTTCCTGATCTACCTGCCGTTCCTGATGCAGGAGAAGGGCGCGGCGCTGACCACGGTGGGCCTCGCGCTCTCCCTGGTCTTCGTCGGCGGCGCGCTGGGCAAGGCCGTCTGCGGCCGGATCGGGGAGCGCCTCGGCGTGACCCGCACCGTGATCCTCACCGAATCCGGGACCGCCCTGGCGATCCTGGCGGTGATCGCGCTGCCGCTCGCGCCCGTGCTGCTCCTGCTGCCGGTGCTCGGCGTGATGCTGAACGGCACCTCCTCGGTGCTCTACGGCACCGTGCCGGACCTGGCTCCCGGCGGGCAGGTCGAGAGGGCCTTCGCGGTGTTCTACACTTGGACGCTCGGCGGCAGCGCGCTGGCGGCCCCGCTCGTCTATGGCCGGCTCGGCGACGCGGCCGGCCCGCACTGGGCGGCGGTCGCGGCGGCCGCGACGGCGCTGGCCGCGGTGCCGCTCATGCTGGTGCTGGCACCCGCGCTCCGGACGGGCCCGGCGCACCGGTCGTGACCGGCGGACCGCGCCGTCTTCCCGCGCGCTCGACGCGATCGCGGGAGGGGCTCAACGGTGCGGGAGCGCGCTGACCCGGACGGTCTCGGAGCGGCCCGGCAGCGCGACGTCCCGGATCGCCGCCGGCGCCACCTGCGCCGTCCGGTAGACGGCTTCCGACACTACGGCGACGCAGCCGAGGCTCTTGGTCAGCCCCTGCAGCCGGGACGCGACGTTGACGGTGTCGCCGAGCGCCGTGAAACGGGCATCGGTGGCGTCGCCCATCTCGCCGACGATCGCCAGGCCCGCATGCACGCCGATCCCGTACCGGAGGGTGTGCTCCAGGTCCTCGGCCAGCAGCCGGTTCAGGGTCGCGACGGATTCGCCGATGAGGTCGACTGCCCGCAGGGCGTCCCGGGCCGCCTGCCCGGGCTCGGTCTCCAGGCCGAACAGGGCCAGGAGCCCGTCGCCCAGGAACTGGTTGGTGGAGCCGCCGGCCTCCCGCACGGCCTCGCCCACCGCGCCGAGGAAGCGGTTGATGATGAACACCGTGTCGTAGGGCAGCCGCTCCTCGGCGAGCCGCGTCGAGCCGCGCAGGTCGACGAACATCGCCACGATGAAGCGCTCCTCGCCGGATTGCGCCCGGTCGAGCAGGTCCGCCTGGCGCACGCGCGGCTGCGGCGGCAGCAGCGGCACCACGGCGAGGTCGGTCTCGGGCCGGAACTGACAGGCGAGGCGGACGCCGGGACCCGCCGCGATCCGCTCCAGGACGGCCCGCTCGGCCCGGCCGGGGGACGGCGTCCCGTCGCTGCCGTCCGTCACCCGGATCCGGCAGGTCGAGCACCGGCCGCGGCCGCCGCAGACGCTGGCATGGGGGATCCGGTTGCGCCGGCTGGCCTCCAGGACGCTGCTGCCCCGGGGCACCCGGACGACCCGCCCGTCCGGATAGCTGAGCCGGATCGTCCCGCGCTTGACCTCCGTCAGGGTCCGGGCCCCGCGCGCCGCGATGACGGCGGCGACCAAGCCCGCGTAGGTCGTGAGCATCCCGGCCCGGATGTCGGCGAGCCGCGCCACCTGATCGGGCAGCCCGACATGGACGGGCTGGAGCGCCACCGCGCGCCAGGCCGGGTCCTGCGCCAGGGCGAGGATCGCCCGGCCGCCCTGCGCGAAGCCCAGCAGCGCCAGGACCGGCACCAGGACCGCCAGGGCGAGCAGCCAGGGGGCCGCGCGCCCGAAGGCGGGCTTCAGTCGGAGCCAGAAATACAGGCCCATGCAGCCGTGGATCCAGGCGACGACCAGCACGGCCACCTGCATCAGGCCGAGCGGCGGTGACGCCACCCAGAAGGCGTAGAGTTCCTGCGCGTAGCCCTTGTCGAGCCCCTCGGTGACGAAGGAGATCCGGGTCCCGACGATGTGGCTGATGAGCAGCGGCGGGATCAGCAGGCCGGAGACGAGTTGCAGGGCCTCGGAGCGCCGCCAATGGAAGAAGCGCGCGGCGTAGAGGGCCTGGAGCCCGAGGAACATGTGGACCAGCAGCGCCCCGTAGAGCAGCGTCAGGCCGAGCGGGTTGAGCCACAGGGCTGAAGCGAGGCTGAGCCCGTCCTCCATGGCGCCGAGGGAGATGTTGCCCAGCGCGTGGTTGACCAAGTGGGTCAGCACGTAGCCGAACAGGATCAGCCCGCTCGTCAGCCGGAGTCGGCGCAGGGTCAGAGGGAGGCGCGCCCGGGCGGCGCGAAAGGCCGGCCGGGCCTGCGCGGCCTCGTCGGCGGGTTGGAGCGTCGCGATCGCGGCTGTGCGCATCATGCTGGGAGGTCCGATCGGATCGGCCGTGGGCCCGCAATTCGCCGACCCTCGTACCAGCAAGACTTCCATCGCGTCCGATTTATTTCTGTTCGGGCGCCGTCTGCGAGTCGATGTCGCTCTCCGATCCGGCCTCGCCCGCGAAGGCTGCCCGGAACTCTTCGGCGAGGGCGTCCGGGCGCTCGGCGTAGCGGGCCGAGTGGTGGAACGGCACGGCCCGCCGCACGCCCGCCTCTCGGGCCAGCATCCCGGCGCGTGCGGCGGTGAGATGGCGGGTCCGCGTCCCGGCCGCCCGGTCGGCCTCCAGGAACACCGCCTCGATGAACAGATCGTCCGCGCCCGCCGCCAGGGCGAGGATCCGCGCGGTGTTCTCCGGTGTATCGGCGGCATCGGTGACGTAGGCGACCTTCTGGCCCGGGCCAATCCGGAACACGCCCGCGACGAGGTCGCCGAGGCGCAGGATACGGCCCGCTCCCACCGGTACGGGCGTCTCGGGCGGCAGATTCCGGCGCGCGACCCGCTTCGCCGCGCCGAGCCAGGGGCCCGGCGCGAGGCCGAGCGGCTCCAGCCTGCCCTGCCAGACATTCACCCGCACAGGCTCGACCAGCGCGAAGGCCAGGGAGGGGATACCGTGATCGAGCACCGCGGCCTCGATCCGGAACGCCTCCTCGGCGAGCACACGGCCGCGCCCGACATCCGACGGTGGCATCGGGCGCGCGGCGAATCGCTCCCGCGACCGGAACTCCGCCCCGCGCACGAGCTGCCCGTCGACGAATTCCTCGACCCGGATGCGGAAGTCCGGGGAATGGGACCCGAGCAGGTTCCAGGTATAGGCGTGCAGCCGGTGGGCGACCCGGTCGATGAAGCCCGCGGGCCCCACCAGGCGCAGGGGCTGCGGGCGGTGCAGGCACACCCGCAGCAGGCGGTCGAAGCCCGTGAAATGGTCCATGTGGGTGTGCGAGACGAAGACGTCGCTCACCCGCATCAGCTCCCGGGCCGAGAGCGCCGCCACGTCGCCGAGGTCGAACAGCAGGGCGCGGCGGGCGTGGCGGAGGTCGAGATAGAGGCCGGGATCCGAGAACGGATCGTTGACGAGGCGGGCTTGAACGAGGTGGCTCACGCCCGTCAACCCACCGAACGGCGTCGCCGTTCGGTAAGCCGTCACCGGGGCGGGCCGAGGGCCGACAGGACCTCCTCCGCGGCCCGCAGCCCGGATTCGTAGGCTCCGCGCACGGTCGTGAAGGCATCGGGGGAGGTCGCCTCCCCGGCGAAGAACAGGCGGCCCTCCACCGGCGCCGCCAGGATCGCGCGCTGTCCGGCCGCGCCCGGCCGGGCATACGCGTAGGAGCCGCGCGCGGCGGGCGCCTGCCCCCAGCGGGTCGCGGTCAGGAGCGAGGCCCGCCGGCGGAAATCCGCGCCCAGCAGCCCCGCCAGCTCGTCGAGGGCGAAGGCGGCGGCGGCCGCGTCACCGGCGCGCTCCAGGTCCCGGGCGAGGGACCCGCCGAGATACCCTTCGATCACCGGCCGCCCGAAGGGGCGCAGGTGATAGGCGCCGGTCCGGGCGCTGTGCGGCGTGCCGATCAGGTGCCCGTCCGCCGGGAGCTCCTCGGGCGTGGCGAGATGCAGGAACACCTTGTTGGCGAGCCCGAGCGGCAGGTCTCGCGCGGCCGCGACCTTGTCGGGCAGCGCCGGCGCGAAGCGGATCGCCTCCTCGGCCAGGAGGTTGGTCGAGACCGTCACGACCACGGCGCGGGCCCGCAGGGTTCCCCCCGGCGTCTCCAGCCGGATCGGTCCGGCCCCGCCGTGATCGATCCGGGTCACCGGCATGGCGAGCGTGACCGGCAGTCCGGCGCCGAACCGGACCACCGCGCGCCCGTAGCCCTCCACCACCCGCCAATCCGATCCCCGGACGCGGTAGCGCGCGGCGTCGTGGAGCGAGAGGTCCGCGAGCTCGGCGCCGCTCACGTAGCTGCTCACGGCGTCCAAGAGCCCGTTCCACGGATCGCCCGGTTCGAGGAGCGCGGCGAGGGGACGGTCCACCGGATCCGCCTGCGCGGCGGCCTGCCGCGCCGCCGGCGGGAAGCCGAGATCCCGGTACTGCACGTCCCAGGGAGCGGGGGTGCGGTCGACATGGAAGCCGAGCGCCTCGGCGATCGGCAGCCAGGGATTGCTCTCGGCGCCGTGCAGCCAGCCGCAGCCGAGGTCGAGGGGCGCGCCGATCTCGGGGGGCGCGACGGTGTGGGCCCGCCCGCCGGTGCGCGCCTGCGCCTCGAGCAGGCGGATCCGCAGGTCCGGCCGCCGCGCGCGCAGCCGGCGGCCCGCGGCGAGACCCGCGGCGCCCGCGCCCACGATGGCGACATCCGCCTCGCCGGAGATGCTCAGTCCGCGACGCCTCCTCGGCGGGCTCGACAGGGTTTGTCCTCCGGGTCAACCGGATGGCCCGCTGGCGGGTTGCCTCTGCCGGATGGCACCTGCCCGACCCGGAGAGCCGATGCTGGACACCTTCTTCGCCCGGAGCGCCGCCGCGGTGGCGCCCGACCTGATCGGCGCCGGCCTCTTCGTCGGAGGGGCCGGCGGCCTCATCGTCGAGACGGAGGCCTATGACCGCACCGATCCGGCCTCCCACAGCTTCAGCGGCCCGACGCGGCGCAATGCCAGCATGTTCGGCCCCCCCGGGCACGTCTACGTCTACCGCTCCTACGGGATGCACTGGTGCCTGAACCTCGTCTGCGAGCCCGGCAGCGCGGTGCTGATCCGCGCCATCGCGCCGACCGAGGGGCTGCCCGCCATGCAGGCGCGCCGGGGCACGGGCGAGACGCGGCTCCTCTGCGCCGGCCCGGGCCGCCTCGCCCAGGCGCTCGGCATCACCGGCGCGCTGGACGGGGCGCCCCTCGGGCGGCCGCCGTTCCGGTTCGAGCCCCGCACCGGCCCCGCCGACGTGGTCAGCGACCGGCGCATCGGGATCACGCGCGGCGCCGAGACGCCCTGGCGCTTCCTGCTCGCCGGCTCCCGGTTCGTCAGCCGGCCGGTGCGGCGCGCCGACCCGGCCCCGGATGCCGCGCGCGCGCGATGAGCGCGCGACGCGCCGGCTCGCCGGCGCTGCGCGGCGCAGCGTTGTGCCCCCGCCGGGCCGGCGGGAACTCGGGCCCGCAGGTGAGTTCCCACAATCCTGGGTGACGGAGCCGCTGTATGCTGGCGATGAACTACCGTGGACCCTACCGCGGGCGGGTCGATCGCAAGCCGGTCCCCGTCTGCGAGCATGTTCAGGACGCCGTCGTGCGGGTTACGCGCACCTGCATCTGCGGATCTGATCTTCACCTGTACCACGGGATGGTGCCGGATACCCGCGTGGGCTTGACGTTCGGCCACGAATTCACCGACGTTGTTGAGGAAGTCGGCCCCGGCGTGACCAATCTCGCCGTCGGCGACCACGTGCTGGTCCCGTTCAACATCGCCTGCGGCCGCTGCCATTTCTGCAAGCAGGGGCTGTTCGGGAACTGCCACGAGTCGAACGCGCAGGCCACCGCATTCGGCGGGATCTTCGGCTACTCGCACACCGCCGGCGGCTACGATGGCGGCCAGGCCGAATACGTGCGGGTGCCCTACGCCGATGGCGGCCCGCTGCGCGTGGCTGTTCGGGGCCGGCCGGGTGATCGTCATCGACCATGTCGAGTACCGGCTCGACTTCGCGCGGCGGTACTGCCCCGCCGAGGTCTACAATTTCCGCTCCCTCGGGGATCCCGTCGTCTTCCTGAAGAAGACGACCGATTCCCTCGGGCCGACGTGTGCATCGACGCGGTCGGCGCCGCCGCCGCGGGGAGCGCCGCCGCGGTTCGGGCCGTGGCAGACGGGCAGGAGGATCCAACCCCCTCCGGATGCGGGGGCTGCGGGCCTACGATTCCCGGCTCAGCCACTCCCGCAGCTTCGTCCAGCGGGGCTTCAGGGTGCCGCCCCGGACGGCGACGGCCACCGCCTTGCGCTGTCCGAGCAGCACCACCAGCCGCTTGCCCCGGGTCACGCCCGTGTAGAGGAGGTTGCGCGCCAGCATCGTCCAGTGCTGCATGGCGAGGGGGATCACCACCGCCGGGTATTCCGAGCCCTGCGACTTGTGGATGGTCGTGGCGTAGGCCGGGACCAGCGTGTCGAGCTCGCCGTAGGGGTAGACGACCTCGCGCCCCTCGAAATCGACGATCACCGCCTCCGCGTCCTGATCGATCCGCGCCACGGTGCCGAGATCGCCGTTGAACACCTCGCGGTCGTAGTCGTTCTGGCTCTCCATCACCCGGTCGCCGGGGGAGAAGCGCCAGCCGAACCGCTCCACCGAGACGGGCGGGTCCGGGTTCAGCACCGCCTGGAGTTCGTGGTTGAGGTTGCGCGCGCCGAGCACGCCGCGCTGCATCGGGGTGAGCACCTGCACGTCGCGCACCGGATCGAGGCCGAAGCGGGCCGGGATGCGCCGTGTCACCACCTCGATCAGCGTCCGCACGGCCGGCTCGGGGTCGTCGATCGTGATCCAGTGGAAGTCGCTCTCCGCGCCGCGGGGGACGGGCTCGGGCATCTGCCCGGCATTGATCCGGTGGGCGTTCACCACGATCCGGCTCTCGGCCGCCTGCCGGAACACCTCCGTGAGCCGCGCCACCGGCACGGCGCCGGAGGCGATCACGTCGGCGAGCACCTGGCCCGGCCCCACCGAGGGCAGCTGGTCGACATCGCCCACGAGCAGCAGGGCCGCGTGTTCGGGCACCGCCTTGGTCAGCGCGTTCATCAGCGGCACGTCGACCATCGAGGTCTCGTCGATGACGAGCAGGTCGCAGGGGAGGGGGTTCTCCTCGTTGCGCGAGAAGCCGCCGTGCTTGGGGTCGATCTCCAGCAGGCGGTGGAGGGTCTTGGCCTCGAGGCCCGTCTGCTCGCTCATCCGCTTGGCGGCCCGGCCCGTCGGGGCGGCGAGCAGCACCCGCACGCCCTTGGCCCGCAGGATCCGCAGGATCGTGTCGAGGGTCGAGGTCTTGCCCACCCCCGGTCCGCCGGTGACCACCGCGAGCTTCGCGCCGAGCACGCGCCGCACGGCCTCCTCTTGCGAGGGCGAGAGCGTCTTGCCGGTCTTCTCCGCGACCCAGGGCAGCGCCCGGGCGAGGTCGATCTCCGGCCAGGGCGGGCTGCCTGCCGCGCGGCGCCGGAGCCGCTCGGCGATGGCGCGCTCGGCCGCGTGCAGGCCGGCGAGGAAGATGCAGGCCTTGTCGCCGACGATGTCCTGGACGACCTCGCCGGTCTCCAGCACGTCGAGGAGCGCCGTGCGGATCAGCGGCGCCTCGACGCCGAGGAGGTCGCCCGCCAGCGTGACGAGATCCGCCACCGGCAGGGCGCAATGTCCCGCGTCGGTGGCCGTCTGCAGGGCGAAGGAGATCCCGGCCCGCAGGCGCTGCGGCGCCTCCGGGGTCAGCCCGAGCTTCATCGCGATGGCGTCGGCGGTCTTGAACCCGATGCCCCGGATGTCCTTCGCCAGCCGGTAGGGATCCTCGGTCATGACCGCGATGGCCTCGTGGCCGTAGGTCTTGAAGATCCGCACCGCCCGGGCCGTCCCGACGCCGTGGGCGTGCAGGAACAGCATGATCTCGCGCACGGCCTTCTGCTCGGACCAGCCCGCCACGATGCGGGCGGCGCGCTTGGGCCCGATGCCCTCCACCTCGGTGAGGCGGCCCGGCTCGGCCTCGATGATCTCGAAGGTGCCTTCCCCGAAGGTGGCGACGATGCGCTTGGCCATGGCGGGGCCGATGCCGCGCATGTGGCCCGAGGCGAGGTACTTCTCGATGCCCGCGACCCCGGTGGGCGGCGTGACCTTGAGGGTGTCGGCCTTGAACTGCAGGCCGTGCTGGCGGTCCGTGTGCCAGATGCCCGTGGCGGTGATCCACTCGCCCGCGCCGATCGCCGGCGCATGGCCGATCACCGGCACGAGGTCGCGCTTGCCGCGCGCCTGGACCTTGAGGACGCAGAACCCGGTCTCGGGGCTGTGGAACGTGACGCGCTCGATCGTGCCGGCCAGCGCCTCGACGGGCTGCCCGCGCTCGAACTCCTTCGGCGTCGCTCGCTGGGTCATGCCCGGACCGGCTGTGCCCGAAATGGCGCATCCACAGATTGAAGATCGGGATTCGGCAGAAGCGAGGCAACGGCGGCGCGGCCCTTGTGGCAGGGCGCGCTCCGCGACGCGTCGTCACGCGCCGGGAACCGTGCCGGATCGGGAGGATCGCCGCAATCTCCGGCACGTGCACGCGGCGGGCGCTCGCGCGAACCCCGGGCCCCACGCGAGTCCGGTACACGAAGGCGTGATCAGTCCGCCGGGGGGCGGTCCCGACCGGCCGACGCGCCCCACGCGTTGTTCTTCGCCGGTCGGCGCCGATCTACTCGATTGCCCACAATCAATACCTGCTTTTATCGCAGGTTCCTGAGGGTTCTGCGCGCGCCGTCCGATGGAACTCTTTCTCGCGCTTGCCGTTGCTGCCTTCGATTGAAGTCAGGAGGCTACCAATGCGGAACATCCTTCTCTCCGGCGCTCTGTTCGCGGCTCTGTGCGGTGCGGCTGTGCCGGCGAGCGCCGAGGACACCACGGTGATCCACCGCGACAGCGCCCCGGGCGTCGCCGTCGAGCACCGCGACGGCGTGGTCGAGCGTCGTGAGGTGACCACCGGCAGCGTCGATTGCGGCTCCAAGACCGTCCACAAGGAGGACGGCATGGGCAATTCCAAGACCGTCCACAAGGAAGGCTGCAACTGAGCGCCCGCGACCTGAAGGGATCTGACGCTCAGGGAGATTCGACCATGACCAACAAGCTTCTTCTCGCGCTGGCCACGGCCGGCGTCCTGGCCCTCCCGATGGCCGCCCAGGCGCAGGGCACCCTGCGCGGTGCGGCCGAGGGCGCCGAGGCGGGCTCCGCCGCGGCGGGTCCGGTCGGCGGCATCGTCGGCGGCGCGGTCGGGGCGGCCACCGGAACGGTGGGCGGCATCCTCGGCGTCGACGACCGTCCCCGCTTCCGCAGCTACGTCCGCGAGCGCGGCGTCCGCTCCTACAGCTGGGGCGGCCCGGTCCGGGTCGGCACCGTGCTGCCGGAGGACAGCGTGAGCTACTACGACGTGCCCACCGAGTACCGGGTGCGTCCGGGCTACCGCTATACGATCGTGAACGATCAGCCCGTGCTGGTCGATCGCACCCACCGCATCGTCGAGGTCATCGACTGATCGGGCGGGCGCCGGACGCTCGGCGCCCCGCCGCAGGATGAAGGACGGCCCGCCCGGCACCCGCCGCGGCGGGCCGCCGTGCTTGTGATCCCGGATCCGGGCACAGGCAGAGCGCCCAGGCAGGCGTCCGCCAGAGGGGGGCGGTCGACGCAGGAGCCCGGTCAGCTCCGCGTGAGCGCCGAATCCGGCAGGGTCAGGGTGATCCGGTATTCGGACGCGTCGTGGCGGCGCTCCACGGCGGCCTCGAGCTGCCGCAGGGACATCTCCACGAGCAGCGAGCCGAAGCCGTGCCCGGGTCGCGGCTCGGTCACGCGGGCCATGCGCTCGCACCAGACCAGGACGAGCCCGGCCGCCTCCCGGTCCCAGGTCACCGACAAGGACCCGTCGTCGGACCCGAGCGCCCCGTACTTCACCGAGTTCGTGGCCCATTCGTGCAGGATCATGGCCAGCGACGACACGTGCCGCCAGTTGATCGTCACGAGGGGCCCCTCGATCGTCGTCGGAACGTGGTCGCGATAGGGCCGCAGCGTCGCCTCGATCAGGCCTGCGAGGTCGCTCAGGCCCTGTCCGTCGGTGGGATCGGCCAGGGAATGCGCCCGCCCGAGGGCCGAGATGCGGTCGCGCATGTCGGAGGCGAAGACGCCGATCTCCCGGTGCGTGCGGGCGCCTGCCGAGATCATGCCGCCGATGATCGCGAACAGGTTCTTCACCCGGTGGTTCATCTCCCGGAGCATCAGGTCGCGGGTCTCGGCGAGCGCGTATTCCGGTGAGACGTCGATGCAGACGCCGACGATGCGCTTGCGGTCTCCGCTCCGGGTCAGGCGCCCGTAGCTCCGGATGTGCCGGGCCCCGTGCTCCGCCGCGCGGATGCGCAGGCGCGCCTCGAACTCGTCCAGCCCGTGCGCGGCCTTGGCGAGCGCCGCCTCCAGGCCGGGGCGGTCCTCGGGGACCACGCAGGCCGCCAGGGCCGCGGTGGGGTGGGGGGCGTCCGGCGTGAGGCCGAACATCGTGCCGGCCGTGCTGTCGACCAGGATGGTCCCGGTGTCGGGGCTGTATTCCCAGACGCCGATCCCCCCGGCCTTGACGGCCAGTTCCAGCCGCTCCCGCTCGGCAGCGAGCTGGCGCTCCAGGGCCAGGGCCTCCGTGATGTCGGTGAGCACCAGGGTGGCGCCGTCGACGCTGCCGTTCTGCAGACGGTAGGGCAGCACCCGCAGGGACAGCGTCCGGTCGCCGTCCCGGGTGGCGACGCGCCGCTGGATGACCGAGCCGCCGGCGCAGACTTCCCGTGCGTCGTGCAGGTAATCCTGGCCGGCCAAGCGGCTCGCGACGTCGGCGAGCGGCCGCCCGCGGTCGCCCGGCTGCAGCGGGAAGATCGTCGTGGCCGTCGTGGTGAAGCTGCGCACCTTGAGTTCGCGGTCCAGCACGATCACGGCGAGGTCGGTCGATTCGAAGAAATTGCGCAGATCGGCGTTGGCGATCGTGAGCTGCTCGACCTTCGTCTTCAGCTCGTCGTTGACCGTGGAGAGCTCCTCGTTCGTCGACTGGAGCTCCTCGTTCATCGACATCATTTCTTCGTTGGAGCTCTTCAGCTCCTCGTTCGTCGTCTCGAGCTCCTCGACGGCGGAGCGGAGCTTGTAGCGCGTGCGCAGCAGCTCCTCTTCCAGCGCCTCGACGTGGTCGCCGCCGGCATCCAGCTCGATGAGGTCGAGATCGTCCGCTGCCCGGAAGGCGCCGGTGTCGCGCAGGACGAGCAGCATCGAGCCGTCGGGCAGGGGATCGCAGATCAGCTCCACCGGCTGGACGCCGTATTCCGAGCGGATCTCCACGTCGCGGACGACCACGCGCTTGCGCGCGTCGCGGGTCTGGCGGAGCAGCGGCCCGATCACGTCGCGCAGGCCCGGGCGGGCCAGGGTGATGGCGCTGGTGCCGCCAGTCCGCGTGACCGGGAAATCGAAGTAGCGGCTCAGGCGCCCGTAGGCGGCGATGATGCCGCCATCCTCGTTGAGCACCATGCTGGGCGGGGCGTAGCGCTCCATGACGCGCCGCACCGCCACGGTCTCGTCGGCGATCGACGGGGCGCCGCGGCGCTCCTCGCGGCCGCCGCGCCGGGCCTCGCCGCGCCGGGCGCTCCCGGGCAGGTCGATCGGGTATTGCGGCGCGCCCGGCGGCCGCTCGAACAGGCGGGCGTGCTGGTCGATGACCGGGAAGAGGTGCTCGAACCGGCTGACGCTCTCCGAGGGGCCGAGAAACAGGTAGCCCCCCGGCCGGACCGCGTAGTGGAACAGCGGCACCACCGATTGCTGGAGGCGCTCGTCGAAATAGATCAGCAGGTTGCGGCAGGACAGGAGGTCGACCCGCGAGAAGGGCGGGTCCTTGACCAGGCTGTGGCTGGAGAAGCGGATCAGGTCGCGGATCTCGGCCGCGATGGTGAAGCGCTCGGCATGCGGAACGACGTAGCGCTCCCGCAGATGCGCCGGGATGTCGGCCAGAGCCGCGGCCGGATAGGTCGCCTCCCGGGCGATCTGGAGCATGCGCTCGTCGATGTCGGTGGCGAAGATCTGGACCGCCGGGGGCAGGCCGAGGCGGCGGGCGGCGTCGGCGAACAGCATGGCGATGCTGTAGGCCTCCTCGCCGCTGGAACAGCCCGGGATCCAGACCCGGATGTCCTCATCCGGATTGCGGGTGCGCAGCAGGGGCTCGACCACCCGCTCGCGGAGGATCTCGAACAGCTCGGCGTCGCGGAAGAAGCGGGTGACGTTGATGAGGAGGTCGCGGAACAGCGCCTCGCACTCGGCCTTGTCGGCGCGGACGCGGGCGAGGTAGGCCCGGCCGGAATCGAGGCCGAGGACGTGCATCCGCCGCTCGATCCGGCGCACCAGGGTGGTGCGCTTGTAGCCGGCGAAGTCGTGGCCCACCGCCGTCCGGATCACCCGGCAGAGGTCGTCCACGTGGTCGGCGACCGGGCCCGCCTCCTCGCCGGCGGCGTCGCTGCCGCGGCGGCGGAAGAAGGCCGTGAGGCAGTCCACGATCTCGCCCGGCGGCTGCACGAAGTCGACGAGGCCCGTCCCGACGGCGGAGAGCGGCATGCCGTCGTAGCGCGCGGTGTCCGGCTGCTGCGCCACGCAGACGCCGCCATGTTCCTTGATGGCGCGCAGGCCCGTCGTGCCGTCGGCGCCCGTGCCCGACAGGATCACGCAGGCGGCGTTGGCCTGCTGGTCGACGGCGAGCGAGAGGAAGAAGTCGTCGATGGGCCGCCGCAAGCCGCGCGGCTGCACGAAATGCGTGAGTTCGAGAACGCCGTTCTGGATGACCAGACCGCGTCCCGGCGGGATGATGTAGACCCTGTCGCCCGCGATCCGCTCGCCGCCCTCGCACTGGAGCACCGCCAGCTCGGTGTGCCGGTCCAGGAGCTGGGCCAGCATGCTCTCGTGGTTGGGGTCGAGATGCTGGACGATGACGAAGGCCATCCCGGTGGGAGCCCGGGCGCGCGCCAGCATCTCGCGCAGGGCTTCGAGCCCCCCCGCCGAGGCCCCGATGCCCACCACCGGTCCCGTGAAGGGTGGGGGCACGACCTGCCCGGCGCCATCCAGGATCTCCGAGGCTCCCGCCCCGGGCTCGTCAAGGAAATCCTGGTGCATCGAGATCCGCGAGGGTGAGCTTCGCCTGCGCGACCGTGGCGACGGTGTTGGCGATCGTCATGAGGGAGCCCTCGATGACGATGCCACTCTCGGCAAGCGTCGGACTCAGCCGGGACAAGGTCCGGCTGAGTTCGGTATCGTACGCGGAAAGCAGCTCCGGTTGCGAGCGGCTGACGTCGAATTGAGATGCGAAAAGAAAGCGCACCTCGCCCGACAGCGCCTTCAGTTTCGACATGTACAGCAGATTGACGAACGGGCGCCCGTCCTTGCGGAAATTCACGATCGGCGTGCGCACCGAGTCCAGCCGCTCGTTCTCGAGGAAGGCGTGGATCTTGGCCCGCGCCTCCTCGTTCGGTGCGTCGCGCTGCAGCAGCCGGCAATTGCGGCCGACGACATCCGCGTCCGCGTACCCGGTCAGCTGGTGGAACGGCCTGTTCACCAGCAGCAGGGGGTTGTCGTCGGCGACGGAGGCCAGCGCGAGCGCGATGTGCGAGGTCTCGAAATAGTGCCTGAGCTCGGCCGGGATGTTCTGCGTGTGCACGGCAGGTCCTCTGTCGCCTCCGTTCGGCGCGGCACCGCGCCTCCGCGCGGCGTTCGGTCGGTGTCCGGTCCGCCGCCATGATACGCAGCCCCGGCCTCCGTCCCCAAGCCGGGCGCCGGGCCGACGCCGCCCTCATGGGCGCGTCGGCTCCGGATGGCAATGACCGTGGCGCCCCGCTTCCCCGGGGCGGGCCGGTCTCCCCGGCGGGTCTCCGCTGCCCCGGCCGCTGCCGGCGCGGCCTGCCGCATCCGGGCCGCCCCGGTCCGGCTGCGACGGCCTGCCGCCGCGTGCCGGGAGGCGCGCGTCAGATCTCGCCCGCGATGATGCCGCGGATGCGGGTGGCGAGCGCCTCCAGGGCGAAGGGCTTGGTCATCACCTGCATGCCGGGGCCGAGATGGCCGTGGTTGAGGGCGGCGTTCTCGGCGTAGCCGGTGATGAACAGCACCTTCAGGTCCGGGCGGTGCACCCGTCCGGCATCGGCCATCTGGCGGCCGTTCATGCCCCCGGGCAGGCCGACATCGGTGATGAGCATGTCGATGCGCACGTCCGATTGCAGCACCTTCAGGCCCGAGGCGCCGTCGGCCGCCTCGATCGCCGCGTAGCCGAGGTCTTCCAGCACCTCGGTCACCAGCATCCGCACGGTGGGCTCGTCGTCCACCACCAGGACCGTCTCGCCCTGTTCGGCCCGCGGCGCGTGGGCGAGGTCGGGCAGGATCGTGTCGCCCTCCGCCTCGCCCAGATGGCGGGGCAGGTACAGGCAGACCATCGTGCCCTGGCCGAATTCCGAGTAGATCCGGACCTGTCCGCCGGACTGCTTGGCGAAGCCGTAGATCATCGACAGGCCGAGGCCGGTGCCCTCGCCGATGGGCTTCGTCGTGAAGAACGGGTCGAACGCCTTGGCGACCACGTCGGGCGTCATGCCGGTGCCGTTATCCGAGACGCAGAGCGTCACGTACTGGCCCGGCTCCAGATCGCGCTCCTGCGCGGACCGGTGATCGAGCCAGCGGTTGGCCGTCTCGATGACGATGCGGCCGCCCGCCGGCATCGCGTCCCGGGCGTTGAGGCAGAGGTTGAGCAGCGCGTTCTCGAGCTGGCTCGGATCGACGAGCGTCGGCCACAGGCCGCCGGCGCCGACCGACTCGATCGCCACCGCGGGGCCGACGGTCCGGCGCACGAGGTCCATCATCCCCTCGACCAGGCGGTTCACGTCGGTCGGCTTCGGGTCGAGCGTCTGGCGGCGCGAGAAGGCCAGCAGGCGGTGGGTCAGGGCGGCGGCGCGCTTGGCCGCGCCCTGCGCCGCGGTGATGTAGCGGTCGAGGTCGCCGACCCGGCCCTGGAGCATCCGCGTCTGCATCAGCTCCAGCGAGCCGACCACCCCGGCCAGCATGTTGTTGAAGTCGTGGGCGAGCCCGCCGGTCAGCTGCCCCACCGCCTCCATCTTCTGCGATTGCCGCAGGGCCTCCTCGGCCCGCATCAGCTCGCCGGTCCGCTCGGCGACGCGTTGCTCCAGGGTCTCGTTGAGGCTGCGCAGGGCCGCGGTGACGCGGTCGCGCTCCGCCTCGACGGCGCGGCGCTCGTCCACGTCGATGAGGACGCCCGGGAAGCTGAGCGGCGTGCCGTCCGGCCCGTGGTCGACGCGGCCGTTCGCCTCCAGCCAGTAGTAGCGCCCGTCGGCGCGGCGGACCCGGTACTGGTGCGCGTAGGCCCCGCCCCGGGTGATCGCGGCGCCGATGGCCTCGGCGAGCCCCGCCTGGTCGTCCGGGTGGACGGTCTCGACCACCTGGGCGAGGCTCAGACCCTCGCGCCCCAGGGCGGGATCGAGGCCGAAGCTGTTCGCGAAGGCCTCGTCGACGGTGAAGCGGTCGCTCGGCAGGTCCCAGAACCACGTGCCGATGATCGCGCCGGCCGCCAGGGCGAGCTGCACGCGCGCGACATTCGTCCGGGCGACGGCCTCGCTGGCGCGCAGTGCGTCCTCGGCCTGCCGGCGCGCCGTGATGTCCCGGAACAGCACCGAGACCTGGCGCCGGCTCGCCGGCTCGATCCGGACCGCCGACACCTCGATGGTGCGGTCCACGAGCGCGAAGTAGCGCTCGAAGCGGATCGGCGTGCCGGTGCGCAGCACGCCGCCGTAGAGGTCGAGCCACGCTTCCGCGTCGTCGGGCGGGACGAGGCCGCGCAGCGTCCGCCCGACGATGTCGGGGATCCCGGTATGCCGTTCGTAGCCCGGATTGGCCTCGACGTGGACGTAGTCGCTCAGCGGGCCGTGCGGCCCGTCGATGAACGTGATGACGCAGAAGCCGTCGTCGATGGCCTCGAACAGCGTCCGGTAGCGCTCCTCGCTCGCCCGCAGGGCCTCGCGGGCCTGCCACTGCTCGGTGACGTCGCGCGCCACGCCGGAGAACCGGACCGGATGTCCCGCGGCGTCGCGCTCGATCTCGCCCCGGCGGGCGATCCAGCGGATCGCCCCGGTATCCGGACGGCGGATGCGGTAGGTGACGTCGCCGGGGGCGGCGCCGCTGCGCCGGCTCGCCGCCGTCGAGACGAGATGCCGGTCCTCCGGGACGACCAGCCTCTCGACCGTCTCGGCCGGGTAGGCCGCGCGCGCCGGCAGCCCGTACAGGCGGCAGAAATGCGGGGTGGGATGCAGGGTCTCGTCCGCGATGCCGACCGAGAACAGGCCGATCCCGCCCGCTTCCTGCGCCCTGCGCAGGCGGTCCTCGGCCGCCCGCAGCGCCTGACCGGTGGCGTGCAGGTCCGTGCGGTCCCGCAGGATCTTCACGTAGCCGATATGGCCGCCGGTCCCGTCGCGCAGCGGCATCATCTCGCCGGAGGCCCAGAGGCGCCCCCCGTCGGCGCGCAGGTGCCAGCCCGCGTCGTCGGCCCGTCCCTGGTCCAGGGCGGCGCGCATCTCGGTCTCGGGGCGGGCGGCGGCGCGGTCCTCGGGCGTGAACAGCCGCGCGATGGGCTGGCCGTGCATCGCCTCCGCGGTCCAGCCGAGGATGCGTTCCGCCCCGGTGTTCCAGGCGGTGACGCGACCCTCGCGGTCGGTGGCGATGATGGCGAATTCGGTGATGCTGTCGAGAATCGCCCGTTCCTGCCCCGCGCGCCGCCCGTCGCCCGCCGCGGCGGAGCCGGTCGCGGCCACCCGGGCGCGGAGCGCGGCGGCCTCGTCCTCCAGCGCCCGGGCGCGCCGCAGGAGGGCGTCGGTCTCCGCCTCGGCCATGCCTCAGGCTCCCCGCCGCGCCGCCGCCCGCGAGGGCGCGCGCGCAGGCCAAATGCGGCCGGTCGCGAGGGTGGTGGTGACGGACACTGGACGGATCGGCTTCGGACGGGATGGGCGGATGTGGCCGCCTTCTGCCGGAAACCGGCCCCGGGCGCCACCTGTCCGCCGACGTCCCGCGTCCGCGTATGGACTTCGCGGAGCGGCTCCCGAACGCGCCCCGTGACTGATCGGCTTCTTGGCCGAGGCCGCCGCGGCCTCGATCGGCCGATGATCTCCCGCTTTGCCGGGCGACGACGCTTCTATACAAGCTGGGGCCGGCCTGCTGGCTTTTTCAATCTCCGCGGGTGTGTCTTTCAACTTTCGATGGCCCTAGAACGCCTTTTCTCGACAGACGACGTCCACCCGCGAGACGGTTTCCGGCGCTACCGTGAGATCGTCTGCGATCAATTGATGTTTTGCGAACTCGAAAGCTACGAAGGCCGGTCCTTCGCAGCCAAAATGGAGTGCGCCACCATCGGTCCGCTCGGGATCACCGCGGTCGCCCATGGCGCGATGCGGCTCGAGGTCACGCAGGACGCGTTGCGGCGGCAGCGTGGCGGCGATTCGCTGTACGTGGCCCTGAAACGCTCCGGCCGGGCGGTCACGCGGCAGGGCGAGCGGGAGGCCATCACGGGGGCGGGCGATATATTCGTGCTCGACCAGCAGCCGATGGTGGACGTCAACAGGAGCGCAGCCAGCGTTCTGGTCCTGGAAATCCCGCGTGACCGCTTGGAGAGCCTGCTCGGCCCGGCCCGGCTCTACACAGCCTTGACCGTCGGGGCCGATCGCGCCTCGACGCAGCTGGCCACGACCTTCTTCCGGGACCTGATCCAGGTGCGCGAGGATCTGCCCCCGGACTCCGCCGCCCGTATGGCGTCGATCGGCGTCGACCTGATCGTGGCCAGCCTCGCGGAGCGCATGGCTCAGGAGGTGCCCAGGACGCTGCACGGCACCGTCGTGGTCCAGCGCGCCAAGGCCTATATCGAGGCCAACCGGCACGACGCGGATCTGGACCCGCCCGCGCTCGCGGCCGCCATGGGCGTGTCGCTGCGCCGGCTGCAGGAGCTGTTCCACGAGCGCGGCCAGCACATCTCCGACTGGATCTGGGAGCGCCGGCTGGCGCTGGCGGCCGAGCGTCTGGCCGACCCGGCCTGCCTGCACCTGCCGATCGGCACCCTCGCGTATGCGTGCGGCTTCGTCACCCCAGCCCACTTCACCCGCCGCTTCAAGCATCACCACGGGCTGGCACCGGGCGAGTTCCGGCGTGCCGCGATCCGGGTGGCCGGTGACGATGCGGCCGGCGCCGCGCCCGAGTCCCGCGCGATCGGGAGCGGCCGCGGGCGTTCGTTCTGAGGCGGGCTCGTCGGCCGGGCCGGCCTCCGCTTCGGCCGCGCGTGCCCTAGTGCGGCTCGGCGAGCCGGCAGGCCGCGCCGCTGGCTCTGGGCCAGCCATAGTAGATCGCCTCGGCCTGTGCGGTGGTGCGTCCGGCGATGGTCGGTACCGACGTCGTCTGCGTGTCGAGGACCGCCCCGCCGGCACCCGTGAACGTGCACAGGATGCTCACGTTCGTCACCGGATCCGGCCCCGTGTTGCGCAGCTCGACCCGTGCGCGCTGCGGCTCGTGCGAATCGGGCGGCGTGTGGAGCTGGGTGTCCTGAACGACCACCGCCCCGTCGGCCCAGGCCCGCGGCGCCGCCCCGAGGCAGGCGCCGGCCGCAAGGGCGGCGAGAAGCAACCGAGAGAACCGCATGCCCTGCATGATCTGTCCAACCTTTCCTCGCGCGCGGGGCAGCGGCCCCGGCGCGTGCCTCGACCAACGCCGGAACCCCCGTCCCGGTCTCCGGGCCCGCGCGGGGAACGCCGCGACACCGCGGCCGCGCTCAGTTGCGCAGCGGCTTAGCATCGATCTGCATCCGGTAGATGGTCGTCGGAAACGTCACGGCCGAGGCCGCGCCGCCGTTCATCGCCGGGGTCCGGTTCATCTGCGCCGCCGGGATCCACAGGCCGCCCTGCTCGTCGATCCACATCGCGTCGACCCAGACCAGCCGCGGATCCTGCACGAGCGTGCTCATGGTTCCGTCCGGCGCGATCTTCAGGATGCGCAGGCCGTCGGTGTCGCTCGCGTAGATGGTGCCCGCCGCGTCGATCGCGGTGCCGCCCGTCGCCACCGTGGCCGCGTGGAGCTTGACGTGCTCGGCCCGCGCGGCGTCGCTCAGTGCGGCATCGTCGAGATACCGGGTCTCGATGCTGTAGAGCGGGCCCGTGCAGGCCTGATAATAGAAGGTCTTGCCGTCCGGCGAGACCTCCAGCTGGTCGGCGTGGATGAAGAGCAGCTTGCCCCTGTCGTCCCGGAGCACCCGGCCCTGGCCGGTGAGCGGGCGCTGCGCGATGGTCGACCAGTGCCCGTCGAGGACCCGCCGCAGGCCGCCGGTCTCGAGGTCGAGCACGACCAGCCCGGGCTGGCCGGCATCCGTCAGGTAGACGTTGCGGCCGTTGAAGCGGAAATCGTCGATGAAGCTCCTCGCGGTGGTCGCCGCCTGGAGCGGGTAGACCTTGCGCACGGCGTTGGTGGCGAGGTCGATCTGCACGAGCTTGGGACCGCCCGGCAGCGGCGCCTCGCCCATCCCGGGCGCGCCCTTGTCGACCACCCAGAGATCGCCGTCCGGGCCGATCCGGATCGCGTTGACCGCCACGAAGGCCTTGGCCGGGTCGTCACCGGACTTCCAGGCGTTCCATCCCGCATCGGGGAAGGGGACGGGCTTGCCGTCCCGCCACTCGCCGAGCTCGAGGCCCCTGTCCTTGCTCTGGCGCTGGAACGGCGAGAACAGCCGGCCGTCCCGGGACCGGGTGATGCCGTTGAACACGAGGCTGTCCGACTGCACCATCGGCTGGAGCGCCCCGGATCCGGCCGGCGCGTCCTCGGCGCGGCCGGGCGTCGCCAGGCAGACCGCGAGCGAGAGGGCGAGGATCGAGGCGCGCATCGTGGGATCCCGGGTTCGGCGGAGCGTCGTCTGCGCCGGTAAGATCGCGGAGCAACCCGTGTTCCCGGGCCGATCCCATCGGCCGCACCCGGCCGCGCTCGCGCCACCCGGGCGGTTGCGTCGGCGAAACCGGCTCCGCGCCCAGCGCCGCCCTGCGACGGTTCGCCCAGGCTGGATCTCCCGAAGATGAGAACATATAGTGAACACAGGTGAGTGCCGCGCAGGGCGGCAGGGAGGAGTGACGGATGGCACGCTACCGTTTCCACTGCACCAACGGTCTCGAATGCGTCTTCGATGCGCGCGGCACGGAGGTTCGCGCCGCGTCCCGGTTGATCGAGCGTGCCCGCCAGGTCGCGGTGGACGTGCGGCGCTCGCTCGCCAACCGGACCGACTGGGCCGAATGGCGCGTCAGCGTCCACGATCTGACCGGGCGGCGCGTCCTCGTTCAGCCCTTCGAGCCGGCGCTGGACCGGGTGAAGGTGGCGGCCTGAATGGTCCCGCGGAAGACGACGGCCCGGCCGCCCTCGACGAGCCCGCTGGCGGCGGGGGCCGGCCCCGGGGAGGTCGATCAGACGATCCGTCCGCTGAGCCTGTCCGAGTTCATCGGGCAGCGTGCGG
>CAXDNE010000075.1:0-26500 GCA_963990595.1 uncultured Methylobacterium sp.
CCGAACCCGCACGAGGGACGGCACGCGGGGGTCTTCTCTCTGCGCGGGCGGGACGATGCCGCCGCCCTGCGGCAGGCCCTCGCCGCCGGACCCCGGCGCGTGCTGGTGATCGGCGGCGGCTTCATCGGCTGCGAGGTCGCGAGCCTCTGCCGGCAGCTCGGCCTGCCCGTGACGCTGGTGGAGCCCGGCCCGACGCCGCTCGCCCGCGTCCTCGGGCGCACCGTCGGGGCTTTCATCGGGGCGATTCACGAGAGCCATGGCGTCGATCTGCGCTGCGGCAGCGAGGTCGAGTGGCTGGAGGACGCGCGCGGCCGGCTGGTGCGCGCCCACCTCGTCGACGGCAGCCGGGTCGACGCGGACGTCGCCGTCGTGGCCCTGGGGGCCGTCCGCAACACCGAGTGGCTCGCCGGATCCGGCCTGTCGGCGGATCCGGGTGGGGTCGATTGCGACGCGACCGGCTATGTCCTCGACGCCGACGGAGAACCCGACCCGCGCATCGCCGCGGCCGGCGACGTGGCGCGCTTCCCCCACCCGCTCTACGGCGGCCGGCGGGTCGCCCTGGAGCACTGGAGCCAGGCGGTGGCGCAGGGCATCCATGCCGGACGGCTGCTCGCCGGCGCCGTGCCGGAAGCGCCCTACAGCGAAGTGCCGACCTTCTGGTCGACGCAGGGCGACCTCGTGGTCAAGTCCGCCGGTCTGACCGAGGGCGCCGACGCGGTGGCGATCACGCAGGGCGATCCCGCCTCGGGCCGCTTCATCGCCCTCTATGGCCGTGCTGGGCGCTGCATCGCCGCCGTGGCGGTGGATTCCGCCCGCTGGCTGCCCGCCCATGCGGAGCTGGTCGCCGCCGGTGCGCCGTTCCCGCCCCGCGGCGCCGCGACCGACCGGCCGAAGGGCGTCGAGATCCGCGCGCCGGGCTTTCCCTGAGGACACCGCATGGCTGACGCCACCCTCCTCGACCAGGTCAAGGATTTCGCCAACCGGGCCGATCCCTACCCGATCTACGCCAAGCTGCGGGCGAATCCGGTCTCGCGCCAGGACGACGGCACGGCGGACGGCACCTGGGTGGCGGCGACCCACGCCACCATCGCGAGCCTCCTGCAGGATCCGCGGGTCAGCTCCGACACCCTGCCGCCGGCCGACCGGCCGCGGACCGGCAATCCGTTCACCGACCTGATCGTGAAGCCGCTCAAGGACTGGATGATGGACCGCCACCGGGTCTTCATCTTCCGCGATCCGCCGGACCACGACGCCCTGCGCTCGGCGGTGATGCACCAGTTCTCGCGCGAGCGCGTCCAGGCGATGCGCGCCCGCTCCGACCGGCTGGTGGCCGACCTGCTGAACGAGAAATGCGGCGCCCGGGAGATCGATGCCGTCGACGACCTCGCCTACCCGCTCCCCGTGACGGTGATCTGCGAATTGTTCGGCGTGCCCCGGGAGGACGAGCCGAAATTCCACGGCTGGGCGACGCAGCTCGCCTCCGCGCTCGAACCCGACAGCCTCTCCGATCCCGAGATCCGCGCCAAGAACAGCCGGACCTTCGACGCGATCGGCGGCTACATGGCCGACCTGATCACGGAGAAGCGGAAGCACCCGCAGGACGACATGCTGTCGGGGCTGGCCAATCACGCCACCCCAGCGGGGGTGAAGATGGGCGATTACGACCTGATCGCCACCTCGATCCTGATGCTGGTCGCCGGCCACGAGACCACGGTGAACCTGATCACCAACGGCCTGCTCACCCTGCTGCGGCATCCGGGCGAGTTGGAGCGCCTGCGGCAGGATCCGCTCCGGGCCCCGCGCCTGATCGAGGAGCTGCTGCGCTACGAGCCGCCGGTGCAGTTCCGGACCCGCCGGACGCTCTCCGCCATCGACATCGCGGGCGTGACGATTCCCGAGGGGGCCGACCTCGTGCTGCTCCTCGCCGCCGGCAACCGCGACGAATCCGTGTTCCCGGATCCCGACCGGTTCGATCCGGACCGCACCGGCACCCGCCATCTCGGCTTCGGCGGCGGCTTGCATTACTGCGTCGGCGCGCCGCTGGCCCGGTTCGAGGCCGAAGCGGCGCTGACCGCGCTGGCCTGCCGGCTCAAGGCACCCCGGCTGATCGAGGACCCGCCGCCCTACCGGCCCGGCGCCGCCCTGCGGGGGCCGGAACACCTGCGGGTGGCGATCGACGGGCTCGCGTGAGGGCTCACCGCTCCCGTGAAGCGGCCCGCCTCACACCGTGATCTCGACCGGTGTCCCGTCCGGCATGGCGATCACCGCCTCGTAGAAGCCGTCGCCGGTCCGGCGCGGCGGCGAGGTGAGGCATCCGTCCGCCGCGCACCGGGCGGCCAGGGCGTCCACGGCCGCGATGCTGCCGAGGGCGACGGCGACATGGGCCCAGCCGACGCGATCCGGACCGGGTCCCGCCCCGATCCAGGGCGCTGTCATCAGCTCGATATGCGTGTCCGCCCCGGGAAGCGTCACGAACCGCGACACGAACCCCTTCTGGCGCCGGCTGTGATACGGCGCGCCGACCTCGGCCCCGAAATAGCCCCGCCAGAACGCGGCCGCCGCGTCGAGATCGTGCGTCCAGAGGGCGACATGGGCGAGGTGCATCGGTCGCCTCGTCGGGAGGGGCAGCCGCGGGCGTCGGGCCGGCAGGCTCCCCCTCGGGGATTCGGGGGTCCCGATCGTCGCCGGCCGGCTCGGCGCTGTCCACCACTCCACGGTTGAGGCGCCGTGGGGCGCCCCGCCCTCAGGCGGCTTTGACCGCGGCGAGGAACGTGGCCACCTCCTGACCGAGGCTCGCGGAATAGCGCGCCAGCTCCTGTGCGGCGTTCAGAACCTGACCCGACGTCGCACCAGTCTCGCCGGCGGCCTGCCGCACGTCGGCGATGTCCAGGCTGACCGCCTGCGTGCCCTGAGCCGCCTGCGAGACGTTCCGGACGATCTCGCTCGTGGCCGCGCCCTGCTCCTCCATGGCGGCGGCCACGCTCAGCGCCACCATCCGCATCTCGTCGATCGTGCCGCCGATCGACCGGATGGAGTCGACGGCCTGCCGCGTCTCGCTCTGGATCGCCGCGATCTGCCCGGCGATGGTCTCGGTCGCCTTGGCGGTCTGCGAGGCCAGCGCCTTCACCTCGCCCGCCACCACGGCGAAGCCCTTGCCGGCCTCCCCGGCCCGGGCCGCCTCGATGGTGGCGTTGAGCGCCAGCAGGTTGGTCTGGCCGGCGATGCCGGCGATCAGGCCCATCACCTCGCTGATCTGGTCCGTGCCCCGGGCCAGGACCCGCATCAGCTCGTTGGTCCGGGCCGCATCCTCGCTGGCCCGGTCGGCCATCACGGAGGAGTGGGCGACGCGGGACGCGATCTCCTGGATAGAGGCGGCCATCTCCTCGCTGGCGGCCGCCACCGTCTGGACGTTGTTCGAGGTCTGCTCCGAGGCCGCGGCGACCCGCACGGATTGCTCGGTGGTCCGTGACGCCGTGCGCGTCATCTCCCGGGCGGTGGCCTCCATCTCCACCGCGGCGGAGGACAGGCCCTGCGTCAGGGTGCTCACCTGCGCGTCGAACCGGGCGGTGATCGCGTCCAGAATCTGGGCCCGGCGCATCTTCGCGGCGTTCTCCGCTACGGAGGCCGCGTCGGCCGCGCGCTTGGCGATCAGGGCGTCCTTGAAGACCTGGACGGCGCGGGCCATGGCGCCGACCTCGTCGCCGCGCCGCTGATCATCGATCGTCACCGCGAGGTCGCCGTCCGCGAGGCCGCGCATGGCCGCGGTCAGGCGGGCGATCGGCCGCGACAGGCTGCCGCCGATGAGGAGCAGCAGGGCCAGGACGGGAAGCGCGAGGCCGGCGGACCAGAGGGCGTTGGTGATCGCGCGGGCGCGCACGGCCGCGTGGACGTCGTCGCGGTAGAGACCCGTGGCGACGATCCAGCCCCAGGGCTTGAACATCTGCACGCTCGCGATCTTCTCGACCGGCACGGTCCCGCCGGGCCGTGGCTTCATGTAGTCGACGAAGCCGGCGCCGCCGCGCTTGGCGGTCTCGACCATCTCGGCGAAGTAGCGCTTGCCGCCCGGGACGTCGGTCTGATCCAGAACCGGCTTGCCGACGTTCTTGGCGTTGAAGGCGTTGGCGATCAGCCGGCCGTCGGTATCGAGGACGAAGAAGTAATCCTCGTTGCCGAAGCGCAGGGCGGTGATCGCGGCGAGCGCGGCCTTCTGCGCCTCGTCGCGCGGCATCCCGCCCGCGGTGGCGAGCGCCTCGTAATGGACGAGCAGGCTCTGGGCGACCTCGGTGAGGCGCTTCGTCATGAGCGCGCGATCCTCGAGCGCCGAATTCCGGGTGTCGAGGAAGCTCAGGGCGCTCAGGGCGCCCATGGCGACGACCACCAGGACCATCACGGCCGCGAGCTTGTGGCGCAGCCTGAGATCGGTGAGGCGCCGCCACGGCGCGACGCGGTCGGCGGGCGGGCGGCTGTTCTGCATGGGGATCATCCGAGCACCGGGATGGGACGGCGAAGGCCGCCGGGACACCCGCAGCGCACAAGACGGGACCACCGCGGCGCTGCACCGCGCCAAATTCGTCCGATCCGGTTAGTAAATGGAGAACACAGGATGCCAGCCGCCGGGGGCGGCTGACTAAAAATCGGTCATCGGCGACCGATCGCTGTGCATCCCCAGTCGATCCCCGGGATGGGCTCGACCCCAGGAGCGCAGGCACGCCGGATTTACATGGTGCCGGCTAACCATCCACGCGGTAGTGGATCGGCTTGAAGCTGCCGTTGTTCGATTGCAGCGCCGAGCACGCGGTCAGCCCGATGATCAGGTCGGTCTCGGCCACGAACACGATCCGGTCGCCGGCCCGGCTCAGGGGGGGCTCGACGGTGAGCGCTCCGGTCGTTCCATCGATCGGCACGTTCATGAAGCAATTGAACGCCACCGGGATGGCGTCCGGCGCGATGCCGTAGGGGGCGAGCGCGGCGGCGAGGTTTCCGAAGCAGCCGCGATGCGGGTCGGTGTCGCCGTAGATGATGCGGAACGTGTCGGCCGAGCACGGGGTCAGCAGGAAATCGTGCCGTCCGACCGTGTCCTCGACGATGCGCAGGAGCACGTTCGACCGGTTCGAGTAGAGGGGATCACCGGTGGTGAGATAGATCCGGCTGGCATAGTCGAGGGTCCGCCCGGACGAGATCACCTCGCCGATGTCGTGGCGGTTATACGCGACGAGGTCGGCCACCTGCTCGCCGCGCGGGTCGATCACCGTGAGGCGCTGGCCGCGGTCGAGGGTGAAGGCGACGCCCGAGCGCGGTTCGATCTGCTGCACGTCCGCTTGGCACATGGTGGGTTGGCTCACTCCGCTATCGGCCGCATCGCCCTCTGGACCGGGCCGGCTTGCGGGAACGCGCCGGCCGGCCCGGCGATCCTACGCGCCGCTCCCCGGCAGGCCGTGGTCGAGGGTCGGGACCGGCGGGTGCCAGTCGTCGGTGGCCGGGGCGGGCGCCGGACGGCCCTGCAGCGGGCAGCGCCAGTCCGCACCGACCACACGGCCGCTGTACTGGCGCGCTTCCGAGGATTCGCCGTGGCGCGCCAGCATCGGGTTGAGGCTGCCGGCCAGGGCCTCGTCGCGCGCCAGGATCGAGGCGCGCAGCTTCTCGTAGCGGCCCTCCGCGCGCAGCCGCTCGAACTGCGCGTGCAGGTTGAAGACCAGAACCGGCGAGGAGAAGCGCCGCGCCGGCCGGCTCGCATTCGGGTGGAGGCCGACCACGAAGAACGCCTCCCCGCCGAAGCTCAGGGAGAAGTGCGGGTTGTCGGGATCGTCCGCCACGCGGGCATCGTGGGGTTGGCCGAGCCACGCATCCTTGTCGGTCAGGGATTGCGCCCGGGCCCAGAGGTTCCGCTCGAAGGCTTCCTCCGAGAGATCGCCCGGCCCCTCGAAGACGACCGCGAAGCTCTGGAACAGGTCGGGCTGAAGCCGATAGCGCGCCACGAAGGCGAGCAGAGCCGGGTAGATGCGCATGTCGTCCCAGCCCGAGGTGATGTCCCGGGCCACCACGATCTGCATGCGGCCGCGCGACAGCGCGGACTTGGCGCCGACGCAGGGAAAGGGCGGGTTTCGGATGAAGTCGCGGAAGGCCTCGGCACGGGGATGCTCTCGGTCGTCGCGGGGAAACTGCATGCGGTCCCTGCCCGTGGTCTGCGCGGGCCGCCTCGGGTCGGGACGGCCCCTGTTCGGGACTCCGGCAACACGGTCGCGATGGCGCCGTTCCGTCCTGCGACAGGTCGCCCGGGGACAGGGTGAATCTGGCGATGCGCGCGAAAGAATTTTGCTGCGTCTGGAAAGATCAGCCGCAGTTCTCGCGTCCGCGCTAAACATAGGTTAGGACCGGCAGGACTCGATCGGCCGGACGCGGCGCCGCGCTATGTTGGCGCGCGCCGCGCCGTCACTGCCGCCCGCCGCCGCGTGGCCGGGGATCAATCCCGGCCGCCGGTCCTGGCCTGATGATACGTCGCCGCCGCGGCTCCGAAGGCCTCGAACAGGGCGCGGTTGATCGGGTTGGTCGCCGGGTCGTGCTCGGCGTGCCACTGGACGCCGAGGGCGAAGCCCGCGGCGTCGCGGATCCGGATCGCCTCGATCGTCTCGTCCTCGGCGATCCCCTCGATCACGACCCGCGCCCCGGGCTCGAGGATGCCCTGGCCGTGCAGCGAGTTCACCCGGATCGTCTCGCGCTCCAGAAGCCGCGCGAAGGCGCCCCCGGGTGTCAGACGGACCGCGTGCCGTTCGGCGAAGATCACCTCCAGATCCGGATGGATCTCGCCGTTCTCCAGTCGCGGCATGCGGTGGTTCAGGCGCCCGGGAAGGGTGCGGATCTCCGGATGCAGGCTGCCGCCGAAGGCGACGTTCATCTCCTGGAAGCCGCGGCAGATGCCGAAGAGCGGCACGCCGCGCGCCACGCACGCCTCGATCAGCGGCAGCGCCACGGCATCGCGCTCCTCGTCATAGGGCTCGTGCGCCGCACAGGGCTCGGCGTTGAAGCGGGCCGGGTGGACGTTGGCCCGGCCGCCCGTGAGCAGGACGCCGTCCACCGCGTCGAGGAGGTCGCCGAGATCGGTGATCGCCGGAGCGGCGGCGAACATCAGCGGCAGGGCGCCGGCCACCGCCGCCACGGCCCGCATGTTGTTGGCGCCGACGATCTGCGCCGGGAACCGGTTGTCGATCAGGCGTGCATTGCCGATGACGCCGATCACGGGTCTCGCCATCGTCCCGACTGCTCCTCGCTCATTCCGGCCCCGCCGCCGGGACCGGCGGCCTGGATCTGGCTCTACGGTCCAGGCAAGCTTGACGCCAGCCCCCGCCGAACATGGGGTTTCCGTTTGTCAGGCGCGGCGTACCGCCCCGAGCGCTCCGCCCCGCGCGGGCCTGACGGCCGGGTGATCCGGGTGACAGCGGATCAGGGGAGCCCGACCGCCCGCGCCTCCGCGCGCAGCACCTCGGCCACGCGCTCCGGCGCTTCCTCGTGCGCGAGGTGGCCGAGCCCGCGGATCAGGGCGACGCGGGCGTCGGGAAGACGGTCGCACAGCGCGAAGGCGGTATCCGGCAGGATCGCCCGGTCATCGCCGCCGACGATCAGCAGGGTGCGGGTGGCGAGTCCCGGAAGCGTCCGGTGGAGCCCGGCGAGGTCCCAGTTCGCCATCATGCCGAGCGCCCCGCGGACATGGCCGGCGCGGGCGAACAGCCTCCGGTAGAGATCGACGCCCTCCGGGTCGAGGCGCGAGCCGGTCCCCTCGATCAGGCGCCTGGCCGCGGACCGGTCCGCGGTCCAGGCGAAGATCCTCGGCGTGAACGGGTTGAGGAACAGCAGCCGCGCCATGCTGGGGAACAGGAGATTGGCCGGACCCGGCAGCGGCGCCAGGGCACCGTTGAAGGCCGCCAGCAGACGCGGCGCGATCGACCCGTCGAGGCACATCCGCGCCAGCACCGCCGCGCCGGCCGAGTGGCCCGCCGCCAGGGCGGGCGGGCGACCCAGCGCCTCCACGAGTCCCGCCACGGCGCGGGCCATGCCGGGCAGCGACAGGGTGGCGTCGGGCAGGGGATCCGTGAAGCCGTGGCCCGGCAGGTCCGGGGCAATCACGAAGAAGTCCCGGGCGAGCAGCGGCGCCAGCCCCCGCCAGGAATGCGTAGCCGCCCCGGTCCCGTGCAGGAGCAGCAGCGTCGGAGCCTCCGGCCGGCCGAATTCCTGGACGTGCCAGCGCAGCCCCGCTGCCTCGACGAAGCGGCTCGCCGCCCGGTGCGGCCAGTCGCGGCCCTCGACGGCCCAGTCCGGCCGGTCCGCGTCGAGGGGGCTCAGCACGGGCCCGCATCCCGCACCGCGGCAAGGCCCGGCGATCCAAGGCGCAGTGTTGCGCTATCGTTCAGAGTTGGAAGTATTTCGTAACACTGAAGAATCCCATGCGGCGGCCGCATGCCACCGCTGAGCGGGCCTCGATTGCTGCAGCGCAGCAGGGGCGGCATATCGTGGCCGAGCAAGAGCAAGACGCGTCCGCCAACTTCGGAGAAGGCCATGATCCTCTTCACCTCCTCGACCCAGAACATCGCCGCCCCGACCTCCGGCGGCTGGAGCTTCAGCGCCATCGTCCGTGAGATGCTGAACTCCTGGCTGGCCCACCACCAGCGCCTCGCCGATCTCGGCATCAGCGGCGACCTCTGAACCGAACGCGCGCGGCGCTCACAGCGCCGCACGCACCGCCGCGCTGAGCTGACCCGCATCGGCGCGCGGCAATTTCATGTAGCGGGCGCCCATGGCGTCCGCGATCGTCCGGGCTTCCTCGCCCCGGCTTCCGGTGTCGATCACCAGCGCGGGGAGCCCGGCGGCCCGCAAGGTCCGGGCCGCCTGCAGGGCTTCCGCCCCGGCCCTGGAGCGGCCGCCCTCCCCTGAACGCGCGACGTTGGCGCGGCCGTCGGTCAGGACCACGATGGCCGGCCGGCTGCCGCTCCGGCGTACGCCGAGGGCCACCGCCATGGCCGCGTCGATCCCCGACGCCAGCGGCGTGCCACCCCCGCCCGGAAGCCCCGAGAGGCCGCGCTTCGCCCGGGTGAGCGAGCGGGGCGGCGGCAGGACCAGCTCCGCACCGCCGCCGCGGAAGGCCACCAGCGCCACCCGGTCGCGCCGGACATAGGCTTCGGCCAGCAGCAACTCGACCGCGCCCTTGGCCTCCGCGAGCCGCTCCAGGGCGGCCGATCCCGAGGCATCGACGCAGAACACCGTGGTGGTCTCGGTCCGCTGCTTGAGGATCCGGATCCGCAGATCGTCCCGCCGCACGACGATGCGGCGCGTCTCCGCCCGTCCCCGCCGCAGGACCTGCCAGGGCGCGGCCGCCCGCAAGGTCGCGAGCAGGTCGAGCCGCCCGCGCCGCGGATCGCCCCGCCGGCTGCCGACCGGCCGTCCGGTGCGGGCGGACGCCGTCTGCCCGGCCCGGCCGGCCCGCGCGGCGGCGAGGCGCTGCTGTCCCGACAGGAGCTGGGCGAGGAGATTCGGCGGGATCGCGGCCCGCACCGCCTCCAGCACGACCGCGTCGGGCGTCTCCGGTCCGGCCGCATCCTCCGCCGGGCTATCCTCCAGGTCATCCGCCGGACGCGGCTCCTGCGGCGCGTCCGCGGGATCCGGGTCCGCCTCGGCGGGAGCCGGCAGGCGCGTGGCCCGTGGGGCCAGAACGAGGCGCCCGGCCGCGGTGACGTCCGCCCGACGGACCGGACCCTCCCCTGCGAGCGCCCGCGCCACGCGCGCGGCCAGGATCGGACCCCGGGGCGACGCGATGCCGAAAGCCTCCGCCAGGAGGCAGAGCGTGCCGACCGGATCGGGCTCCGCCTCGGCCGCGGGGGAAGCCGCGTCCAGGTCTCCGGACGGACCATCCGCGATCCCCGTCCCGTTCAGGTCGATCCGGAAGGCGAGGCGGTCGGCGAGGGATTCGCCGACCGCCTCGTCCGCCTCCCCTTCGTCGAGGAGGATCAGGCCGAAGCGGGCCGGTCGCTCCGCCACCATGCCGGTGTCGAGGGCGGCCGCGAGGCGGGAGGCGGTTCCCGGCGGCAGGCGCTCGGCCATGGGGACGACGACGATCCCGCCATCGGCCCCGGCCAGAAGGCCGGCCCGCGCGACGGGGCGGCCCGCCGACAGCGTCGCGGCGAGGTCGAGGCCGCCGAGCAGGCTGTCGTCATCGATGCCCGGCGGCAGCCGCCGCCAGGGCGTTCCGGGCGGGAGGCAGGCCCGCAGGGCGTCGAGCCAGCGTTCGCGGGTCGGCCCGGGGGCAGCCCGCACCACCGCACCGCAGAGTCCCGGCGGGTCGGCGGCCAGGAGCCGGGCGACGAGGAGGCCATCGGCCCAGAGGCCGGGCGCCCGCCCTTCCCCCGCAGAGGCGGGCGGGACGCGCGGCGGCGCGCCCATCACGAGAAGACCTCGGCCAGAGCCCGTTCCACCCGGGCGGTGGAGCCGGATTCGTCCAGCGGGTTGCGCCGCAGCCGGTGGCGCAGGGCGGCCGGGGCGATGCGGCGGATGTGGTCGTCGGTGACGGCCTCGGCGCCGTCGAGGGCGGCGAGCGCCCGGGCGGTGCGCATCAGGGTCAGCTCGCCCCGCAGGCCATCGGTGCCGAGGGCGAGGCACAGCCGTGCGGCGCGCTCCAGGGCGGCATCCGGCATGGTGACGCCCGGCAGCCGCTCCCGGGCCAGCAGGATGCGCCTCTGGATCGTCTTCTCCTCACCCGCCTGCGCGGCGCAGAACCCTTCCGGGTCGCGCTCGTAGGCGTCGCGGGCGCGCACCACCGCGATGCGGGTGGGGATGTCCTTCGGGGTCACGACCTCGCAGGCGAGGCCGAACCGGTCGAGGAGCTGCGGCCGCAACTCCCCCTCCTCCGGATTGCCGGAGCCCACCAGGACGAAGCGCGCCGGGTGGCGCAGGGACAGGCCCTCGCGCTCGACGGTGTTGATCCCCGAGGCCGCCACGTCGAGCAGCAGGTCGACGAGGTGGTCCTCCAGCAGGTTCACCTCGTCGATGTACAGGAAGCCCCGGTTGGCCCGGGCCAGCAGCCCCGGCTCGAAAGCCTTCACGCCGGCGCCGAGCGCCCGCTCCAGGTCGAGGGTGCCGACCACCCGGTCCTCGGTGGCGCCGAGCGGCAGGTCGACCACCGGCACGGGTTGCCGGTGGCTCCTGCGCGGGCCGCCTTCCGCGCAGTGCGGGCAGGATCCCGCCGGGCTGTCGGGATCACAGTTGTAGGGGCAGCCGGCCACCGCCCGCATCGGCGGCAGCAGGGCGGCGAGCGCCCGGATCGCCGTCGACTTGCCGGTGCCGCGGTCGCCGAAGACCAGCACGCCGCCGACGGAGGGGTCCACCGCCGCGATCAGCAGCGCTTGGCGCATCTCGTCCTGGCCGACGATGGCCGAGAAGGGGAAGGTGGGCACGCGATGACTCGATGCTGCGGGGGTATCCGACCCACCCCCTCATCCTGAGGTGCCGAAGCGCAGCGGAGGCCTCGACGGAGGACTCCAGATGTCGCTGAGATTCCTGGAACCCTCCTTCGAGGCCCGCTGGCGCGGGCCCCTCAGGATGAGGGCGCGGTGGGGAGAAAGGAACCCCGCGCGCGCCCTACTCCGCCGCCTTCTGCCGGAGCCCGATCCGCCCCCAGATCGTGGAGAGCGCCTCGACCAGATGCGCGATGTCGGCATCCGTGTGCAGCGGCGACGGGGTGATCCGCAGGCGCTCGGTGCCGCGGGCGACCGTCGGATAGTTGATCGGCTGCACGTAGATGCCGAACTCGTCGAGCAGGGTGTCGGAGATCGCCTTGCACAGGACGGGGTCGCAGACCATCACCGGCACGATGTGGCTGTCGTTGGGCATGGTCGGGATGTCGGCCGCCTCCAGCGCCTCCCGGACCTTCGCCACGCGCTCCTGGTGCCGGGCGCGCTCGGCGCCGCTCGCCTTCAGGTGACGGATGCTCGCCGCCGCGCCCGCCGCCACCGCGGGGGGCAGCGAGGTGGTGAAGATGAAGCCCGAGGCGAAGCTGCGCACGAAGTCGCAGAGCTTTTCCGACGCCGTGATGTAGCCGCCGTGCACGGCGAACGCCTTGCCGAGCGTCCCCTCGATCACGTCGAGCCGGTGGGCGACCCCGTCGCGCTCCGAGATGCCGCCGCCGCGGGCGCCGTAGAGGCCGACCGCGTGGACCTCGTCCAGGTAGGTGAGCGCGCCGTGCGCCTCGGCCACGTCGCAGATCTCGGCGATCGGCGCGATGTCGCCGTCCATCGAGTAGACCGACTCGAAGGCCACCAGCTTCGGCCGGGCCGGGTCGATCAGGGCGAGCTTGCGGTTCAGGTCCTCCGGGTCGTTGTGGCGGAAGATGTGGCGCTCGGCGCGGGAGAACCGGATGCCCTCGATCATCGAGGCGTGGTTCTCGGAATCGGAGAAGACCGCGCAGTTCGGCAGGCGCGACGCCAGGGTCCCGAGCGCCGCCCAGTTCGACACGTAGCCGGAGGTGAACAGCAGGGCCGCCTCCTTGCCGTGGAGGTCGGCGAGCTCGCGCTCCAAGAGCACGTGGTAGTGGTTGGTGCCCGAGATGTTGCGGGTGCCGCCGGCGCCGGCGCCGCAGCGGTCGATCGCCGCGTGCATCGCCCCGGTGACGGCGGGGTGCTGGCCCATGCCCAGATAGTCGTTCGAGCACCAGACCGTGACCGGCCGCGTGCCGCCCGCGTGGTGATGGGTGGCGTGGGGGAAGTTGCCGGCATGGCGCTCGAGGTCGGTGAAGACCCGGTAGCGTCCCTCCCGGTGGAGACCGGCGATCTCAGCCCCGAAGAAGGTCTCGTAATCCATGTCGCCTCTCCCCGAACAAACCCTGCGGGTTGATCCCGCCTGTGAGACCGGACTTCGCACTGGACGAATTCCAGATGGATGCGCGTGTCACGCCCGGATGTGGAGCTCCGGACGTCCGTCCTTCGATGCCGCGCCCCGGAAACCGGATCCGGGACGAGGCTCTCCGTTTTCTTATCGCGGGCTGATCGCGAAAATCCGGTTTCCGCTCGTCCGCGCCATCCCCGAATTCCTATCCGTCTCCGGCGGACAGGTCGTTGGAGGTCGAGCCCGCGCCGCGCATTGATTCAGATCTATTCCTGCCGTCGCGTCGCCCCCTCCGCGCCCCGTGTCGGCAGGCTCCAGCGCCACAGCTCCGCCGAGGGCAGCGGCAGCATCAGGAACCAGTGCTCCAGGGTGGCGAGCGCCGTGAGCGTCGCCAGCACCGTGAAGCCGATCAGCTCGTGCTCCAGCAGGTCGGCGCCCAGAGCCGCCCGGCCGAGGAGCGCCGCCGCGATGGTCCCGAGGCTCACCGAGACCGGGAACAGCAGGTTCATCGGCTTCCGGGACAGGTAGCAGGCGAGATAGCCGAGATGCTCCGGGAGGAACTCGGCGTGCAGGTTGCGCACGCCCAGGAACAGGTTGAGCCGCGCCGAGAGGTTCATCACCACCAGCGTGCCGTAGGTCCACAGGGCGAAGCGGTTCGGGCTGCCCCAGACCAGCGCCAGGACCGCGAGTCCACCGATCACGATGGCGAATTCGTGCCACAGGCTGGTGGCGAGGGCGGCGAAGAACCGGTCGACCCCCCGCACGTTCGGCGCGCAGGCGACCGGCCGCGGGCCCGACAGGAAGCCCATGTAGTAGCTCATCTCCTGCCAGCCCCAGACGACGAGCGCCGCCGTGAAGGCCGTGTAGGCCCCCGTGGCGCTCGTATCCCCGGCGCTGACGCGGATCGCCACCAGGGCGCCGGCGAGCAGCAGGGTCGCCCCGGCCATGCTCCACGGATGGGTCCGCCGCGGGGCGTGGTCGAGCAGCAGGATCAGCCCGGTGGAGAACCACCAGAGCAGAACCGCGTAGAGCACCGGGGCGGCGTAGGTCGCCATGCTACCAGACCGGCTGGAGGCGGATGTCGGCCGGCAGGGCGTTGGCCTTGACGGGGAGACAATAGAGCCGCGCGAAGGTCGCGGCCGCCCGCGCGGCGTGAACGCCCTGCAGGGCCTTGCCGACGAGTCCGCCCCGCGCCTTGGCGTCGGCGATCGCCCGGGAGCAGGCGAGCAGCCGGTCGAGCCCCGCCTTGAACTTCGGGTTGTCGAGGTCGAGTTCCAGCGGGAAGGTCTGCCGGGAGATCTCCGAGGTGATCCGGAAGACCTTGAAGTCGTAGTCGGTGGGATCGACCCCGAGCGCCGCGTGGAAAGCCGGGCGGTGATGGTCGCGCACATACATCGTGGCGAAGACCGCCAGCAGGAAGAACCGGATCCAGTAGCGGTTCACGCCGCTCGTCAGCTTCGGGTTGGCGCGCATCAGCAGCGCGAAGGCCTCGCCGTGGCGGAACTCGTCATTGCACCAGAGTTCGAACCACTTGAAGATCGGGTGGATGCGCCGCTCCGGGTGCCGCTCCAGCTCGCGGAAGATGGTGATGTAGCGGGCGTAGCCGATCTTCTCGGAGAGGTAGGTGGCGTAGAAGATGAATTTCGGTCGGAAGAACGTGTACTTTTTGGATTTGGTGAGGAACCCTAAATCCACGCCGATGCCGAAATCCTTGAGCGTGTCGTTGATGAAGCCGGCGTGGCGCGCCTCGTCGCGGCTCATGAAGCCGAAGAGTTCCTTGATGTCCTTGTTCTTCGCGCGCTTGCGCATCTCGGCGTAGAGGACGCAGCCGGAGAACTCGGCGGTGATCGACGAGACCAAAAAGTCCAAAAATTCCTTCCGCAGCTCGGGCTCCATCCGCGACAGGTCGCAGTCGAACTCCTCGTTGCGGGTGAAGTGGCGCTTGTTCGGGTCGGAGCGCAGCTCGGCGATGAGCAGGTCCCAGTCGCGCCGCACCGGCTCGACGTCCGTGCGGTCGAGCTCGTCGAAATCGGTGGTGTAGAAGCGCGGGCTGAGGAAGGTCGTCTCCTGCGCGGCCCGGGTCGATTCGTTGACCGGGATTTTCGGCAGGGGACCTTGGGGGACGGGCTGGCCGGAGGGTGGCGGGACCGGTGCGTTCACAGCTTCCTCCTCTCCGAGAAGCTGACCTCGTAGAGTTCGGTCAGCTCGAGATGGGCGACGAGCTTGGTCCAGGCCCGCTCCAGCGGGCCGGCGCGGGTGATCGTGGCGGTGCGGCGCACGGTGAGCCGCTCGCCGAACGGCACGGCGGTCGGCGCGTCGTGGACCTGGACCGCGTCGCCGGGCTCGATCTCGAAACCGGCATCCAGGGTGACGTGCGCGTGCAGGCTCTCGGGCGTCTGCTCGATCTCGACCGTGCAGGGGACGGTGACGGTGCGGCTGCGGAACAGGCCCATCACCGCGTCTCCCTCGCTTGCCCGCCCGGCGCGGGCAGCAGCCGGGCAAAGGCGCCGGCATTGGTCGGGCCGAACGCCTCCAGGGGCACCCGGCGGCCGGTGGCCTCGTCGGCCAGCGCGAGGCGGCCGTCGTCGTAGCGGGTCAGGCTGAAGGGCCGCTCCGGCCCGAGCCCGTCCCGCTGGCGCGCCTGGGCCAGACCCCGCAAGGTGCCGCGCAGGAAGCCGTCCTCGCCGGGGCGGATCCAGGCGACGATGTGCCGGTCGACGGCGTCCCGCAGGGCGATCGAGCCGTCGACCTGATCCTCGGCGCGGAATTCGAGCCGCGCGACCGGCTTGGCCGGCGGCAGGGCGACGAGGCCGATCCCCTCGCTCCGGCCGATCAGGACCGCCAGCATGGAAAAGCCCATCAGTGCCCCGGCGCCGATCATCAGGAGCGCCGGTGCCGGTCCCGTGGCCCGGCCGACGCTTTGCGCCCGCTCGCCCATCGCGCCCTCCCTACTCGGCCGCGACGAGGCGGCCGGAATTCTCTTGGACCGCCCGCGCACGGGACACGATCACGGGCAGCGCCTGCTCCGACGCGTCCACGTGCGCTTCCAGTGCGCGCGCCAGGATCCCCGCGACGGCGTCCGCCTCCGGAACCGAGCGCAGCATGGGCTCCGTCCGGGTCAAACGCCAGGGCCGGGCATGCGGCCAGAGCTGAAGGTAGGCGATACGCAGGCCTGGCCGCAACCGGAGCGGCACGTCGCCGGTCCCGTCGGTGAAGGCGCGCAGCGCCGCGGTCTCGATCTGCGCGAAGGGCAGGTTGTGGGTCACCGGCAGGGCGATCCCGGCCTGCAGCACCACCCGGCGGGTCGTGACCGTGTAGACGGTGGTGCGATGGGTCAGCCAGGCCAACACCCAGAGCAGCGCCAGGGCCCCCGCGCCGACCAGGAGAATCGGGCCCACCGCGGCCAGCGCCGCCGCCGGCGAGCCGGCGGCGAGGCCGAAGGCCAGGGCGCAGAGGCCGAACCACGCGATCACCAGCCGGGCGTGGAACACCCGCACCAGCAGCCCCGCAATGGTCGGCGCCCCCTGCCACAGCAGGCGCTCGCCTGCCGGCAGCGGGCCGGGCAACCCCCGCAGGGTGCCCTCGGGGAGGAAATCGCCGCTCACAGCAGGGGCTCCGCCCGGGCCGGCGTGGCGTAGAGCGTGCCGGCGCCGAAATACGAAATGATCCGCTCCTCCTCCAGGAAGGTCACGCTGTCGGGGTCGCGGGTGGCGGGGATGTCGGCGAACTGGCTGGCGAGCAGCGCCTCGGTCTTCACGGTCTTGGTGAGGCCGCCAGCCCGGCAGAACGTGGTCGGCATCAACCGACGGCCACCCGTGGGCAGCTCGACCTCGTAGTAGCGGATCAGTGATTCGCCGCGGTCGACCCAGACGTCGCTCACGACGCCCGCCACGGCGTCGTCGGTGCCGAACACGGTCATGCCGATCGGGTTCGGCCCGTCCTCGTGGATGACGAAGTTCGTCGCCACCCGGAGGGGCACGATGCGGATCTCCTCGTCCCAGGTCCGGTCGTGGACGTCGTGCCGCAGCACCCAGGAGCCGGGACCGACGCCGGCCTGAAGCGAGGCCTCCGTCCGCTCGTAGGGCGCGCCCGGCCAGGGCTCGACCTTGCGAGCCGGGATGCCGGTCTCGATGTCGTCCCGGCCGTGCATCGCCTGCGGCGCGTAGGTGGTTTCCCCACCAGGCAGGTGGAACGCCTTGGACCGGGGGATCAGGAACGGATCGACCGTCTTGCGGCGCCCGACCGCCTCGTTCTCCAGGGGGTAGCCCTCGCGCCGGTCCTCCCGGCGCAGCCAGAAGACCAGCCCCGCGAAGAACAGGAAGAACGCGTAGAGCACGACCTGGGCGACGTCGACGTAACCCGTGAGTGCACCGGTTGGCATGATGGACCTCCCCGTATCTCAGGCCGTTCGGCCGGCGAGCTCGCCGGCGATGCGGTCGCGGACCTCTGCGCGCGCGTCCTCCCGCACCAGCGGTCCCAGGGCGAGGAGCGCGGCGAACAGGAGGGCGATCTCGATGTGGTAGACGATCAGGTAGCCGATGGCGGGCTCGTTCATGCCCTCGCCGAGCACCCCCGATTGGGCGATGGCGCCGCCGACATCGCGCACGAGGCCGCTCGCCGCGATCGACAGGCCGGCGGCGGTCGCCTGCACGGCGCCCCAGGCGCCGAGCGCCAGGCCGGTATCCTCGGGGCCTGCGCGGTTCATCGAGGCGGTGAGCGTGCCGTGGGCGAACAGGCCGCCGCCGAGCCCGATCAGGCTGACGCCCGCCGCGAACAGGTCGGCCGAGGCGAGCGGGGCGGCGAAGACCACCGCCGAGAAGGCGAGGATGCCGATCCCGACGCCGACCGCCGACACCCGGAACGGGTCGCCGCCGCGGTTGAGCCAGCGCGCCGCGATCACCAGGCCGAGGCCGCCGCCGGCCGCCAGCAGCGCGGTCAGGGCCGTGGTGGCGCCGACGGAGAGGTGCAGGATCTGGCCGCCATAGGGTTCGAGCAGTATGTCCTGCATGGAGAAGCCGGCCGTGCCGAGCCCGATCGCCACGAGGCGCCGCCGGGCGGTGCCCTGCCCCGCATAAGCGCGCCAGGAGGCGCGGAAGTCGCGGGCCGGCGCCTCCCGGGTGCGGTTGGGATCACGCGGCTCCTGCTTCCACAGGGCGAAGCCGTTGAGGATGATGGTGACCAGCGCCGCGCCCTGGATCACCTGGATCAGCCGCACGGGCGAGAAATGGGCGAGGAACAGCCCGAACAGCACCGCGCTCGCCATCATGCCGAACAGGAGCGCGGCGCAGAGCAGGGCGACGACCTTCGGCCGGGCATGGGCGGGCGCGAGGTCGGTGGCGAGCGCGAGCCCCACGGTCTGGGTGGTGTGGAGCCCTGCGCCGACCAGCAGGAAGGCGAGCGCGGCCGCGAGATCGCCGACCCAGAGCGGGCCGGTGGTGTCGCCCGACAGGATCAGCAGGGCGAAGGGCATGATCGCCAGGCCGCCGAACTGGAGCAGCGTGCCGAACCAGATGTAGGGCACCCGCCGCCAGCCCAGCACCGAGCGATGCGTGTCCGAGCGGAAGCCGACGAGCGCCCGTAACGGGGCGAAGACCAGCGGCAGCGCCAGCATCACCGCGACGATCCAGGCCGGGACGCCGAGCTCGACGATCATGACCCGGTTCAAGGTGCCGATCAGCAGCACCGCCGCCATGCCGACGGTGACCTGGAACAGGGCAAGGCGCAGGAGCCGCCCGAGCGGCAGCTCGACCGTGGCGGCATCCGCGAAGGGCAGCACCGCCGGGCCGAGGCGCATCAGGGCGGCGGTGAGGGCGCGGCCGGACTTCACGAGACGGATCCTTCCGTCCCATCCATCCCCCTCATCCTGAGGTGCTGCGCAGCAGCCTCGAAGGAGCCCTCCAGGGATCGCGCGGCTGGCTGGAGCCCTCCTTCGAGGCCTCCGCTGCGCTCCGGCACCTCAGGATGAGGGTGAGGTTGGGAGGCACGTTGGGTGCGCGTCAGCGCGATGGCGTTCGACAGGTAGAACCCGCTGTTGATCCGGTGGCTCTGCGCCCAGGCAAAGCCGTCGAGCGCGCGCTGGGAAGAAATCCGCCGCCGCAGCCCGCCCTCGGTCACCGGCACGATGGCCGGCGAGCGATCGCCGCGGGGAAACAGCTTCCCGGCCGCGTGCATCACGGTCAGCAACGCCGTGCGCGGCGCCACGGTGAACAGCACCGATCCGTCCGTGCGCGCGCCCAAGGCCGCCAGCGCCCGGGCGATGTCGGCGGCGCGATAGTGGATCAGCGAATCCATCGCCACGACGTGGTCGAATCGCCCGAGCGCCGGATTGAGCATGTCGCCCACCCGGAACTCGATGCGGCCGGAGCCCGGGATCGCCGGCAGCCGCTCCCGGGCGAGCCCGATCAGCGTCGGCGAGACGTCGATGGCGACCACCTCGGCGCCGCGGCGCGCGGCCTCGACGCTGAGTGCCCCGGTGCCGCAGCCGGCATCGAGCAGGCGCAGGCCGGTCATGTCGGCCGGCAGCCAGGAGAGCAGGGTCGCCCGCATGGCGTCGCGGCCGGCCCGGACCGTGGCGCGGATCCGGCTCACGGGCGCGTCCGAGGTCAGGCGCGACCACGCCTCGACCGCGGTGCGGTCGAAGTAGGTGGTCAACTCGCCCCGGCGGGCGTCGTAACTGGCGCTGGCCATCGGTCGAACTCCAGACTCAATCGAAACCGAGGAACTCGAACAGGTCGCGGTCCTTCATGGGCTGCGCCTCGCAGGGCTCGGCGCCGGCCCAGAGGGTCTCGGCGAGGCGCATGTATTCGGCGGTCACGGCGTCGAGCTCCGGCGAGGAGTCCATCTCGAACAGGGTCGACTTCTTGAGCCGCGAGCGGCGGACCACGTCGAGGTCGGGGAAGTGGGCGAGGCGCTTGAGCCCGACCGCGTCGTTGAACCGGTCGATCTCGTCGGTCTTGGCCGAGCGGTTGGCGATGACGCCGCCGAGCCGCACGCCGTAATTCTTCGACTTGGCGTGGATCGCCGCGACGATCCGGTTCATGGCGAAGATCGAGTCGAAGTCGTTGGCGGTGACGATCAGCGCCCGGTCGGCGTGCTGGAGCGGCGAGGCGAAGCCGCCGCAGACCACGTCGCCCAGCACGTCGAACACGACGACGTCGGTATCTTCGAGGAGGTGGTGCTCCTTGAGGAGCTTCACGGTCTGGCCGACCACGTAGCCGCCGCAGCCGGTGCCGGCGGGGGGACCGCCGGCCTCGACGCACATCACGCCGTTGTAGCCCTCGACCACGAAATCCTCGACGCGCAGCTCCTCCGAGTGGAAGTTCACCGCCTCCAGGGCGTCGATTACCGTGGGGGCGAGGCGCTTGGTCAGCGTGAAGGTCGAGTCGTGCTTCGGGTCGCAGCCGATCTGCAGCACCCGTTTGCCGAGCTTCGAGAAGGCCACCGACAGGTTCGACGAGGTGGTCGACTTGCCGATCCCGCCCTTGCCGTAGACCGCGAAGACCTTGGCGGTCTCGATGCGGATGTCCGGATCGAGGGCGACTTGGACGCTCCCCTCCTCCTTCCGGGCGACGACCGGATTGCGGATCGCGATGTTCATGCGGCCACTCCTGCGGTGACGCCTTCCAGGCGGTCCTCCAGCTCCTCCTCGGCCCGGTCGAGGGCGTCGCGCATCTCTGCGTCGGGAGTCCAGAAGCCGCGGCGGTGCGCCTCGATCAGCCTTTGGGCGACCTTGGCGGAGGCGGTGGGGTTGAGGGCGGCCATGCGCTCGCGCATGGCCTTGTCGAGGACGTAGGTCTCGGTGATCCGCTCGTAGATCCAGGGCTGGACCGCGTTGGCGGTGGCCGACCAGCCGACCGTGTTGGTCAGGTGGGTCTCGATCTGGCGCACGCCCTCGTAGCCGTGGCCGAGCAGGCCCTCGTACCATTTCGGGTTGAGCATCCGGGTGCGCGTCTCCAGGGCCACCTGCTCCTCCAGGGAGCGGACGCGCCCCTCCCCGCGGGTCTGGTCGCTGATGTAGATCGGCACCGGCTCGCCCTTGGCGCGGGCGACCGCCCGGCCCATGCCGCCGAGGCCGTCGAAGTAGTGGTCGACGGAGGTGACGCCGACCTCGACCGAATCGAGGTTCTGGTAGGCCATGTCGACGGAGGCGAGCACCGCCTGCATCAGGGCGCGCTGCGGCGCCGGGCGGCCGGTGCGGCCGTAGGCAAAGCTCTTGCGGCGCGCGAAGGTCTCGCAGAGTTCCGCGTCGTCGTCCCAGTTTCCCGAATCGACGAGGTGATTGACGTTGGCCCCGTAGGCGCCCTCGGCGTTGGAGAAGACCCGGAGCGCCGCCGTCTCCAGGTCGCAGCCCTGCGCGGCCTGGATCGCCAAAGCGTGTTTGCGGACGAAGTTCTTCTCGAGGGGCTCGTCGGCGGTGGCAGCCAGGAAGGACGCCTCGGCTAGAAGCTTCGTCTGCAACGGTAGAAGATCGCGAAAGATGCCCGACAGGGTGACCACCGCGTCGATGCGCGGGCGGCCGAGGGTCTCCAGCGGGATCAGCTCGGCGCCGCTGAGCCGGCCATAGCCGTCGAAGCGGGGGGCAGCGCCGATCAGCGCCAGGGCCTGGGCGATCGGGCCGCCCTCGCTCTTGAGGTTGTCGGTCCCCCACAGGACCAGGGCGACGCTCTCCGGGCAGGGTTTTCCGTCCGTGGCGAAGCGTTCGAGGATCCGGGCGACCTGCCGGGCGCCGTCCGCCACCGCGAAGGCCGAGGGCAGGCGGTAGGGGTCGAAGCCGTGGAGGTTGCGACCGGTCGGCAGCACGGCCGGGTTGCGCAGAAGGTCGCCGCCCGCCACCGGCGGCACGAAGCGGCCGTCGAGGGCCCGCAGCAGCGCCGGCACCTCGTGGTCCCGGGCGAGCAGCCGGTCGGTCTCGGCGAGATCCTTGAGGACGGCGCGGGCGGTCTCGTCGGCGGCCAGGCCGGAGGCCTTCAGCGCGGCCTCGACGCCCTGCCCCGCCACGAGGGCCTCGATCCCGGCCCGCTCGAGAGTCAGGCCATGCGCGGATTCCGCGAGCGCCACCAGCAGGTCGACGCGCTCCTCTTCCGGCGTCCCCTGCCCGACCACGTGAAGCCCGTGCGGGATCAGGGTCTGCTCCAGCTCCTGCAGCGCGGCCCAGAGACCGGAGACCCGCGCATCCAGATTGCCGGCCCAGGCCGGCTCGGCGGTTACGAGATCGACCGCCGCGCCCTGGTCCTGGATCAGGCGCGCCAGCGTCTCGCGCTCGCCTCCCGCCTCCGGGCCGAGGCCGCGCCAGCGCTCGATCGAGCTCTTCAGTTCGATCAGCCCGCGATAGAGTCCGGCCGCCGCGAGGCTCGGGGTCAGGTAGCTCACCAGCGTCGCGGCCGAGCGGCGCTTGGCGAGCGTCCCCTCGGACGGGTTGTTGGCCGCGTAGAGGTAGATGTTCGGCAGCGCCCCGATCAGCCGCTCCGGCCAGCAGGCTTCGGACAGGCCGGTCTGCTTGCCGGGCATGAATTCGAGCGCCCCGTGGGTGCCGAAATGCAGCACGGCGTCGGCGCCGAAATCCTCGCGCAGGTAGCGGTAGAAAGCGCTGAACGCGTGGGTCGGCGCGAAGCCGCGCTCGAACAGCAGCCGCATGGGGTCGCCCTCGTAGCCGAAGGCCGGCTGGACCCCGACGAAGACGTTCCCGAACTGCGCGCCCAACACGAAGATGTCGGCGCCGTTGGTCTGGTGCCGGCCCGGCACCGGGCCCCACTGCGCCTCGATCTCGGCGAGGTAGGGCTCGCGGCGCAGATGATCCTCGGCCGGGACGCGGGCGTGGACGTTGGCCTGGGTCCCGTAGCGCTGGGCGCTGCCCTCCAGGATCGCCGCGCGGAGGGCATCGACGCTCTCCGGGATCGCCACCGTGTAGCCATCCGCCGCCAGGCCCTCCAGGGTGTTGAGGAGCGAGGCGTAGACCGACAGGAACGCCGCCGTGCCGGTGGCACCGGCATTGGGCGGGAAGTTGAACAGCACCACGGCGAGCCGCCGCTCGGCCTTCGGGGTCCGGCGCAGGGAGACCAGCCGCGCGACCCGCTCGGCGAGGCGCGCGGCCCGCTCGGGATGCACCCGCATGTCCCGCGCGTTGTCGGTGCCCGAATTCGCTGAGCGGCCGCCGAACACCATCGGGGCGGTGGCGCCGTCGAGTTCGGGGATCGCGACCATCATGGTGGCCTCGACCGGCGAGAGGCCGCGCTCGCCCGCCTCCCACTGCTCGATCGTCTGGAACTCCAGCGCCTGGGCGGCGAGGTAGGGCACGTCGAGCCGGGCCAGCATCGCCTCGGCGGCGGCGGCGTCGTTGTAGGCGGGGCCGCCGACCAACGAGAAGCCCGTCAGCGACACGAGGGCGTCGATCGCGGCGCGCCCGTCGCGCATGAAGAAGGCGTCCACCGCCGGGCGGTTGTCGAGGCCGCTGGCGAAGGCCGGCACCACGTCGAGGCCCTGCGCCTCCAAGGCCGCGATGACGCCGTCGTAATGGGCGGTGTTGCCGGCGAGCACGTAGCTGCGCATCACCAGGAGGCCGACGCGGCCCTTGGCGTCGGAGTGTCGCGGGAGGCGCGACGGGTCGGCGCCGATCCGGCCGGGCAGGCGCGGGTGGTAGAGGCCGGTCTCAGGGTAATCGAGGGGCGCGGGCGCCGCCGGTCCCTCGCGCCAGGCCGCACGCTCGCCGGCCGCGTAGCGGTGCACGAGGAAGCGCACCAGGGCGGCGACGTTCTCGTCGGAGCCCGCGAGCCAGTATTGCAGGGTCAGAAAATAGGCGCGCACGTCCTGGGCCGAGCCCGGGATGAAGCGCAGGACTTTCGGCAGCTTGCGCACCAGGGCCATCTGCCGGCCGGCATTGCCCTGTTGGCCGGGCTTGCCGCGCAGTTTTTTGAGGAAGTCGAGGGCGCTGCGCTTGGTGCCGCTCATGTCGAAGCGGCCGAGCTTCGTCGTCTTCACCACCTCGCCCGCCGAGAGGCAGCCGATCATCGCGTCGCAGGCCTCGCGCCGGATCGCGAGCGCCGGCAGGATCGCCCGGACATGCTCGTCCATGAACAGCATGGCCGAGAGCACGATGTCGGCGCTCGCGATGTCGGCCCGGCAGGCCTCCAGGGTCGCCGGATCGGTCTCCCACTCGGCCGCCGCGTGGAAGCTCAGCACCAGCCCGGGCATCTCGGACCGGAGGCGCAGGCGCGCTCGCTCCACCGCGCTCGCCAGATGATTGTCGAGCGTGACGATGACGACGCGGATCGGCGGCCTAGCGGCCGTAATGCGCTTTGGCATCGTAGAGGGTCTCGACGGTGATGAGCGGCAGGTGCCGCTCCCGGGCGAAGGTCTCGGTGTTGGTGCGCGCCTTGCTCCGCACGAAGAACGGGATCTTCTTCAGCTCCTTCTCGGCCTCGGGCGACCACGCTGCTGACCGGTCCAAGAGAATCGGAACGGGCGCCGGCGTCGGAGGGGTGTCAGCCGGCGCCCGTTCCGCGGCCTCGAACGCCCCATCCGCCGGGGTCTCGAAGGACTTGCCGCCGAGATGCGAGGGGCCGACGCCGTCGTGGAATTCAGGATCCTCCCGGAACATGCCGAGGAGGTGCTCTTCGAGGCCCATCATCAGCGGATGGACCAGGGTGTCGAACAGGACGTTGGCACCCTCGAAACCCATCTGCGGGGCGTATCGGGCCGGGAAGTCCTGGACGTGGACCGGCGCGGAGATCACCGCGCAGGGGATGCCGAGCCGCTTGGCGACGTGGCGCTCCATCTGGGTGCCGAGGACGAGTTCCGGTGCGGCCGCGCGGATCGCCGCCTCGACGTCGAGGTAATCGTCGGCGATCAGCGCCTCGATCCCGTGCTCGGCCGCCTCGGCGCGGACCTCACGGGCGAATTCGCGGCTGTAGGTGCCGAGGCCGACCACGGCGAGGCCGAGTTCCCGAGCCGCCACCCGTGCGATGCCGATGGCGTGAGTCGCGTCGCCGAACACGAAGACGCGCTTGGCCGTCAGGTAGGTCGAGTCGACCGACCGGGAGTACCAGGGCAGGCGCGAGCCCGGGCCGTCGAGCACGGAGGCCGGATCGATCCCGGCGAGGGCCGCCGCCTCCTCGACGAACCGACGGGTGCCGCCGACGCCGATCGGAACGGTCTGCGTGAAGGGCTGCCCGAAACTCCGCTTCAGGTACTCCGCGGCCGACCGGGCGGTTTCGGGATAGAGCACGACGTTGAAATCGGCGTCCCGGAGCCGGCCGAGATCAGCGGGCGTGGCCCCCAGCGGCGCGACGACGTTCACGGCGATGCCGAGTGAATCGAGCAGCCGGCGGATCTCGATCAGGTCGTCCCGGTGGCGAAAGCCGAGCGCCGTCGGTCCCAGGATGTTGCAGAGCGGGCGCTGCCCGGGCTCCCGCGCCGGACGGGACGCCTGTGGGCCGGCGAGCGCGCGGACCAGCCGGTAGAAAGTCTCCGACGCCCCCCAGTTCTCCTTCTTCTGGTAGGCGGGCAACTCCAGGGGGACCACCGTGATCGGCAGGTCGAGGGCCTTGGCGAGGCCGCCGGGATCGTCTTGGATCAACTCGGCGGTACAGGAGGCGCCGACAATCATCGCCTGAGGCTGGAACCGCGCGTAGGCTGCCGAGACGGCCCCCTTGAAGAGTTCGGCGGTGTCGCGGCCGAGATCCTGGGCCCGGAAGGTCGTGTAGGTCACCGGCGGGCGGGCGTCCCGCCGCTCGATCATCGTGAACAGCAGGTCGGCGTAGGTGTCGCCCTGCGGCGCGTGCAGCACGTAGTGCAGCCCGGACATCGCCGTGGCGACGCGCATCGCGCCGATATGGGGAGGCCCCTCGTAGGTCCAGAGGGTGAGCTGCATGGCGCTACACCTCCAGCAGGGCGCGGCGCCGGAGCGGGCGCACGAACAGCTCGGCGAGGTCGCCGGCCTGTTCGTAGCCCTGCACGGGCGTGAACAGCAGCTCGATCGACCACTTGGTCGGCAGCCCCTCCGCCTCCAGCGGGTTGGCGAGGCCGAGGCCGCAGACCGTCAGGTCCGGCCGGGCCGCCCGACAGCGGTCCATCTGGTCGTCGAGGCTCTGGCCCTCGGTCACGCGCGTCCCCGCCGGGAGCCGCTCGATCTCGGCGGCGAGATGCGCCCGGTGGAGGTAGGGCGTCCCGACCTCCACAAGCTCCGCGCCGAGTTCCTGGGCGAGGAAGCGGGCGAGCGGCACTTCCAGCTGCGAGTCGGGGAAGAAGAACACGCGCTTGCCGCCGAGCTTCTCGCGGTGGGGCGCGAGGGCTGTCTCGGCGCGGGCCCGGCCAGGGGCTGTTGCCTGCGCGAACGTGGCTTCGGAAACACCGAACGCCTCGGCGGCGGCCCGCAGCCAGCCGGTCGTACCTTCGGCGCCCAGCGGGAACGGCGCGGGCAACCGGCGGGCACCGCACTCCTCAAGGGCGCGGGCTGTCTCGGCCAAGAAGGGTTGCGCGAGCAGGTAGCGGGTGCCGCGCCCGACCGCCGGCATCGCGCCGGCCCGGCGGCCGGGCAGGAAGCGGACGTCGCCGCTCCCCATCGCGGCGAAGAGCCGGGCGGACGGGTCCGCAACCACGTCGGCGAGTGCACCGACGACGAGGAGCGACGGCGCGGCCGCCTCCG
>CAXDNE010000076.1:0-26186 GCA_963990595.1 uncultured Methylobacterium sp.
GGGCCGCGGCCAGGCCCAGCGCACCCCCGACGCTCGCGCCCGTCGCCACGGCCGCCCCCCATCCCGGCCCCCACCCGTACCAGTAAACCTGTTCCGTGAGCTTCCCGCCGGCAATCTGCTCGGCCGAGGAGGCGGGCAGCGGAGCCGCACAGGTAGGTGTCACCGCGCCAGTCGTGACACCTGCCACGATGGCGCCCCACGTGACAATTCTCGTGAGATTGGATGTCATGGCCAGTCTCCAGCAGGCAAGTTGCTAGCTTTAAAGTATAACATGCTCCGGATGGTTGGCTCAACGTCTGAGCGCGCGCCGATGATGATTTCTGGGAGACAGAGTTGGCGCTCTGACGTCTTCTATTACAATTTGACACTTGAAATCCATAAATAGACTACAATAAACTATAGAAAAAGCATTGCTATGGAACGATTAGATAATTGTATTGAGATGACAGTTGACATACAGGCAAAGACGATAGCGCCGCATCAATGGACGCTGCATCTTGCATGCGTCTGGACATTCTGAACGGTGGCTTCGCAGCCCTCCGCTGCAGCCGATAGCCGCCGACCCAGAATGCCGAAACCGACGCAGATCTCCTCCCGGTCCATGGCCTTGGACGACCTGCCGGGTAGGGCTGAACGACGACAATCGACGCGCAATGGAAGGACGCCCGCAAGGTCGCGGAAGAGCCACCCCTGTTGGCACCGCGCCGGGACCGGGCATAGTGCGCGCAGGCGAACCGGTGCGGGAACTCTCGTGAGCTCGAACAGGACCGAGGACGAGGCGCAAGGTCAGGATTGGCGCTCCGTCGGCACGCGTCGGCCTGACTCGAAGAGCCTCAACCTCGCTCTGATCCGTGCGCGCGAGCCCGGCCGCGGGCGCAACGCCGACAATCCCGCTGAGATCCCAGCCTTGGGATGGAAGGATGTCTTCTGGAGGGTTCTGTACGCTGTCCCGCGGGACCGCGTGCTCGCCACGGCCGGGGGCGTCGCCTTCTTCGCTCTGCTGTCGACCTTCCCGGCCCTGGCGACCATCGTGTCGGTCTATAGCCTGTTTTCCGACCCGCACGCCATCAGCCAGCACGTGACCCTGCTGGCGGGCGTGCTTCCGAACGGCGTCCTCGATCTCCTGTCCAACCAGCTCTTACGCATCGCTCAGCAGAGCACCGGGGCGCTCAGCACAGCCTCGCTCTTGAGCCTCCTGATCGCGTTCTGGAGCGCGAACTCGGGCGTGAGCGCCCTCTTCGACGCACTGAATGTGATCTACAGAGAGCGCGAGAAGCGCTCGCTGGTGCGCTTCTACGCCACCACGCTCCTGTTCACGCTCAGCGGCATCGTGTTCGCCCTCACGGCCACCAGCCTGGTCGTCGTCTTGCCGATCGTCCTCAATCAGCTCGGCCTCGGCATGCTGACGGATGTCACGCTGCGCCTCGTGCGCTGGCCGGGGCTGCTCATCCTCGTCAGCCTCAGCCTGGCCGTGACCTATCGGTACGGCCCCAGCCGGCGCGAAGCCAAGTGGCGCTGGGTGAGCTGGGGCGGCGTCGCGGCAGCCGTCTCTTGGGTTTGTGCGTCGGTCTCGTTTTCCTGGTACGTGGCCAGCTTCGACAGCTACAATCGGGTCTACGGCTCGCTCGGCGCGGCCGTCGGGTTCATGACGTGGATCTGGCTCTCGGTCGTCATCGTGCTTCTCGGGGCCGAGTTGAACGCCGAGATCGAGCGGCAGACGGCGCGCGACAGCACGACAGGGCAGCCGAAGCCACTCGGATCGCGGGAGGCCTATGCCGCCGACACCGTCGGATCGCCGGAACACTGAACGTCTGCCGGCACGGTGGAGAGGACGGATACCCGGTCGCAATTACTGCGCCCATAGACAGTGCCGGTTCTTATTCAATGAGCCATTCTGTCAACGGAGGCCGCGCGCCGTCAGCGATTTGAAGCGTCCTTGCTTCCACGAAGAGTGCCTCGTGATCCGTGTCACAGCGCGCTCCTTATCCTCGTCATGATCCACGACGCTCGCATCTGCCGGGATCGGCGGATGCGCACGCGTCTCATTGGAGGCTCAGCATGGCGAGCAGAAGTGGTGATCAGAATAAGGTCTTCGGACCTCAATCGACGGTCGGCGAGCGCGCGGCGGCCGACGAGTTGGTTCCGTCCCGCTACGCACTTCGGATCGGCGCGATCGATGTGATGGTGATCAGCGACGGCGTACTTGCGCTTCCCACCAAGATGCTGGCCCACAATGCCGATCCGACGGATCGGTCGGCTTGGCTGAGCGACATGTTTCTTCCGTCAGACGCCTTCGATTGGTCGCTCAACGCGGTCGTGGTCTGCAGCGGTGAACAAACGATCCTCATCGATGCCGGGCTCGGGCTGGACCCGGATCTCAACCTGCCTCGGGCTGGCCAGCTCACCAAGCGCTTGGAGGCGGCCGGTATCAGCCTCGGTGCCGTGACCGACATCGTGCTGACCCACTTGCACATGGATCACATCGGCGGTCTGCTCGTCGAGGGCGTGAAAGAGCGGCTGAGGTCGGACCTGCGCATCCATGTCGCCGCTGCCGAGGTGGACTTCTGGGCGGCCCCCGACTTCACGCACGCCGTCATGCCGCCTGGGTTCCCGGATGCGCTCCGGAGCACCGCCAAGCGGTTTGTGACGGAATACCGTGATCAACTCCGGCCGTTCGACGACATGAACGAGGTGGCGCCCGGGGTGGTCGCCCATCGGACCGGCGGCCATACGCCCGGCCACAGCGTCGTCCGCATCGCCTCCGCGAACGAGCGCCTGACTTTCGCTGGCGACGCCGTCTTCACGGTCGGGTTCGAGCATCCCGATTGGCATAACGGTTTCGAGCATGATCCCGAGGAGGCGGAACGCGTCCGGCTTCAGCTGCTGCGGGAGCTCGCGGCGACAGGCGAGCTGCTGGTGGCAACGCACCTCCCATTTCCCTCGCTTGGCCGGGTGGCCCGCGCGGGTGACGCCTTTCGGTGGGTGCCGATGGCCTGGGATTACTGATAGCGGGTCATCCCGGCTTCGGCGGCCAAGCCCGGTTGCTCCCGCTGCGATCTGTCGACGGGAAGCAACCGGCCCGCATCGCTCAGCGACGGAGCCCTGCCGCTAGCGGCCGAAGCATGTCGCGGATGCGCGCTCTGCAGGCAGCCTCGGTGCGGCCGTCTCGCATCGGCCGAAGCCGATTAAATGACAGGACAGGTTCTCGGTGTAGACGGCGACTTCTCGCTCGTATGACCGAGACCAGAGATCGCGCGACCCGCCAGGGGATCGGATGCCTCCTCAGGCGAGATTTCGATCTGCGCTCGACCCTCACGATATGACCCACCGTCCTAACAGCGGACAGCGCTTGATGTCAGGGCCGGCGATGGAGGCCGCTCGACCGTGAAGCGACGGGCTGAGAGAGCGGCCTTCCGCGACCAGGATGCTGGAGGACACGCGGTTCTATCCGCGAAGGCTCGTCTCGGGGCGCGACGTTCCTCCATTCGTCAGCGACGGGTGTTCGAGGCGCAACGAACCGAGGGCGGCGATCGAGCGGTCGATGCTCGGCCGCGGCCTCGCATCCGCCCAGCGGGCACGCAATCAGAGATAGAGCCGGATGCATAATTCACGACCGGTTCAGCGTGGCTGGACGATCAGGGGCCGGCGACCCGTATAGGAGAAACCATGAAGACGTTGGCTCTCACGGCGCTGGCAGCCGCTTTCGCAGGCTCTGTTCTCATCGCCCCCTGCGCCGAGGCCCGTCCCGGCTATCGTGGCGGGTATGGGTATCACGGGGGCTACGGTTACCGCGGCGGATATCGTCACTACGGCTATCGTCGTGGCCCAGGCGTGGGCGGCGCCCTCGCAGCCGGTGCCGCCCTCGGCATCATCGGAGGTGCGATCGCCGCCTCGCAGGCGCCCCGCTACTACGCCCCCGCTCCGGCCTACGGCTACTACGATCCCGACTACGGCTATTGAGAGCCGCTACCGGCAAGCGCGGACAGGGCACCTGCGGGCGCCCCTTCCTCGACGCGGTCGGGGCAGCGCTTCTGCGGGATCTTGAGCCCCGGAAGCCGCGGCGTTGTCCCACATGTCCGCCCCTCCAGACTCGTATGTTGGTCGGGGCGGCCGAACCCTGCCGCCGATCTCGGTCCGGGCTCGCTGGGTCGCCCGCCTAGCGGAGGCGCTGCAGCACGCGGTCGATGTCGGCCGTCGTCATCTCCCACTCGTTCTGGAAGTTGGCCACGACGCTGCGCATGAAGTGCGGTTGAAGGCGTTCCGCCTGGGCCGTGTCACCGAGGTGGTCGACCAGGATCGCGTAGGCGAGCTGCGAGGGCTCGGGACCCTCGTAGCTCCACTCGAAGCCGTTGCGGGAATAGCACTTCGTGTCCGTTTTCTCCGCGAGCGGCCTGCCATCGACTGTGACGACGATTCCGTCGATCGTTCGATCCCCGGCATAGACCTTGTTCACGACCGTGCCTCCTTCAACTGGTGGCGCGGGGTACGGCCGTCGGAGCGGCTGCGCATCACCTCGGGGAAGATCCAGAGGCTGACCACCATGAAGGGGCCGAGGAAAGCCACAGCCCAGCGTGGGCCGACCTGGCCGAGGTAGCCCATGTAGAACCACCCTGCGAGCGCGGCCAAGGCGACCGCGACGGACAAGCCGAACTTGATGGGAAACGGCATCGCATTTCTCCCGGATCGGTGTTGTTCTTACAGGGTGAAGACGGAGCCGACCTGCTGCAGCAGGCCGAGCGCGCCGCCGAGCCCGGCGAGAACGATGGCGAGCCCCGCCAAGCCATCACGCCAGCGCTGGGGCCAGACGTTGAACAGGCCCGGGGCGAAGAGGACGGCCAGACCGCCCACGATGACGAGGCTCGTCCAGCGCAGGTTGGCGGCACCGTAGGCCAAGCCACCGCCGATCAGTGCCAGCAGCAGCGCGACGTTGGCCGCCAGCAGCAGCAGGCCGAGCGGACGGCCCTTCAGATCGGGGCGCGTTTCGAGCGGGAACATGCCCGTGAGGACGTAGAAGCCGACACTGGCGACGCCGGCGAAGAGCGTGAACCACGCGAGGGCGGCGACGTTCGGTTCGATCATGGTCATGGGAGACCTCCCGGTTGTTGGAGCGGCGCCGCGCCGGCGCCGCATGGGGCGCGTGGCGTGGGCTCAGGCGTGGGCTCACTCGGCCGGCTGCATAGCGCCGGGCTCGGCGGCTCCGGGCGTGCGCGACGTCTTGCGCATGTCGGTCCTCACGTGACGGGTGTCGTAGCCGTTGAAGAGCGTGCCGAGCAGACCGCGGTTGAGATCCGAGGTGCCGAACAGCCAGTCCATGATCGGGAAGGTCAGGTTCATGTTCCGCTCCATCATGATCGACTGGTCGTGATGGGCGGTGTGATGCCGACGATTCGTGTTGATGAACGGCATGTTCCGGACGAACCAGTTGTCCTCGACGTGGCAGCAGAAGTGCATGAACTCGTAGATCATGTAGATGCTGGTCGTCGTGGTGATGAACAGCCAGCCGACGTTCGGCGTGAACACGTTGCCGAGCACGATGGCGCCCGGGATCGACATCAGCGTGAAGGTCGCCAGCGCGTAGGGCGGGAAAAACGTCACCCGGTAATCGCGATGGTCGGCGAAGCGCATCTCGTGATCGGTGAAGAACTGGTGGTGCTGGAGCGTGTGCCGGTTGTAGACGGCGCGACCGATCGGGTTGCTCTGCGGGCGATGCATGACGTAGCGGTGCAGCCACCACTCGAAGAAGTTGCAGAAGAGGAATACGATCGGCACCGTGACGAGTTCGGCCCAGGTCGGCGCCTTGATGTTCGAGATGTAGATGTACAGCGCCGTCAGGCCGATCGTGTAGATGATGGCGATGTGCAGGAAGCCGTTGTACCAGCCCGCGACCCGTTGCCGATAGTTGGCCCTGTAGTTTCTCTGCCGCTCGCCCATCTTGGTGACTGCGAGTTCCATTGGGTGTCTCCTCTGTTCGGTGGCTCTCGGGACGGCGGTCGTGATCGCTTCGGCGACCAGGTTCAGTCGGAGGCTCGTGCCGCGATCGTGTCCGACCGGCGCGTGGGCCGGCGGCAGTCCGTGGTCCGCGGCGCGACGGCGCGATGGCTTGCGGGACATACCGGGACCGGGGACTGCCGGACCGGACATCTGCTGCATCCCCGGCAGGCGGAGCGACGCTGACCGTCATCCGCGTCGCGAACTCTCCGGCACACAGCGCGTCCCTCGGTTCCGTGACCGCAGAATACCGCTGATATATCAGCTGTCAACATTTCGATCCGATCGTCGAGGCCGGCGGGGACGCGTAGGGCCCGCATCCCCGCCGGTGCGATCAGTGCGAGATCGCTTCGAGCGACTTGCCCTTGGTCTCGATGCCGAGGATGCCGACGCTTGCCGCGGCGATGACGAACGACCCGGCCCCCAGGGCGAACACGCCGCCATGGCCGAGCGTCGGCAGGATGAGCCCGATCACGTAGGGGCCGATCAGCGAGCCGACGCGGCCGACCGCGGAGGCGCAGCCAGCCCCGGTGGCGCGTGCGCGGGTCGGGTAGAGTTCGGGGGTGTAGGCGTAGAGCACCGACCACATGCCGAACAGGAAGAACTGCATCATCAGCCCATACGCGATCAGCCACGCGAACGACGGCGAGTGGCCGTAGAGGTACGCCGCCACCGCGCTGCCCAGCAGCATCAGCACGGCGGTCGGCTTGCGGCCCCAGCGCTCGACCAGGATGGCCGAGGCGATGAAGCCCGGCACACCCGCGAGCGAGATCAGGATCGTGTAGGTCACCGACTTGGCGACGCTGTAGCCGGCATCCTGCAGCAGGGCTCCGAGCCAGGTGGTGAGCCCGTAGAAGCCGAGGAGCGCGAAGAACCACGTCAGCCAGATCATGACCGTGCGGCTGGCGTAGCCCGCGCTCCAGAGTTCGAGGAACGAGAAGCGCCGCTCGCCCTGGGCCTGCTCGGGCAGGACCTCCGGTTCGGGCAGCGTCCGACCGTCGAGGCGCGCCGTTACCTTCGTCTCGATGCTCGCCATCACGCGGTCAGCCTCATCGTACCGGCCGCGATCCGCGAGCCAGCGCGGCGATTCCGGCACCAGGAAGCGGATCACGAACAGGAACAGCGCCGGCAGCGCCTGGGCCAGGAACACCGCTCGCCAGTCGAAGTAGCTCAACAGGACGTAGCTGAGGCAGCCCGCCGCGATGAAGCCGAGCGGCCAGAAGCCCTCCATGATGGCGAGGTAGCGGCCACGCTTGGCTGTCGGCAGGAATTCCGAGACGATCGCCAGGGCGACAGGGAACTCCATGCCCATGCCGAAGCCGAGAAGCAGGCGCGCGTAGCCGAGCATGGTCGCGTCGGGCGCGTAGGCACACCACGCGCTGCCCAGTCCCCAGAACACCATGCTGATCTGAAAGACGAGCTTCCGGCCGAAGCGGTCGGCCAGCATCCCGGAGATCGCAGCGCCGGCGAACATGCCGATGAAGCTCATGCTCGACAGGAGCCCGGCCTGTGCCGTCGAGAGCCCGAACTCGGTCTTGATGGAGCCGAGCAGGAAGGTGAGCGAGCCGAGGTCGATCGAGTCGAAGAACCACGCCGTCGCGATGATGAGAAAGATATTGCGCTGGAACCGGGTCATCGGCAGCCGCTCAAGCCGGGCCGCGATCGCTGCGTTCGACCCGGCCGCGACACGGGTGGGGGCCTCGGTGGTGACCCGTTCCGGCAGCACATCGCCGGCGGGGATCGCGATTTGCCCTGCCATTTCTGACCTCCCTGCACGTTCAGTATGCGCGGGGTGTTCTTGCAGGATATTTCTGATCTCCGCAAGATATATCAGAGATATGCCCCTTGCGCAGAGAAGCGCGCGGCATCATGCAACCTTACGGTTGCGCGGTGAGCGGATTAGGCAGGGCAGGGCAGGGCAAGAGGTATCGTCCATGAGCTTCGTGACGGGGAAGACGATGTCCGTCCGTGCCGCCGAGCGTGGGGGGAAGAGGGCCAGAAAAGCCGTGAAGGGGGCGCTCGATGGCGTGACGGGCGACGATGACCTGCCCGACCTGACGCTCACCGACAGAGCCTACCAGCAGTTGGAGGAGATGATCACGACTCTCGTTCTCCCGCCCGGCATGGTGCTCGGCGAGCAGAACTTGGTTCAGCGTCTCGGGATCGGACGCACCCCCATTCGGGAAGCCCTTCAGCGCCTCGCCCGCGACGGTCTCGTCTCGGTCATGCCGAGGCGTGGCATCCTCGTGTCAGACATCAACGTGCGCACGCAGTTGCGCCTTCTGGAGACCCGACGCGTCTTGGAGCGCTTGATCGCGCGCCTCGCCGCGGAGCGGTCCACGAAGGAGGAGCGCGAGGTCTTCGCGGGCCTCGCGCAGGACATGCGCGAGGCGGCCGCGGCATCGGACGACCTGGCGTTCATGCGCCTGGACCGGCAATTCAACGAACTCATCGCGGCGGCCTCGCGCAACGAGTTCGCTGTCCGCTCGCTCGAGAGCATGGCGGGCTTGTCACGACGCTTCTGGTACCAGCATTACAAGCAGGCGGCCGATCTACCGTTGACCGCCAATCTTCACGCGGATGTTTGTGAGGCGGTCGCGCGACGGGACGTCGAGGCCGCCGGCGCCGCGTCGGACAAGCTCGTCGACTACATCGAGAGCTTCGCTCGCAAGACCCTGGACATCTGATCCGCGTTCGGTTCATCGACGTCGATACGTCAGAGATCTCGGCTGGCGGCTCGGGACAGGCGCATCGGGACAGATCAGGACGTCCGTGACGCATCCGTACGGGCGACACGGCACGCAGTTCGATCGCGGACAAGGCCGGCACCTGTGACGCAGGCGTCTGACGTCATGTGGATGTCCCAGCCAGCGCGAAACGCCGCCCAATTCCGATCGCTTCGAGAAACGGCTCGTCGTGACTGACGACCAGAAGGGCACCGTCATAGGCGGCAAGCCCCGCCTCGACTGCTGCGACCGAGTCCATGTCCAGATGGTTCGTCGGCTCGTCCAAGATGAGCAGCGGCGGTGGGGTCTGACCGCCCAGCACACAGGCGAGGCCAGCGCGCAGGATCTGTCCACCACTCAAACACTGCACGGGCTGCAGTGCGGCATTCGCCCGAAACTGGAACCGGGCGAGCGCTGTGCGGCAGGCATTCTCGCCGTCACGCGGATTGAGCCGCCGGAAGTTGTCCAGGATCGTCCTGCGTGGGTCGAGCAGGGTGATCCGCTGGTCGAGCATGGCGACAGGAACATGCAGGGCGACCGCACCGGACGACGGCCTCAGCGCTCCCATCAGGAGGCGCAGGAGCGTCGACTTGCCCGATCCGTTCGGTCCGACGACAGCCACGCGCTCAGGCCCGGCGATCTCCAGCGAGATGTCGCGAAGGACGGGCATATCGGGTGAGTAGCCGGCGGTCACCCGCGCCACCGTGAGCACCCGCCGGTTGGCCGAGAGGCCGGTCGGCGCGAGTGCCACGCGAAGCTCCCGCAGCGCCTCGACTCCTTCGCGCGCGGCCGCGGCGGCAGTGTTGGCCTCGGCCAATCGGCGTTCGGCGAGCCGGGCTTGGGCGCCTCCGGTCGCCTCACTGCGGTTCTTCTGCGCGCCGAGCAGAATGCGGGGCCCGCCGCCTCTGGCGGCGTCGCGCGCGCCGACGCTGTCCTTCCGGGCTTTGCGCTCGGCAGCGACCTGTGCGGCACGGGCGGCGGCGGCGCGTTTCTTCTCGGCATCGGCTAGGTCGTGCTCGGCGGCCGCGAGCTTCAGATCCCGTTGCGCGCGGTATGCACGCCAGCCACCCCCGTAGCGGCTTACGCCCGATGTCGAGAGTTCCACAATCGAGTCCATGCCTTCGAGGAGCGCGCGATCATGGCTGACCACGAGGGCGCCGCCGCGCCACCCAGCGAGCATGTCCGCCACCGCGTCCCGGCCCTCTCGATCGAGATCATTCGTGGGCTCGTCGAGCAACAGGAAGTCCGGCTGCGTGAAGATCAGGGCGGCGAGCGCGGCGCGGGTGCGTTCGCCGCCCGACAGGCTGGCGAGCGGCGCATCCGGTGCCATCGCGAGGCCGAGGCGGGCGCATGCCGCCTCAAGCCGCGCATCCAGCGTCCAGTCGGCCTGAGCCAGCTCATCCGCGTCGGCTTCGCCGCGCTCTGCGCGACGAAGCAGCGCGAGATGCTCTCGGACGCCGAACAGATCGGCGATGCATTCAGACGCGTCCACAGGGACGATCTGGCGCATGACACCCAGGCGGCCCCGCAGCACGACCGAACCGGCACTCGGCCGGAGATCGCCGGCGATCAAGCGGAGGAGCGTCGACTTTCCCGCTCCATTGCGTCCAACCAGTCCGGCGCGCTCGGTGTCGAAAGCGAGGTCGAGGTCGGAGAAGAGCGGCTGGCCGTCCGGTGTCGACCAGGACAGGCGCGAGAGCGTGATGGACGCGGACATGGATCTGTTCCCGAAACAGGCTTGGATGAAAAGCAGGTTCGGGCAGAGATCACATGGCGGAACGGCACTCGGATGGAATGCTGTCTGCTAGACCGGCAGTCCTCGGCGTGCAAGGCAGCCGGCGATAGCGCGGGCTGTGCTGGGAAGTGTGTGGTTTCTCTGCACCAATTTGGTGAGCGCGCGTCGCGGGAAAGGACAACATCCTCTCCGTCGCCAGAGGCCGCGTGGCAGGCGAAGCAGATCCGGTGTCGAGCGGCGTCGATCGGCCTGCCGTGACGCGGCTTGCTCCGCCACCCGGCAGGGCGCCGAGAGTTCAACCGGCCGCCCGAACGCGGCTCAGGCGATTTTGGCGGGCAGGGCGAAGAGATCGACGAAGGACTGCGCGAGATCGGCCTCGCCCGCGAAGGCGAGCGTTTTGCCCGCGCCATCCCTGGCCAGAGGCGCCTTGCCGAAGATCGTGCGGCGCATCGCCAGCGTATCTCCGGTGAAGGCGAGGTCGGGAGCCTCCATGACGCCGCGGCTCACGCAGATCTCACCGCCAGCCACGGTCGCGATGAAGTCCTCGCCGGGGAAATGGAACGCGACCGTGACAGGCAGGTCCGCGGCGCGGTCTCGATCGACCAGGGTCTGGAGCGACATCATGGCCGAAGCCGCCGACATGAACAGGCTCGGATCATGCCGCGGCGAGCGGGCCGCCCACCGTCCCATGTCGCGCATCAGCGGCGCGGCCTCGCGGCCCCATTCCGTCAGGTCGTAGACCTGCACGTTGGCCGGCGACGGCAGCCGGATGCGGCGGACGATGCCTGCATCTTCCAGGCTCTCCAGGCGCTGCGTCAGCACGTTGGCGCTGATGCCCGGAAGGTTGGCCCGAATCTCGCCGAAGCGGCGGGAGCCGAAAACCAGTTCGCGCATGATCAGCAGCGACCAGCGCTCGCCGATGAACTCGAGGGCGAGCGCGGTGCCGCACGCGTCGTCGTATCGACGCGCCCGCGGCGGCGAGGCCCCATTAGTTATTTTTTCTGACTGCATAGTTGCTTTGTGTAACCGAGAATGCCAGCCTGGGCCAAGCGGGGCCGTAAGTGGTGCCGCGACGCGGCCGCCGCGCCCGTTGTCACGGAGGAATGCGCCCCATGCCAAGTGTCGAGGGTAAACCCGTCTGGTTCGAGCTGAACGCGACCGATCAGGACGCGGCACAGGCCTTCTACGAGGCCGTCGCCGGCTGGCGCATCGCGCCGTCTCCGATGCCCGAGCACGGCGGCTACCGGATCGCGGAGGCTGACGGGATTCCCGTGGCCGGGATCCGGCGGTCGATGCCGGAGGCGCCCGGCCTTCCCGGCTGGGCGGTCTACCTCGCGACCCGCGACGTCGACGCCGCGGCTTCCCGGGTGGTGGATCTTGGAGGCCGGGTCCGGTTCGGGCCTGTCGATATCCCCCATGTCGGCCGCTTCGCCATGGTCAGCGACCCGCAGGACGTGGTCTTCGCCCTGATGGATGCGGCGAGACCCGGCGAGAGCCGGGCCTTCGGGCCGGTGCCGCTTGGGACGGAGCAAACCCGCGGCCACGGCGTCTGGATCGAGCTCGCGACCCCTGATCCCGAGGCTGCCTTCGCGTTCTACGGGGCGCTGTTCGGCTGGGAGAAGCTCGGGGCCATGCCGATGGGCGGGATGGGCGAATACGCCTTCATCGGCCGGGGCGACCTGCGTCCGGGCGCCGTGATGTCGAGTGCGGCCACCGGCGCGCCGGCCCGGTGGAACTGGTACATCCATGTGGCCGACATCGATGCGGCGCTCGCGACGGTCCGCGACAGGGGCGGCACGGTGCTCCAGGGCCCCGATCCGATCCCCGGCGGCAGCTACTCGGCCAACATCGCCGATCCGGCGGGCAACCGGCTCGGCCTTGCCGGCCCGCGCCAGGCGTCGTGACGGGAGGCTGGCGATGACGAGCGAGAAGCTGACGACCTGCCTGTGGTTCGACCACGGCCAAGCCCGCAGGGCCGCGGAATTCTATGCCTCGACCTTCCCGGACAGCCATGTCGGCGCCCCCATGACAGCCCCGTCGGATTTCCCGGGCGGACGTGTGGGCGCAGAACTCACCGTCGCCTTCACCGTGCTCGGCCGTCCGTTCGTCGGCTTGAACGGCGGTCCCAATTTCAAAGCCAATCAGGCGATCAGCTTCATGGTGCTGACCGATGACCAGGCGGAGACCGACCGCTACTGGAACGCCATCATCGGCAACGGCGGAGCTGAGAGCCAGTGCGGCTGGTGCACGGACCAGTGGGGCTTCTCCTGGCAGATCACGCCGCGGGCGCTCCTGCGCGCCAACAGCCATCCCGACCGCGCCGCGGCCCGGCGCGCGTTCGAGGCGATGATGACCATGCGCAAGATCGACATCGCCCGCATCGAGGCCGCCGTCCGGGGAGACTCCGCCGATGCGTAAGATCACCGGCTCCCTCTTCCAGTCGCTCGACGGCGTGATCCAGGCACCGGGTGGGCCGGAGGAGGATCCGACCGGGTTCCGGCACGGCGGCTGGACGTTCCCGTACTTCGACGGCGGACTCGACGGGCCGATGGGCCGGCTGTTCGGCGGAGACTACGAACTGCTGCTCGGGCGGCGGACTTACGAGATCTTCGCCGCCTACTGGCCGCATAACGGTGATCAGCCGATCGGGGCGACCTTCAACGCCGTGCGCAAGCATGTCGTGACGGCGTCCGACCGGGCGCTCGGCTGGAACAACAGCCAGCGGCTCAGCGGCGATCCCGTTGCGGCGATCACCCGCCTCAAGGCCAGCGACGGTCCCGATCTCCTCATCCAGGGAAGCAGCACGCTCTATCCGGCCCTGCTCCCGGCCGGCCTCATCGACCAAATCGTCCTGATCACCTTTCCGGTCATGCTCGGTCGCGGCAAGCGCTGGTACGCGGATGATCCGTCGGCGGCCGGTGCGTGGACGCCGATCGAGCAGGCACACGCGCCGACGGGTGTCCACTTCGCGGCGCTCACCCGGGGCGGGCCGGTCCAGACCGGCAGTTTCGCCACCAAACCGCCGAGCGCGGACGAGCGCGCGCTCCGTCAGCGCCAAGCGGAAGGCCGTTGGTAAGAGCGCCGCACGAGGCGGCGAGATCCCGGTGATTGATCCGCGCGTGCAGCGGCTATCGCACGGGACTCGACGTCGTCGTCGAGGCGTCTCCCCTCCCGGCGAAGCGAGGCCCGCGCCTGTCGGGCTCGGAGGCCGCCGTGACCCCGCCGCACCGGGCACAGGGCACCCAGGCCAGTGACATCGCCCGAGCCAGGGACCGGCTCTGCGCCGCGGAACGGCCTGTTGCGGCAGCCTGTACGGCACGTTGAAACCCCAGCGCGTCGGTGACCGGCTCCGGCTGCGGCGCTGAGGGCACGCCGCGACGACGCGATGACAGTCAGCGACCGGAACTGCTTGCCCGGACTTCAGGGCCGTGAGCAGATCGTCTTACTGGTCCGCGCAGAATCCTGCGCGTACAACACGCGTGGGCTGCCGAGTTCTCGATCATGTCTATCCCCGCGGGTCGTCATCGACAGTTGGAGCACGCGCTTCTCGACAACATCCCCGATATGGCGTGGCTGAAGGATCGCGACTCGCGCTACCTCGCGGTCAGCGCCACGTATCTCGACGTCCTCGGCGTGAGCGAGGCCGACGTGATCGGGCGGCGTCCCGAGGAGATCTGGCCCGCCGACATCGCCGAGATCTATCTCAGGACCGACCATGCGGTCCTGCGCAGCGGGAAGCGCCGGCGCTACGAGGAAGCGCGGCGCGGCCCGGACGGGACTCTGCGCTGGTACGACACGATCAAGTCGCCGATCCGCGACGACGGCAACCACATCATCGGCACGGTCGGGATCTCGCGCGACATCACGAAGCGCAAGGCCGCGGAGGCCGAGTTGATCGCCTCGCGCGAGCAGCTCCGCAAGCTTTCGGAATTCGAACAGCGGGCCCGTGAGCAGGAGCGCGCCCGGATCGCCCGCGAACTCCACGACGAGCTCGGCCAGACGCTGACCGCGATCAAGATGGATCTGACATGGATGAAGGACAAGCTCGGTGAACCGGCCCTGGTCTCGAGCCGGATCGAGCGCCTCATCGCCATCGCCGACCGGTCCGTGGTCGATCTGCGCCGCATCGCCACCGAGTTGCGGCCGCTCATCCTGGACGAGCTCGGGCTGCGCGCGGCCATCGAATGGCTGACCCAGACGGTCGCGGAGCGCAGCGGACTTCCGATCACCCTCGTCTTCGACGAGGGGACAGCCTACGCACCGGATGTCAGCACCGCCGCCTTCCGGATCGTGCAGGAGGCCCTGACCAACGTCCTGCGCCACGGCGCGGCGACCGGGATCGAGGTGCGGGCGCGCAATGTCGGGAACGCCCTGCTGATCGAAGTCTCGGACAACGGGCGCGGGATCGACCGGTCCGCCTCCACCCGCGGGCGGCTCGGTCTGGCGGGGATGCGCGAGCGGGCACGGCTCCTCGGCGGCAGCGTCGCCATCGACAGCAAGGCCGGTGCGGGCACCACGGTCCGGGTTCGCCTGCCGCTCGAACGGCGGACCCGGCGGAAGGCCGCGCGATGATCCGTCTGTTCATCGCCGACGATCATGCCATCTTCCGGGAGGGCCTGAAGCAGATCCTCGCCGAGCAGGCCGATTTCACCATCGTCGGCGAGGCCACGACCGGCGATGGTCTCGTCGATCGACTCGGAGCGCTGGGCTGCGACGTGGTTCTGCTCGACCTCTCGATGCCCGGGCGCAGCGGCATCCCCCTCGTGCGCGACGTCGCGGCTGCCGGGACCGTGCGCATCGTCGTGCTCAGCATGCACGACGAGCGACAATACGTGATCGAGGCCCTGAAGGCGGGCGCCGCCGGCTACGTCACCAAGGCCGGCGCCTCGGACCAGCTGATCGAGACGATTCGGAAGGCGGCGGCCGGCGAACGCGTCGTCAGCCCCAGCGCGTCCCAGGCGCTGATCCGGCAGATGCTCGAACCGGAGCTGCCGCACACGGCCCTGACGCCGCGCGAGCGCCAGATCTTCGATCGCCTGGTCGCCGGCCTCTCGGTCTCGGCGATCGCGCGTCAGCTCGACCTCAGCATCAAGACCGTGAGCACGCACAAGAGCAACCTGTTGATGAAACTCGAGGCGGGGACGACCGCCGATCTCGTGCGCTATGCCCTGGCCCACGGCCTCGCCTGATGCTGCGCTGCAGCTCGGACAAATCCGAGTTCGAACCCAGAAACAGCCGATTGTTCACAGGCGGCCGCGGCTGTCATGGTGCAGCCCGGGAGTGATCCGCGCCGGCCGACAGACCGGACAAGCGGCAGGAGGCAGGGCGCGCCATGGATATCGTCATCCGCCGGGTCCGCATCGACGACGAACGGCCTCTCGTCGACATCGGCATCGAATCCGGTCGCATCGTCGAGATCGCGGAGGCGATCTCCGAGACCGCCGACGAGGAGATCGACGCGGCCGGCCGCGCCGCGCTGCCGGGCTTCGTCGAGCCCCACCTGCATCTCGACAAGGCCTTCCTGCACCGGCGCCTCCCGGCCCGCACCGGTACCCTCGAGGAGGCGATCCGCGTCACCGGCATTCTCAAGGCGAAGCAGGAGCGCGACGACGTTCTGGAACGCTCGCGCCGCGTGCTCGACATGGCGATCCGCAACGGCACGACCCTGATCCGGGCGCATCCCGACGTGGATCCGATCCAGGGCCTGATCGGTGTCGAGACCGCCCTGGAGCTCCGCGAGGAATACCGCGACCTGATCGACCTGCAGATCGTCGCCTTCCCGCAGGAGGGCATCCTCAAGACGGCGGGCGTGGTCGACTTGATGGAGCAGGCACTCGATGCCGGCGCCGATGTCGTCGGGGGGTGCCCCTACAACGAGCTCACGCCCGAGGATACGCGCAGCCACATCGACCGCGTCTTCGACATGGCGATGAAGCGCGACCTGCCGATCGACATGCACGTCGATTTCGCCGACGACACCCAGGACGCGCGGTTCGCCACCGCGCGCTACATCGCCGAGAAGACCATCGCCACGGGATACCAGGGCCGCGTCGCCCTGGGCCACGTCACGAGCATGGGCGCGCTGGAGCCCGAAGAGGCGAAGCCGGTCATCGACGCTCTGCGCGAGGCCGATATCCACATCGTCACCCTGCCGGCGACCGACGTCTATCTCGGCGGCCGCAAGGACGAGGCGAAGCCGCGGCGCGGGCTGACGCCGGTCCGGGCGCTGCATGCGGCGGGCGTCAACGTCGCCTATTCCTCGAACAACATCCGCAACGCCTTCACGCCGTTCGGCAAGGCGGATCCGCTCCAGATCGGCAACCTGCTGGCGCATCTCGTCCAGTTCGGCACGCCCGAGCATCAGGCCGAGATCCTCAAGATGGGCACGGTCAACGCCGCCCGCGCCGTCGGCATCGCGGACGCCTACGGCCTCGCCGTCGGCAAGCGCGCCGACATCGTGATCCTCGACACGCTCAGCGTGGCCGACGCCCTGCTCGACCTGCCCGCCCGGTCCTGGGTGCTGAAGAACGGCCGCGTCACCGTGGTGACGACGGTCGAGAGCCGCATCTGCCGGGGCTGCGGACGCGCCCACGCGGCGGGGAGCCAAGCCCATCCATCCTGAACCGACGAGGCCCGGCCAACGGGCCCGAACCCTGGGAGACTACGCCATGAGAAAGCCACCCGCCGAAATCGTCGCCTCCGCGCTGGCCGTGACGACCCTGTTCCTGCCCCATCACCTGCCGCCGTGGGCCATCTTCATCGGCTGGGCCGGCACGTTCGCCGCCGGCGGTCCTACACCCGCAGTCCTGAAGCGGATCTGGCCGACCATGGCGCTCGGCAGTTGCGTCGCCTGCCTCATCGTGCTCGGCTTCGGCTTCGCCGCGCAGCACCTGTCCGGCCTGGCGCTGACGCTCGCGCAATGCGCGATCCTGTTCAGCCTCAACGGCTCGATGATGACGCTCGGCCGGTTCGAGCCGCTGAGCTTCGTGCCCGGCATGTTCTTCGGCTTCGCCTGCTTCTTCGCGACCTATTTCGGCGGCTTCGGCCCGGTTCCGAAGGATCCGCTGGTGGCTCTGCTCTCCGTGCTGGCGATGAACGCGCTCGGACCCGTCTATGCCTGGCTCACCGCGACGCTCGGCGCTCACCACCCGGGACGCCCCGAGACCAACCTGTCCCACACGGCCACGCAGCACTAATCCGCGCGCCAACGGCCCGACGCCACGGAGCGTCGGGCCCTCCCCGAACCGGAAGACCGTCATGACACGTCCTGCTCCCAAAGCGGGCGCCTCGGTCGCGAGCGCCCCCGGCTCCGTCCTGGCGCGTTCGAGCCACGGCATGGTCACGAGCCCCCACGCGCTCGCGAGCCAGGCCGGCCTCAGGGTGCTGCGCGACGGCGGCGACGCCATCGAGGCCGCGATCGCGATGGGCGGCGTCATCGCCGTGACCTATCCGCACTTCTGCGGCATCGGCGGCGACGCCATCTGGATCATCGCCGACCGTGAGGGCCGATCGACGACGCTCACCGGGATCGGACAAGCCGCAGCGGTTCCACCACCCTGTCGCGGTACGATCCCGACGCGGGGCCCGCACTCGACCCTGGCCTCGGCCTGCGTCGTCGACACGTGGCGCCTCGCGCACGATTTCTCGCGCCGGCACTGGGGCGGCCGGAACAGCCTCGCCAGCCTGCTCGATGCCGCGATCGGATATGCCGAGGACGGCTTTCCCCTCTCGGCCTCTCAGGCCTTCTGGACCGAGTTCCGCCGTGCGGATCTGCCCGCATGGCCCGGCTTCGTCCGCACCTTCCTGCATGAGGGCCGCGTCCCGCGCGTCGGCGAGCCGTTCCTGCAGAAGGCGCTCGCCCGCAGCCTCCGGCTGATCGCCCGGAACGGCCCCCGCGACTTCTACGAGGGCGAGCTGGCCGCCTCCCTGGCGAAGGGCCTCGCCGAGGTGGGGTCGCCCCTCACGGCAGAGGACCTGCGCCAGACGGTTGCGCGGGAGGAGGCGCCGGTCGCGCTCGACTATCGCGGCCTGACGCTGCTCGCCCCGCCGCCGCCGACGCAGGGTGTGACGACGCTCGCCATCATGGGCGTCCTGGAGCGGCTCGGCCTGGCAGGCGTCGAGGAAGGCAGCGCCGAATATTTCCACCGCTGCGTCGAAGCGGTGAAGCAGGCCTTCCTCGACCGCACCGCGATCGCGGACCCGGCCTTCGCCGCCCCGGCGGCCGACCTCTGGATCGGCGCCGATCGCCTCGCCGCGAAGGCCGCGGCCATCGATCTCGACAGAGCGCTCCCCTGGCCGCAGCCGTTCCGGACCGGCGACACCGTCTTCTTCGGCGCGACCGATCCGGCGGGACACAGCGTCAGCGTCCTCCAGAGCACCTATTTCGATTGGGGCAGCGGCGTCGTCGTCGGCGATACCGGCGTGCTCTGGCAGAACCGCGGCGCCGCCTTCAGCCTCGACCCGGAGAGCCCGAACAGTCTCGCGGCCGGGAAGCGGCCCTTCTACACGCTCAACCCGGGGATGGCGCTGAAGGACGGGCGTCCGCACATCCTCTACGGAACGCAGGGCGCCGACGGTCAGCCGCAGACCCTGTCGGTGTTGCTGACGCGTCTGATCGACTACGCGCTCGATCCGGCCGAGGCGTTGTCGCGGCCACGCTTTCTTCTGGGACGCACCTTCTCGGACGATCGGGACAGCCTGAAGCTGGAGCGCAACGTCGATCCTCACGTCGTCGCATCGCTGCGCGAGCGCGGACACCAGATCAGTCTGATCGAGGCCGTGAGCCCTCTGGCCGGGCAGGCCGGTGCCATCGTGATCGGTGAGGACGGGCAGATCACGGGGGCGCATGATCCACGCAGCGACGGCGTCGCACTCGGGCTCTGACCGGCGTCGGACTTACAGCAAACCTGGGACTGGGCAAGAACGCCGTGGGAGAAGGGCGCCCCCGTCTTCGTCCCGGGTCGTCTTACCCTGTGTGCCGCTGACGCGGCGTGGGGACTGGCTCCCGAGCGGCAGCGGCGATGCGGGCGAGGTAATCGACCTTGCTCGGCTGCATGTGCTCGACGCTGAGTTGCGCGAGCGCCCAGCGGTCGCGCTTGCGCAGGAGGTCGATCATGATCGCATGCTGATCGATCGAGATCCGAAGGCCGTTGGCATCCGCCAGGTTCTTGGCGCGCATCGGCAGCGTCAGGCCCATGTAGTCGGTGAGCGTGCGCACGAGGTACGGATTCCCGCAGGCCTCGAACAGGGCGATGTGGAAGGCGTCGTTCGCCTCGTGGATGCCGCGCAGGTCGCGCTTCTCCACTTGGTGGCGATAGGCGTCCTGCAGCGCTTCGAGGCGGGCGATCAGCTCGGGCTCGGCCGGCAGCGGGATCATCAGCATCGCCTGCCGCGTCAGCATCTCACGGACCTCGTAGATCTGCCGCACTTCCTCGGCGGAGTAGGACCTGACGGTCGCCCCGACGTTCCGCTCCCGCCGCACGACGCCCCGGCGTTCCATCTCGACGAGGGCCTGGCGGATGAAGTGGCGGGAGGCGCCGAAGCGCGCCATCAGGGCATCCTCGGTGAGGCGGGCTCCGGGGGCGAGCCGCCCGAAGATGATGTCCTCCTCCAGGAGCGCCACGATGGCGCCGACGCCCTCGCGCCGGAGGGGCAGGACGGGATCCGCGGGCCCGTCCCCGGTCATCGCGCCTCCGCCCGGCCCGCGAGCCGGTAGCAATCCTCCACGAGCCGCAGCGTCTCGAGATTGTCCGCCGGCGCCGTCTCGAACGGCGCGCCGTCGTCCAGGCGATCGATGAAGTGGGCGATCGTGGCCGCGTAGGATTCCGCGTAGGTGGCGGCGAGGTCGAAGGTCCGGGTCCGTACCTCCCGCCCCATCATCGACAGCTCGGATCCCTGAAGCCGGATCGCGCCGTCGGGGCCCAGGATCTCGAGCCGGTCCGGGGAAGCGGGCGGGGCCCCGTGGGCCGCGAAGGTCGCGAAGACCTGCACGGCGACCCCGCCGGGGCCGGCGAGCTGGATCAGCGCCGTGTCCTCCCCCGCAAGGTCCGGACAGGTCCGGCTGGTCGCGCAGGCGGCGACCTGCAGAGGCCCGAGCAGCATGCGCAGCGTGTCGAGGTGGTGGATCAGGACCTCGGCGACGAGCATCCGTGCCTCGCCGCGCATGAAGGGTTGGCGCTCCAGGGCCGGAAACAGGCCCGCCTCATCCGGGAGGGTGCCGCTCGTCACGAGCTCCAGCCGCGCCGCGAAGGGCTGCCCGATGGCCCCCGCGCGCAGCCATGCCGCCGCCTCGCGGTAATACGCGCGGAACCGCCAGTTCTCGTGGACCATCAGGCGCGCCCGGCCCTCCACCGCGGCCACCAGCGCCTCCGCCTCCGCCAGCGTCGGGGCCAGGGGCTTCTGGCAGAGGATCGGAAGGCCGCGATCGGCCGCCAGGCGAACGAGCTCGGCATGCGCCGCGCGGGGTGCCGCGACGTCGACGGCGTCGAGTCCGCCCGCGGCCAGCATCGCGCTCGCGTCCGCGTAGGTGTGCGGGATGTCGAATGCCTGGGCTCGCGCCCCGCGCCGCTCGGCCGACGGATCCGCGATCGCGACGACCTCGGCGCGGCCCCTCAGGGCGGCCCAGCCCGCGAGATGATGCTGCGTGACCCACCCGGCCCCGATCAGGCCGATCCGCCGGACGGCGCTCATGACATCGCTCCGGCCCGGCCCGGGCCGCCGGCCGGCACGGGGCGCGCGGGGATGGCCGCCGTGGTCCGCGCGTCGAAGAGGAAGGCGGCGTCGGGCCGGAAGAACAGGTCGACGACCGCACCGACCTCGGCCCGCGTGTCGCGCGGCAGGCGCGCCGTGCATTCGGTTCCCCCCTCCGTCTCCACGGCGAGGAGCGTCTCGGCGCCGAGCGGCTCGACGGCGAAGACCCGCCCCCGGATCCGACCCGCCTCCGCGGTCCCGGTGGCGTCGGCCGAGAGGTGCAGGTCCTCCGCCCGGACGCCGAGCACCACCGCGTCCCCGGCGAGGGGGGCGAGCGCGGCCGGCGTCCAGCGCGTGAGCGCGGTCTCGATCGCGGCCGTGCGGATCCGGTCCCCTGCGGGCGGCACGGTGAACAGGTTCATGGGCGGGGAACCGAGAAAGCGGGCGACGAAGGTGTCGGCCGGGTTCCAGTAGACGTCGAGCGGTCTGCCGACCTGGGCGACGCGCCCGCCATTCATGACGCAGATCCGCGTCCCCATGGTCATCGCCTCGACCTGGTCGTGGGTCACGTAGATCATCGTGGAGGCGAGCCGGTGATGCTGCTTGATCAGCTCGTTGCGCGTGTTGACGCGCAGGGCCGCGTCGAGGTTCGACAGCGGCTCGTCGAACAGGAACACCATCGGCTCGCGCACCATGGCGCGCCCGAGGGCGACGCGCTGGCGCTGCCCGCCCGACAGGGCCTGGGGCTTGCGATCGAGATAGGGCACGAGGCCCAGCAGCGCGGCGGTCTCCCGGACCCGCCGCCCGATCTCGGCGGACGGCGTGCGGCGGCGCTTGAGGCCAAAGGCAAGGTTCTCGGCGACCGTCATGTGCGGGTAGAGGGCGTAAGACTGGAACACCATCGCGATGTCGCGGTCCTTGGCGGGCACGTCGTTCATCGTCCGCCCATTGATCGTGAGCGCGCCGGACGAGATGGTCTCCAGACCGGCGATCATGCGCAGGGTCGTGGACTTGCCGCAGCCGGACGGGCCGAGCAGCACCATGAACTCGCCGTCCCCGACCGTGACGTCGACGTTGTCGACCACGACGGGACCGCCGGCGCCGTAGCGTTTGCAGATCTTGGACAGCTGAACGACGGCCATCGGGGTCCTTACTTGACGGCGCCCGCAGTCATGCCGCGGATCAGCTTCTCGGAGAAGAAGATGTAGACGAGGATCACGGGCACGACCGAGATCATGACCCCGGCCGCAATCATGCCGATGTCCTGGAAATGGTCGCCCATGAAGGCCCGGATGCCGATCGGGAGCGTGCGCTTGTCCGGATCGGTGATGAGCACCACCGCGAACAGGAACTCGTTCCAGAGCTGGATGAAGTTCAGGATCAGGGTGGTGGCGATCGCCGGCATGCCGATCGGCAGGACGATGCGGCGGAAGATCTCGATGTCGCCGTAGCCATCCATCTTGGCGGCGTCGAAGAGGTCCTGCGGGATCCGGGCGAAGAATCCCTCCAGCAGGTACACCGTCAGCGGCAATTGGAGCGAGACGTAGACGAGCGTCAGCCCGAGGAGGCTGTTGTAGAGCCCGTAATCGACCAGGATCTGATAGAGCGAGATCAGGGTGATCTGCGGCGGGAAGATGATCGACGAGAACAGGATGCCGTAGATGATCCGGTTGCCGCGGAACCGGTAGCGGGCGAGCGCGTGGGCGGCCGCGGCGCCGACCAGCGTCACCACCGCGACCGCGGCGACGACGACCACGGTCGAGTTCCAGAAATAGGTGGCGAAGTCGGAATCGACCCAGGCGATCCGGAACTGTTCCCAGTGGAACGGGCGGGGCCACGCGTAGTGATCGGCCGAGATCTCGCCCGTGGTGCGCACCGACATGGTGGCCAGCCACAGGAACGGCCCCAGCGTGTAGACAGTGTAGGCGGTGATGACGACCGCGAGGGCGGTCCGGCTCGCCAGGAAGCCGTCCCGCCCGCTGGCCGGGGGCAGGGTCGCGTCGGCGCTCACGTCAGTACTCCAGCCGGTCGCGGGACTTGAACACCCGGTTGAGGACGATGACGGCCGCGCAGACGACGCCGAACCAGACCGTCGCGATCGCCGACGGGTAACCGAGATCGAAGGTGTTCCAGTTGAAGGCGCGCTTGTAGACGTAGGTCGAGACCGTCTCGGTCGCCCAGAGCGGCCCCCCGCCGGTCATGATCCAGACGAGGTCGAAGACCTTCATCTTGCCGATGAAGGCGAGGACGTAGAGGTTGAGCAGGGTCGGCCGCAGCATCGGCACGATGACGTAACGGAGCTTCGCGCCCCAGCCGCAATTGTCGAGTTCGGCCGCCTCCAGCACCTCGGAGGGCAGGGCGTGGATCGCCGCCAGACAGACCACCATGTTGAACCCGGCCCATTTCCAGGCATGCGTCACGATCAGGGCCGCCAGCGCCGTGTTCGGGTCGCCGAGCCAGGAGCGGGCCAGCGCGCCGAGACCGACGGCCCGGAGCCCCTCGTTCACCACGCCCCAATCGTAATTGTAGATCCACATCCAGAGGATCGCGACCACGACGTAGGACAGCAGGACCGGCGTGAACCACGCGACCCTTAGGAACCGCGCGAACGGGACGCCGGCATAGAGCGCGAGCGCCAGGAGGAGGCCCGTCGCCACGTCCAGGATCGGGGCGACGAAGGCCCACACAAAGGTGTTGCGGACCGCGATCCAGAACGTCTCGTCGCCGATGAGGTCGCGGTAGTTGGCGAGGCCGACGTAGCTGCGCTCCATCCCCTCGATCGTGAACAGGCTGTCGAAGATCGTCCGGAAGGCCGGATAGGCCGTCAGGCCGAGATAGATGACGAGCGCGGGGGCAAGGAAGACCAGCAGGACCGGCCAGGGCGCCCGCCGTGGATCCGATACACGTCCGGATGCCGGTACGCTCTCCGGAAGCGCCGCCTTCGTCTCGACAGCCGTCGTCCCCGCCACCGCGTCAGCTCCCCTTGCGGCAGGCCGCGTCCATCTTGTCGGCGGCCTCGTCCACCCCGATCAGGCCGGCCGGAAGGGCGTTGTTCATGACCTGGGTGTACGTCTCGGCGCACTTGGAGCGATAGTACATGAGCGGCGTCCCGAAGAAGTAGGTCGCACCCTTGTTGCGGGCATTCAGCTCAGCGAAATATTCGGCGTGGCTCGATTTGATCTTGGCGGGGTCAGATTTCAGGCCGGTCTGCAGGGACACCTGCTCCATCCACTTGTCGCCGTTCCCAGGCGCGGCCATGGAGTCGAGCAGCGCGCCGGCGCAGGCCTTGTTCTTCCCGCGCGCATACATGACGAAGCTGCCGGCCACCGCCAGCGTCTTGCAGGTCGGGCACTGGCCGTCGTCCATGGCCGGGAACTGCATGATGCCGAGCGGGAAGCTCACCGGCATGCCCCCGCTCTCGGGCGGCGCGAAGGCGCGCCCCGTGAACCAGCTCGGATCCGGGAAGGTGAGGGAACCCGGCTTCTGGTAAAAATAGTAGTGGGATTCGCCGAGCTTCAGCGTCGCGAAGCTCTTCGGATAGGCGCCGGCATCCACCAGCTCCTTGAACCAAGTCATCACCGCGTGGACGCGCGGATCCTTGAAGGACAGCGTCCCGTTCAGGAGCTTGCCGTAATCCTCGACACCCAGCTTGCGCAGAAGCGACTCGAACAGGAGCAGACCGCCGGGGAACGGCCGGTCACCGACGCCCTGGGACACGGGCGTGATCCCGGCCGCGACCCCCTTCCTGACCAAGTCGGCGAAGCCCGCTTGCGTGAGCTGGAAGGAGGGCGGCACGTCGACGCCGACCTTCGTCACCAGATCCTTGTTATAGTACAGTTCGACCGTATAGGCCTCGACCGGCAAGCCGTAGACCTTGCCCTTGGAGGTCCAGGCCGGCTTGGCCCAATCCTCGATCTTGGTCAGGTCGACATGGCCGTCGAGCGGTTCAAGGAAGCCGCCCGCCAGGAACTCGGGCTGATCGGGCTCGAGATAGAAGACGTCGGGTGCCTGGCCGGTGCGCACGGCGGATTTGGCCTGCGTGTAGATGTCGGCCTTCGGGATGAAGCTGAGCTTGACCGCGCATTGCTTGTTGGTCGCCTCGAACTCCCGGACGCGGGCGGCCACCCACTCCTTCTTGGCCGGCTCGTCCGGCCAGTTCGACCACATCGTGATCTGAACGGGCTCGGCCGCCACGGCAGTGCCGGCCGCGAGCAGACCCGCACCGAACATGACCGCCATCCCGATGGCTGCCCCGCGCATCCCGCCTTCCTCCCTCGTGTTTGTTGCGCCGATCGTCCGCGACTGGTCCAAGATTGTCAATAAACATGCGGACGGCTTCGAAGCCTCTGCCGTAACCATCTACGATCTCAAATGTTTTATTGATAATCAGGGCGCCGGCCGTGACGTCGCGAGCGCCATCGGCGCCGTGGCCTCACGGCGGTCTTCGTCCGGTGGTCCGTCGTCTAAGCGGTGGACGGACCAGGTGGATGCGCGTGGTCGCATCGCGTCACCGAGCCTCCGGTCGCTCGAACCGGTGCAGAGGCAGCCCGAGACCTATCGAAAGTGATCACCCTCGTAAGTCACGGGGCGCTCCGGCGGCATCTTCGCATCCGCCATCCTCCGTGTCCGGATCAGGCCATCGAGAGAGAACCGACCGGCGCCGACGACCGACAGGACGCACCGGCCGCCCGCAATCGCCAGATCCTTCTCGAAGTGGAGCAGCTCGTTGCGAACGGCGAAGTTCGCGTGGAACAGTCCGGCGGTCGCGATGCAGAAGAGGCCGAGCGACAGGGCCGCCGCGCGCGTTCGCCACCCCGACGCGACCGCGAGCCCCGCGCCCACCTGAAGCAGGATGGTCGCGGTTGCCAGAGAGGCCGGCACGCCGCGTTTGGCCATCGTCGCGAAGGTGCCGTCGAGGTTTGCGGCCAGCACGAAACCCTCGTGGATGAAGATCCAGGCGAGCAGGAGCCGGGCGAGCAGCAGCAGGCCGTCGCGCACGGGCGGCGGGAGGGCGGAAGACGCCGGGGCCATGGCAAGGTCCTTGAGGG
>CAXDNE010000077.1:0-25860 GCA_963990595.1 uncultured Methylobacterium sp.
CCGACCGCGGCGCCCCGCCGCCGGGGAACCCGCCCCTGCAAGGCCGGTTGGCAGTAACCGGGCGCTTTTGTGCATCCTGCGACGGACGCGGAACGCGTCAGCGGGACGGAGAGGCGCCCGCACGGATTCAGGCCGGCGCGATCCTGCCCGTCCCCTGCCGAGACCAGCCACAGGAGCCGCTTATGGCCCAGCAGATCCCTGTCGACCCGCAGGCCCGGGCCGACGATCCGCGGCGCGACGCCGAACGGGACGATGCCACCCAGGCGATCACCCACGACGTCGCCTTTCAGCGGCACGTCCTGGTCAACGTGGTTTTCATCGGGGAGCCCGGGGCGGGCGATCGCGGCTGGGTGCTGGTCGATGCGGGTGTGATGGGCTCGAAACGGGCGATCGTCGCGGCCGCCCAGGCGCGCTTCGGCGACGGGGCGCGGCCCTCCGCGATCGTGCAGACGCACGGCCATTTCGATCATGTCGGCGTGCTTGAGGATCTCGCGGCGGAGTGGGACGTCCCGGTCTACGCGCACGCGCTCGAGCGGCCCTATCTCGACGGCAGCGCCTCCTATCCGACGCCGGATCCCAGCGTCGGCGGCGGCCTGCTGGCCCGCCTCTCGCCGCTCTACCCGACGCGGCCTGTCGACGTGTCCGGACACCTGAGGACCCTGCCGGAGGACGGGACCGTGCCGCCCCTGCCCGGCTGGCGCTGGATTCACACGCCGGGCCACGCGCCGGGCCACGTCTCGCTCTGGCGCGCGGCGGACCGGACGCTGATCGTCGGCGACGCCTTCGTGACGACGGCGCAGGAATCGGCCTACGCGGTGGCGGTCCAGGAGCCGGAACTGCACGGGCCGCCGATGTACCTGACGGTCGATTGGGATGCGGCGCGCGCCTCCGTCCGAACGCTGGCGGCCCTCGAGCCGGAGCGGGTCATCACCGGCCACGGGCGTCCGCTGCAAGGGCCGGAGATGCGCCGGGCGCTCAACGCCCTGGCCGAGCGATTCGACGCGGTCGCGGTTCCGAAGCAGGGGCGCTTCCTGGACGAGCCGCTCCGCGCCTCCGACGGTTCGGCCTACAAGGCTCCGCGCTGAGCCCAGGCGCGGCGTTCAGAGAGGCCTCCGGCGCGCACGGTTCGGACCGGTCGCGACCCGGCGCGGGCCGTGGATCGCAACGGCCGCGTCTAGCGATGGTCGTGCTGGTGGTGCAGGTCGGGATAATGCGGGTGCGTGTGCCGCAGCTTGTCATGCCGGTGCCAATGTGAATGCGGCTCCGTCACCGGCCCGTCATGCCCGTGACGGTGATGCGCGTCGTGGACATGGACATGCTCGTGCGCCAGCGCGTCATGGACGTGCTCGTGCGCGTGCCGCTCGGCGAGGTGCAGCCAGAGGCCCAGGCCCATCAGAAGCCCGGCGGCGACGAGTTGCCCGGTCACCGGATCGCCCAGAAGCAGGACCGCGATCACCGCGCCGATGAAGGGGGCCAAGGCGAAATACGCTCCGGTCCGCGCCGCCCCGAGATGGCGCAGGGCCAGCATGAACAGGACGAGGCTCACGCCGACACCGAGGAAGCCGATGAGCGCCGCCGCGCCCAGCGTCGTCGGCGGCGGCACCGTCGCGCCGAGCAGTAGGGCGAGGGCGACGTTCACGCTGCCGGCCACGAGGCCCTTGATGAGGGCCGTCAGCACCGGGTCGGCGGACGACAGCTTGCGCGTCAGGTTGTTGTCGATCCCCCAGGCGAGGCAGGCCGCCGCGATCAGGGCCGCGCCCGCGTCCAGCCGCACGCCGGCGCCGTTCCAGGACAGCACGACGGCGCCGGCGAGGATGGCGAACGCCCCCAGCATCAGGCGCCGATCGACGTGCTCGCGGAACACCACCCAGGCGATGAGCAGGGTGGCCAGGCCCTCGAGGTTGAGGAGCAGCGACCCGGAGGCGGCCGAAGTGTGGGTCAGGCCGAGCATGAGCAGCAGGGGCCCGGCCACGCCCCCGGACAGGACGACCGCCGCCAGCCACGGCAGGTCGTGGCGGCGCAGAGGCGCCTCCGGCGCGGAGAGGCCGAGCGCTGCCCGCCCCCCCTGCACCGCGGCCAGGCCGAGGCCCGCGCCGAGATAGAGGATTCCGGCCAGCAGTTGCGGTGAAACGGTGCCGAGCAGCAGCTTCGCGAACGGGGCCGAGGCCCCGAACAGGAGCGCGGACACCAGGGCTAACGGAACGCCCGGCCACAGATGCGCGTGCGCGTGTTTCATGCCGCGAGCCTAACAGGCCTGGCTCGGCCTGCCGAGCCGGGCCCGGCCGGGTGCCGCGCAGCAGGCCGGATCGCCAGAGGCGCGGAAACGGCCCTAGGAGGCCTGCGCGAGCCCGTCGATCGGGATCGGCCGGCGCCGCGCCGCGCCGTCCAGGCCCAGGATGTCGTCGATCTCGGCCTTCGGCATGGCGCGACCGAACAGGTAGCCCTGTCCGAAATGGCAGCCCTGGTCCGACAGCCAGTCGAGGCTGGCATCGGTCTCGATGCCCTCCGCCGTGGTGGAGAGACCCAGGCTCGTGCCGAGCTTGATGATGGCGTCGACCAGCTTGGCGCGCTCGTCGCTCATCGTGATCGCGTCGACGTAGCTCCGGTCGATCTTCAGCTTGTCGAACTTCAGCTCGCGCAGGTGGTACAGGCTGGAATAGCCGGTGCCGAAATCGTCGAGCGCGATGCGCACGCCGAGCTGCCGCAGCGACAGGAGGGTGGCGCGCGTCGCCTCCAGGTCCTGGATCAGGGCGCTCTCGGTGATCTCCACTTCGAGCCGGCCCGGCGGGAAGCCCGTCTCGGTCAGGATCGCGAGGATGCGCTCGGCGAGCCACGCATCCTGGAACTGGTGGGGCGCGATGTTCACCGCCAGGATCAGGTGCGCCGGCCAGCTCCGCGCGTCGAGGCAGGCGCGGCGGATCAGGTTGTAGCTGAGATCGGCGATCATCCCGGTCTCCTCGGCGACCGGGATGAACTCGGTCGGTCCGACGAGGCCCCGGGTCGGATGGCGCCAGCGCGCCAGCACCTCCACGCCGACGATCTCCTTCTCGGGCAGCGAGACCACCGGCTGGTAATAGGGTTCGATGGCGCCGGTCTCGATGGCCGTGCGCAGCTCCGTCTCCATACGGGCCCGGGCGCGCAATTCCTCGTCCATGGCGCTGCGGAAGAAGCGGTAATTGCCGCGCCCGTCCTTCTTGCCCTGGTACATCGCCAGATCGGCCGCGTGCAGGACCGCGTCGGCATCCGCGTGGTCGGCGGCGATGATGGCGACGCCGACCGTCGCGCAGACCTTGAGGTCGTTCTGGTTCCAGGAGACCGGATCGGAGATGCTGGCGATCACCGCCTGCGCCAGGCGCGTCAGCCCCTCGCTGCCGTGCTCCACCGGGACCAGCATGGCGAACTCGTCGCCGCCGAGGCGGGCGGCGACGCCCCCGGGCGGCAGGAGCGCCTGGAGCCGGTCGGCCACCGCGCAGAGCACCGCGTTGCCGGCTGCGTGGCTGTAGAGGTCGTTCACGGGCTTGAACCGGTCGAGGTCGATGAGCAGGACCGCCGATGACGGCTCGCTGCCCACCGCGGCATGCGCCCGCTCCACGGCATCGATGAAGCGGCGCCGGTTGGCCAGGCCGGTCAGCCCGTCGTGCCGGGCGATCGCCTCGGCCTGCGCGGCCGCCGCGTCGCGCTGCAGCATCAGCCGGCGCAGGATGATCGATTTGCGGACGCTGGCGCCGCACAGGGCCACGCCCATGCAGGCGGCCAGCATCAGGAGATCGTTGAGCCCGTAAGCCGCGACGATGCCGTTCAGAAAATCGAAGGTTCCGAGCGTAACGCCGACGAACCAGATCCCTGCGCCGATGATGAGCAGGCACAGCGTCTCATATAGCTCGCCGCGGCCCCATGCGGTCGACGTCTCGCTCGGCATTTTCTGTGTCCGGTTTTCAGCACGTCAGCCAAGCACGCCAAATGCTAAGAGGCTGTAAATCTTATGCTCGACAGAAGATTTGCTTCTATTAAATGGCACTGTGACTTTGGTTGACGCCGACTTAACACAATGCAAGCGCCCTGACCGCGTTCGGGCAACGGGGCGCGCACCGATCAGCCGCCGCCCTGGCCGGCGCGGCCGCCGGTGGCGCGGCCGTTCGGCACGGGCCGTTCCGGAAGACTGGCATACGCCTTCGGCTGCACGAGCGTGAACGACAGGTCCCAGCCCTTCAAGGGAACCCTGACGCTCACCCCCGCGGTCCGGTTACCGCAGGGCCCGCGACGGTTCAGCGCGTCCGGAGCGCGCCGTCCGGCTCTTCCTCGGTCGGCAGCTCGCAGCGATTGTGGATGTCGGTAGCCGCCACGGCTCCGTGCGCCATCGCCACCACGACCTGATCGAGTCCGCGCACCACGCCACCGGCGGCGTAGAGCCCCGGCACGCTCGTCCTGTTGTGCTCGTCCACCGCGAGGGCCCCGGTATCGTCGTGATCCGCTCCCAGAGCGCGCGCGAGGTCGGAGCGGAGCTTCAGCCCGAGCGCCGAATAGAGCACCGCGAACCGGTGCTCCGCGCCGTCGGCCGTGCGCAGCACCGTGATCCGGCTGTCCACGACGTCGAGGCTCACGACCGGCGCGTGGACGACCGCGATGCCGTGCGCGCGCACGCGCTCGCGCTGGGCGTCATCGAGGCGAAGCTCCTGGCCCAGGGTCAGCAACGTCACGTCCTGCGCGTAGGTGCGCGCCACGAAGACCGCTTCGCCGAGCCCCCGGTCGCCGTGGCCCATGACCGCGATGCGCTTGCCCCGCGCCTCGTAGCCGTCGCAGATCGGGCAATAGCGCACCAGCCCGCGACGGATCGCGTCCGGCAGGTCGGGGAGGTCCGGCTCCACATCCTCGGCCCCGGTAGCGAGGAGGACGCGCCGCGCCTCGATCACCTCGGCACGGCCACCTCCGTCTGGCTGGACGACGGCGCGGAAGCCGCCCTTCACCCGGGCCAGCCTCGTCACGAGTCCCGGCACGATCTGCCCGCCATAGCGCGCGACATGCGCGCGCTGCCGCGCGAGAATGTCGGTGCCCGAGATCCCGTCGGCGAAGACCGGCACGTTGTGGCTCATCGGGATCCACGCGGTGCGGGATCGGCCCGCATCGACAACGCGGGCATTGCGGCCGAAGCGCGCCAGATAGAGGGCCGCGGTCAGGCCGGCCGGCCCGCCACCGACGATGAGGCAGTCGAGGATCTGCTCCACCGGGAACCGGTGCTGCGGCATGGCTTACCCGAACGATATGACGCATCTGAGCCAAGGACCCGTATCGACGCCGAAGGGTTCCCATCCTGCCGCCGGGGCGCGCCTCGATGCGGGTCGCGCGCCCGCGACGATGGATCCCCGCACGCGGCCCGCCGCGACGCATCCCGCGACGGCCGGCGCGTCGAGCAGCAGCAGGACGTCGACGGGATCTCCGACCTCTCCTTTGGTGGAGCGGATCATCTCGAAATCGTAGGGGAACGACAGGCCTTCCGGCAGGACCTTCTTCAGCAGACAGGCCCCGAGATCCGGCTCGTCGCCGTACTTGTTGCGGCTGCCCTTCGGGGTCTCGACGACGTGGTGGATCTCATCGTCCGATCGAAAGGTGGGCAGGCGGTTCAGCAGAGTTGGCGCAGCGGGCGAGGGCGCGGTCTCCGGGACGGGGCCACCGGCCGCGCCGCCCGAGGGGAACCCGCCCTCCCCCGGACCGGATCCGCGGGCGGAAGGTCTACCGGTCTCCGCGGCCCGCTGCCGCCGGCGCGGACGCGTCCCCTGAGCGCGCATGGTCCGTTTCCGGCTCGCTCGATATCGCCCAGGAGGCCAGTACGAACGCCATGAAGAACAGGAAGTACTGGTTGACCGAGAGTTCCTCGAACATCATCGACGGTATGAGAAACAAGGCGCTGAAGGTCAGGAACGGACCGGAGGCGGCGGGCGCCAGGAGGATCCGCACGAGGCCCGCGATGAGGAGCAGCGACGTGGCGACGCCGCTCTGAAGCGCGAGCGAGACGAACCCGTTATGCGGCGTCGTGAGGCCGGTGAGCGCGCGCAGCTCGTCCTCCCGGGCGACCTCGCCGAGGCCGAACGGATATGTGACGACGAGCTGGAGTGCGGTGACGCCCGACAGGAACCGCTCGTCGAAGTTGCCGGAAACGTTATGGTCTTCGGCGAAGCGCTTCTCGATCGCGTGCGCCAGGGCTCCGGGCAGTGGGATCTCGCCGGTCAGCGACCACGCGATGAGCAGGACGCCCGCGAGGCCGAGCACGGTGAGAACGACGGAGGCCCGGAGGTTCTTCCGCATGAGCACGGCGAGGACGAAGAGCGGCATGAACAGGCCGGCTCGATTGTTGGTGAGGGGGAAGCTCGCCAGCAGGGCGGCGAAATAAACGAGGTAGATCGCCCTCAGGCGGTAGCGCAGGCTCAGCAGCAGCGCCGCGGCACCGGCGAGGCCGAAGACGTGGCCCGTCTCGTTGCCGGAGGTCCAGAGGCCTCCCTGCTTGTCCTGGACGAAGAGCTTCAGCTCCTCGTCGAGGCCGTCGGTGGGCACGCCGAGGCCGTAACGCTCCAGTTGCGCGCCGGAGGCGTGGAGCAGCAGGACCGCCAGGGAGGCGAACAGACCCGCGAGCAGGCCCATGCAGAAGGCGTTCTCGACGCGACGGTCCCGGAACAGCACGAGCAGGATGAACGCCTGCACGACGTAGAGCATCAGCACGAGCGTCAGGTAGAGGTCGCCGGCCTGCTTCTGCGCCTTCAGGACCAGGGAGGCCGCGAGGAGCACGACGATCGCGCCGATCGGCGCGACGTTGCGCAACGCTTCCGTGATGACGGCGCGGCGCAGTCCGAGCCAGGGGATGAGGAGGAACGGCAGCAGGTCGGACAGGCGCTGGAACGGCAGCCCGAAACTCGACGTCAGCACGTTGAGCTGCAGGGCGGCCCCGAGCAGGAAGACGGCCGCACGCTCTGACACGCCGGACGCGGCCGGCGCATCGTCCCTGATCGGCAAAGCCTGTCCCGTCATGGTCCCGAACCGTCCAAACGCGTCCGCTCCCCGCCGTCGCGGATGCCGGCCCGACGGCCGGCAGCGCGGGAGAGGCCCGCGCGTCCGGACCCGTCGGGCCCGGGCCGTCGTGGCTCTCCGCCCCCAGTCTCGCGCACAAAGGTTGGCAGAGCGTGCAGATCAGGCGGAGCGGCGCATCAACAGGCCGAGGGCGGTGCGGAGCGTGTCCCGCATGAAGATCTGGGCCAGCGCCGCGTAGACCAGGATACCGGTCCCCACCGCCGCGAACAGGCCGATCCTGTCCCCGAGGGCGGCGTGAAGCGGATCCTGGACCAGCAGGACGAGACCGGCCATCACCCCGGCGCAGGCCGTGACCGGCAGGAGCATCCCGACGAGATGCCGGTTGCTGACCGGGACGAAGCGTCCGGCCCCCGCCACGATGGCGGGCGTGAACAGGTAGGCGCGGGCCACGTGCCCGAGGGCGAGGGCCGCGAGCCCCAGGGGTGCGGTCACGACGGCCGCCAGCGCGCCGAGGCCGAACTGGGCTCCTGCGAGCCGGAGGGCCGTGCCGTTGCGGCCGAGCGCGGTGAAGATCATCCACAGCATCGAGGTCGCGACGAATTCGGGGGCGAGGAGCGCCAGCATGCGCAGCACCGGGGCCGCCTCGTGCCATTGGTCGCCGAACAGGAACGGGATCAGCGTCGGGGCGACGGCCGCCATGCCGAACAGGGCGGGGACCGCCAGGAAGGCCGAGGCCTCGGTGAAGCCGTAGAAGGCACCCGCCAGCTCCGCCGGCCGCTCCTGGAGGCGGGCATAGGTGGTCAGACCGACCGTCGTGAGGGGAATGACCGCCACTTGGCTGACGAGGTCGACGCAGCGCCAGGCGAGGCGCAGGTAGCCGACATCGGCGGCGGAGAGGAAATAGGCGGCGATCACCTCCTGGCTGCGGATCGAGATCACCAGCAGCAGGTAGGTGCAGAACACCCGCGAGCCGAAGGCGATCTGGGTCCGCGCCGCCGCGAGGTCGAGACGGCGGGCCGGGACCCACCGGGACGCCGCCCAGGTGAGGAGCGTCGTGGCCGTCGCGGCGACGAGGCGCTGGACCACGAGGCTCCAGACCCCGTAGCCGCCATAGGCCATCGCCAGCGCGACCGCCCCTCCGAGGAGGTTGGCGCCGAACGCCCGCAGGGCGAGCTTGCGAAAGCCGAAGCTGCGCTGCAGGCGGGCCTCGTGGATCGCGCCCGCGGCGGTGATCACGAAGCAGGCCGAGAGCGCGCACAGGACCGGGCGCAGCTCCGGCAGATCGAAGATCCAGGCGATCGGGCCGGACACGGCTGCCAGCGCGACCGCGCAGAGGCCCCCCGCGGCGAGCATCACCCAGAAGGCGGTGGCGGCGAAAGCCTCGTCGAGATCGGCCCGCTGCACCACCGCGTCCGGCAGGCCGCACCGGGCCACGATCTGCAGGATGTCGATGAAGACCACCGCGATCGCCACCATCCCGAACTCCGCGGGGGCGATGAGCCGGGCGAGCACGAGGAAGACCCCGAAGCTCAGGACGACGTTGCCCACGGTGGCGAGCGCCACCCAGCGGGCGGCGTCGAAGGAGCGGCCGGTCACATCCGCGCCGGACAGGCCCGGCACGATCTCGGAGGCGTCGGCGGCCGCGGCGGCCTCGGTGAGCGTCGGCGTACCGGCGGTCACGGCCGGGCCGCCCGGTGCTCGGCCACGAGCTCGGCGTAGAGGTCGAGATACTTCTCGGCGACGCGCTCCGAGGTCGATTCGCGTATGACGTGCTGGAAGGAGCGCTCGTCCGGCAGGTCGCCCCGGCCCCGGGCGATCACGGCCGACAGGCGGGCGGCGAGGTCGGCATCGTCGCCCGGCGTGAACAGCCAGTCGGCGTTGTCCTCGCCGATCAGCTCGGGAATCCCGCCCGAGGCCGCGCCGATCACCGGGACGCCCATCGTGTAGGCCTCGTAGATCGTCCGCGGCGAGGGCTCGGCCCAGAACGAGGGGACGACGAGCACGTCGATCGCGCTCAGGAAGTCGGCGGGCTTGGCCCAGCCGACGAACTCCACCGGCAGGCCCTCGGCCCGGGCCCTGAAGCGCTCGATCGAGTCGTCCATCGCGTGGCCGGCGACGAGGCAGCGCCAGTCGCCGGGTCCGATCCGCCGGAAGGCGTCGATCAGCGTGCCCACGCCCTTCTCGGTGTTGATCCGGCCGAGATAGCCGAAGGTCATCGGCCGGCCCGTCCGGTCGATCCGGCGCCGTGCCTCGGGGTCGCCCTCCGGGACCGTGCACGAGTAATAGATCACCCGGCGCCGCTCCGGCGGGAGATGGGCGAACAGCCCGTGGTCGACATGGGTTTTCAGGATCTCCGTCCCGACGCTGACGACGGCGCCCACCGCGCGGTTGGTGATCTGCTTGGCGGCGTTGACCACCTTGCAGCCGAGGTGCCATCGGTCACAGGGCTTGCCGTCCCGGAACATCGCGGCGTTGCCGCAGATCAGGTCGTACTCGCAGACCGTGTGGACGATCGGGATCCCGCGCTTGGCCGCCTCGCGCCAGACCAGGGTCGAGACGTCGAGCAGCGAGTGCGTGTTGACGATGTCGGGCCGGAAATCGTCGAGGACGCGGCCGAACTCGGCGGCGACGGCGAAGTTCCACTGCTGCTTGAGCTTCGCCCAGGCGCGGCCGAACCGGCTCGCCTTGGGCCAGTCCTCCAGCCAGAAGTCGTTGTGGTGCGCCATGCGGTAGACGGTGACGCCGCCGCGCACCGTCTTGGGCTCGGGCTCGCGGGCGATGCAGGCCGCGGCCACCGTATGGCCCGCCGCGACCAGCTCCTCGGCGAGGTGCTCCACCGAGCGCTCGGCGCCGCCCACGATGTAGGGCGGGTAGAGCGCGCTGAGATGCAGGATCCGCAAGGGCCCCGTGGCGGCGCGGCGCGCGGCCCCGTCGATCGATCGGTCGCGGCCATCGGCGACCGGCGCGTCCGGCAGGAGGTGGGCCAGGCGCGGGGACAGAGAGGAGGTCATCATGGGCGGCACTCGCTGAGATGCGGGCGCTCGGCGCGCGCGGGAAGCGGTTCGGAGCAGGCCGCGTCGCGGGCTGCGGCGTAGAGGTCGAGGTAGGCGGCCGCGACGGAGTCGGGATCGGTCCCGTCGCGGACGATGGACGCGCGGGCCAAGCCCTCCGCGAGCCGGCCGGGCTCGGCGACGATCCGGGCCATCGCCGCCGCGAGGGCGGGGACGTCGCCCGGCGGCACGAGCCAGGGCCCCGGCCCGATCTGCTCGCCGATGCCGCCGATGGCGGTCCCGATCACCGGGACCCCGCGTCCATAGGCTTCCGCCACCGTGCGGCCGAAGGGCTCGGGCCAGACCGGCGGGACCACGAGGCAGTCGATGCCGTCGAGGAAGGCGTCCCGCTCGGCATAGCCCACGAAGGACACGGGCAGCCCTTCCGACAGGACGCGGTAGCGGTCCAGCCCGTCCACAGCCCGGCCCGCGACCGCGAGGCGCCAGCCCTGCGGCGGCAGCAGCCGGCAGGCTTCGAGCAGCACGTCGCTGCCCTTGGACGGCTCGATGCGGCCCAGATAGCCGAACGTCACCGGTGCGTCGGGCGCCCGCTCCCGCCGCGTCGCGGCGGTGCCGTGCGCGACCGGGTTCCAGATGACCCGGCGCAAAGCCGCCGGCACCGCGCCGAAGAAGCCGGCGGCGCTGTGGCGCTCGAGGAGATCCGAACCGACGGCGGCGACGGCCGAGACGGCGCGCTGGCAGCGGCGGTGCGGCTCTGCGTAGATCCGGCACTTGAGGTGCTGGCGGTCGCAGGCCCGGCCGTGCCGCATCATCGCCCCGTTGGTGCAGAGGCTGGTGAAGTCGTGCAGCGTGTGCACCACCGGCACGCCGAGCCGCCGGAGCATCGGCCAGATCGCCGGAGGCAGCTCGGAGATGGAGTGCGTGTTCACCACGTCGGGTGCGAAGTCCCGCACGGCCCGCGCCATCTGGACGAGCGTGTGCCGGTTCCACTGCGTGGCGAGCTTGTAGCGGAGGCGGTCTAGGCGCCCGCGCTCCGGCCAGTCGAGGATGTGAAACGGCGTTCCGTGGCCGGTCCGATAGACGGTGACGCCGTCCTGACGGGTCGGCGCCTCGACCCGCCGCGCCGCGCAGGCGACCGCCACGGCGTGGCCCTGGCCGGCCTGGGTGCGCGCGAGCGTCTCGACCATCAGCTCGGCACCGCCGACCTGCTCGGGCGGGTAGAGCGAGCTAAGGTGCAGGATGCGCATGCGGCACCTCCCGGGCAGGGTCCGTCGAGGCGGCGTCCCGAAGGGCGTCGAGCAGCAGGGCCTCGTACCGGCGTGCCGTCTCGGCCCAGTCGTACAGGCGGGCATTGTCGCGCCCCTGGGCGATCAGCGCCGCGCGCAGGCCCGGTTCGTCGAGCAGGCGGCGCAGGCACGCCGTGAGCGCCTGAACATCGGCGGGATCGAAGGTCAGCGCGCCCGCGCCGGCAATCTCGGGGGTTGCCGACCGGTCCGAGCAGATGACCGGACAGCCGAGCGCCTGCGCCTCCAGGACCGGCAGGCAGAATCCCTCGGCGAAGGACGGCACGCACAGGCAGAGGGCATCGCGGTAGAGGGCGCCCAGCCGGCCCTCGCTGATCCGCGACAGGCGCGTCAGTCGGACCGGGGCGCCCTGGAGCGCGGCGGCGATCGCCTCGTCCGGATCATCGCCGACGTGGACGATGCCGATCCCGGGACGCGCGAGCGCGGCCATGGCCTTTGCCAGGGTCGCGAAATTCTTGTTGTAGAGGGCGTTGCCCACCACCAGCACATAGGGGCCGGGCGGCAGTCCGGGCGCTGGATCGACCGCCGCGGGATCGAGCATCGCGGCGGACGGGATGGTATGGGTCCGGCCGCTCAGGGACGGGTAAGAGCGCTCGAGGTCGCGCCGGGTCGTCTCCGAGACCGCGATCACCCGGGCGCTGTTCCCGAGGACGAGCCGGAAGATCGGATCGGTGGTGCGGGCCTCGCGCGATCCGATCCGGTCGGGCATCGTGCGGAAGTAGAGGTCGTGCACGACGCTGACCCGCGCGCGACCGCCGAAGGCGGCGCCGTACGGATCGGCGTTCAGCACGACGTCGATGCCCCTGGCGCGGCACAGCCTCGGAACCGTGACGGCTTGGCGCAGGACGTCCAGCAGCATGATGCGCGGGCGCGGGACCGTGACGACCTCGACCCGGTCGCGGATCGACGCCGGAAGCTGCTCGCGCGTCCAGGGGGAGCGGAGCACGACCGCGAAGGTGCCTCGCGCGAGCAATCCGGCGATCACCCGGAAGGCGACGAGCGCGACCCCGGATGGGCGGCCGGCGAACTGGCTGGGCATGTTCACGAGGACGCGCGGCATGGCGGCTCTGACGGCTCCGATCGTGAGGGGTGGGGCGCCCGCCTGTCAGGCGCGGCCGGTGACTTGGAGGATCAGCTCGGTGAGCGCGCTCTGCATCGTGGCCGCTCCGTAGCGGGATAGCGCGCGTTCCCGGGCCAGCCGGGTGCGCGCGGCGAGCGCGGCCGGATCATCGCGCAAGGCGGCGAGCGCGGCGGCAAGGCGATCGGGCCGTCCCGGCGGTACCAGGGTACCGGCCGCGCCGCCGTCGAGGATCTCCGTGGCGGCGCCCGCATCGGTGGCGATCACCGGCACGCCGGCCAGCATCGCCTCGACGAGCGTCCGGCCGAACGGTTCGGGGTCCACGGACGGATGCACGACCGCGTCGACCGCCTGCATCAGCCGGGGTACATCGCTGCGCTGTCCGAGGAACAGGATCCGGTCCGCCACGCCGCGCGCCGCTGCGAGCGCGCGCAGGTGCGCCGCGTACGCGTCCTCGCCGAAGAGCGCCGAGCCCACCACGATGCAGCGGATGTCGGGAAGCCGCGTCAGCGCCTCGATCACGACATGCTGCCCCTTCCAGGGCGCGATGCGGCTGAACACGCCCACGAGGGGCCCCGCGGGCAGGCCGAGTTCCGCGCGCAGCAGCGCGGGCGAGCGGGGATCGAGGTCGAGGTCGAGGCCGTTCGGCACGACGGCGACCAGAGACGGGCGGCCTCCGGCCTGCACGAAGGCGTCCGCCGCGGCCCGGGAGGGCACGACGACCCGGGTCGCGCAGGCATTGGCGAGGCGCGCCTGCACGGTCCGCTGAACCCGACCGAAATGGGCGCCGTCGAGGATGTCGTGCAGGTGCCAGACGAGCGGGCGGCCCGCCAGCCGTGCGGGCAGCGCCGAGAGCAGGAAGGCTTTCTGCGAATTGGCGTAGACGACGTCGCAGGTGCGCGCCGCGCGGGCGACCTCCAGGGCGAGCGCGACGAGGCGTCCCAGCACCGGAAGCGCGCGCAGGGGCGAGGCGTCGCGGCGCAGGTCCGCCAGCCCGGTGCCGCGGCGGGCGACGCGTGTCTCGAGGCCCAGCCCGCGCAGGACCTCGGCGAGTGCGCCGTCCTCGAACAGGAACGCCGCCGAGCCCGTCCAGGGGCGCACCGCATCGCGCAGCACCAGCTCCGCCCCCGACATGGTGGCGGTGTGACTCACGAACAGGACGCGCGGGCGGGCGCTGCGCCCGGGCCGGCCGATCCGGACCTGGTCCAGGGCCCTGGGAACGGGGATCACGTCCGCGGGAAGCGCGTCGGTCATCGGGCATCCCCGGCGTAGCGCGGTTCCGGGAGCGGCAGCACGTCGTAGGTCGGCTGGCTGCCCGGCCTGACCATCGTCATCGCGATGCCGAGCACGGCACCGCCCGCGTGGCGCAGATTCGCCACGGTCTCGACGGTGTCGGACAATTGCGAGCGGCCGTAGCGCGCGCAGCAGAGCACGCCATCCACGTGGCGGGCGAGCATCGACGCGTCCATCAACAGGCTCGTCGGCGGGCTGTCGAGGAGAACGAGGTCGTAGCGGCGGCTCCAGCGCAGGAAGTCGATCATCCGATCGCTCATCAGCAGCTCGGTCGAGTCCGCGGTGGGCGTTCCAGCCGGGATCACGTCGAAGCGGCCCGCCGGAACGACGGCCTCGGCCGGGCCGATCTCGCCGCGGAGCACCTCCACGAGGCCGGGCCCCCGTCCGAGCCCGAGCGAGGCCTGGAAGTTGGGCCTGCGCAGGTCGCACTCGATTACCAGCACCCGGCGCCCGTTCGCGGCGCCGACCCCGGCGAGGGCGAAGGCCGTGAAGGACTTGCCCTCGCGCGGCTTCGACGAGGTCACCAGGATCACGCGCGACTCGCCGCCGCTGGCCAGAACGAGGTGGGCGTGCAGGTTGCGCAGGACATTCTGCATGCCCGGATCCGCCTGCGCGCGCCCCAGCGCTTCGGACAACCGGAGTTCCCGGTGACGGTCCGAGAGCCGGCCGACCAGCCCGGGGGCTTCCAGGCACGGGAGCTGCGCGAAGACCGGGGCGCCGGTGCCCGCCATGAGCTGGGCCGAGGTGCGGACCCGCTGGTCGGTGTGATCCCGCAGCAGCGCCGCGGCCGCGGCCGCGGCCGTCGCGAGCACGATGCCGCCCACGAGGAAGATCAAGGGCTTCGGTGAGAACGGCTCCTGCGGCAGTTCGGCGAGGCTGACCAGCCGCGTGCTTCCCGTGAGGATGCGCCGCTCGGTCTCCAGCTCGCCGGCCCGCTTCACGAGGTCGGCGTAGCGGGTGCGCTTGATCTCCGCGTTGCGGACCATGCCCTCGATCGAGGCCTCATCGTCCATCGCGGCCGCAGCCTCGGTCTTGGCGGTGTCCAGCTGGGTGCGCAGCGCCTTCGCCAGCGAGTTCGAGGCCTCGTAAGACTTGCGCAGCCCCTGCGCGACGTTGCTGATCTCCTGTTCGATCCGCGCGATCAGGCTCGTCCGCTCCGTCATCAGGGCCCGGATCGCCGGGTGGTTCGCGCCGAGCAGACTGCTCTGATTGGCGAGCTGCGCGCTGACGCCGCTGAGCTGCTGCTTGAGCGCGGTCACGGACTGGCTCGCGAGAACCGCCGGGGCGCTCTCGGCCCCGCGGGGGCCCCTGTTCTCGATCTCGCTGAGGCGGGCGGCCGAGTCGGCCTTGGCGGCCTCGGCGGCGGCGAGCTGCTGGCTGATGCTGGTGAGGCGCTCGGCGCTGATCGGGGCGGTCGCGCCCTTCAGCAATCCCCTCCGGCGCCGGAAGGTCTGGATCCGGGTCTCGTCCGCGCGGATCGAGGCATCGAGCTGATCGATCTCGGTGTGCAGCCAGTCGGAGGCGGCCTTGCGGCTCGAGGCCTGAGCCTCGCGCTGATCGTCGAGGAACGCATTGATGAGGGCATTGGTCATCGTCTGCGCCGTCGCGGGCAGAGGCGACCTGTAGCCGATGGTGATGATGCGGGAGCGACCGGCGCTGACGACGGTGTAGCGCTTCAGCAGGTACTCGACGAGGGCGTTGCGATCCGTCGTCAGCTTCGTGCAGGCGGCTTCCTTCTTCTCCGAGATCTGCTCGGGATGTCCGCGCGTCGCCGCGTAGCGGCACTCCGCCAACACCGGCGCGACCAAGCCGCCGTCGATCGCGAGCCGCAGCATCCGCGGCGAGCGGATCACCATGATCTGGCTCTCGATGTCGGCCGGGTCACCGAGCTTCTGGATCCAGGCCATCGAGGTGTTGTGGGCGCCGGGTTCGGCCTCCGCCACGATCACCGAGCCGCTGGCCACGTATTGCGGCGGGATCATCATCAGGGCGGTCACGGCGAGGCCGAGAACCGCGGTGAAGACCGCCGCGAACAGGTAGCGGCGATGCCAGATCCGCGCGAAGGGCGCGGCGAACGCGCTGCCGCGCCCCTGCATCTGCGGGACGGTGCGGACCGGGGTCCGGTCCGCGAGATCGACGGTGAGGAGCGACATGGGCCTCGTCCTCAGCCCACGGCTTCGAGCCGCGGCAGGATGCGCGGGCGGGATTCGCAGGCCGCCCGGTGGAGCGCCATCTGCTCATCGACGAAGTCGGCGAACCGGGCCCGGAACAGCTCGGCCGAAAATTGCTCGGCCTGGGCCCGGCACACCTCGCGGCTGAAGTGGCTCTCCTGCTTGATGAACCCACGCACGCAGTCGGCGACGGCCTGCGGTTCGGGCGTCTCGAAGAACATGCCGGTGCGATGCGGACCCCGCGCCTGGACGGTCTCCCGGGCACCGCCGCGGCCGAGCGCCAGCACAGGCGTGCCCTCCGCGGACGCCTCGACCACGATGATCCCGAAATCCTCCTCCGCGGCGAAGACGAAGGCGCGGGCGGTGGCCATGAGGTGGCGCAGCCCCTCATCAGAGACGAAGCCGGCAAACGAGACGTTGGGTCCGGCGATCTCCCGCAGCCGCGCGGCGTCGGGACCGGTGCCGGCGACCACGAGCTGGAGGTCCGGCAGCAGCGCGAAGGCGCGGACCACGGCCTCGACGTTCTTGTAGGGGACGAGCCGGCTCGCGACGAGGAAGTGGTTGCCGCGCGGCCCGTCGAAACGCTGGCTCGACAGGGTGATGGGCGGATGGATCACCTCGGCGGTGCGGCCGTAGACCTTCTGGATGCGGCGCGCCACGAACGCGGAATTCGCGACGATCGCGTTCGGCCCGGCCGCCGTGCGTACGTCCCAGACACGCATCTGATGCAGGACGAGCCGGGCGATCACGCTCTTGAGCCCGGCGTCGCAGCCGCTCTCCCGCAGGTAGGTGTGCTGCAGGTCCCAGGCATAGCGCATCGGCGAGTGGACGTAGGAGACGTGGAGCTGATCCGGTCCCGTCAGGACCCCTTTCGCCACCGCGTAGCTGCTCGAGATGACGAGGTCGTAGCCCGAGAGATCGAATTGCTCGATCGCCAGCGGCATCAGCGGCAGGTAGCTCCGGTGTCGCGTCCGCGCGAACGGCATGCGCTGGATGAAGCTGGTCCGAGCCTGCTCATAGCCGAGCCGGGCCCGGTCGGCCGCCGGCAGGAAGTCGAACAGGGCGTAGACGTCGGCGCCGGGATAGATCCTCAGCAGTTGCTCGAGGACACGTTCGGCGCCTCCGACGACATACAACCAGTCGTGAACAATCGCGACACGCATCGCAGCTTCCTCGTCGGTTTGCCGGACGCTGGAAGAAAAGGTTCCGTCCCGGTGGCCCGCATGGGTCGGTGTGCAGGTCCACCCATTGCAAGGTAGTAGACGTCTTGACCCTAAAGAAGAGGTCAATTGGTTGTAATAGGGACGGTAATAGCGCCGTCAGATGAAAAAACCGCGTAAGTAGACTTAATTTCTGCCTCTCGTTAACCTTAATCTCTTCGGCCCCGCGCACTGTTCGGCTCGTCGGCGCTTCGGCGACCGGCGGCTGCCGCTGCCCTCGCGAGCGCGTCGGCGATCAACTCCGTTGGTGACCCAAGGCCTCGGACGGCAGTCCCGGATGGTACCGATAGTGTGTGAGCGCCCTGACCACCCGCTGCTCAACCGAACGATGAAAGCGGTGTGCCACGAGCATCGCGATCAAGACGATCGCGACGACAGCCGGCCAGAGCATCGGTTCGGACAGCGGCAGCTTTTTCAAAACCAGCCGGCAGACCATCAGGATGAACGGATGCAGCAGGTATAGAGCGTAGGACGAATCCCCCAGAGCCGACAGACTTTGCAGGATGGGATTTCGCGCCTTCGTCGCACCGAGGACGACGCCCGCGAGGATGAGGGCCGCGCCGCCACCGTAAACGAACAGGCGTGTCCAGCCGTACCATCCGGGCCCGGCGGCCGTGTCGAACCAAGTCACGTCCACGCACAGCCAGAATGCCAGACCCAGACCGATCAGGCCTGCGCGCGACAGCCCGCTCAGCCGCACGCCGCGGCGATGGAGCAGCGCGACGCCGATCCCGAGGGCGAATTCGAGCACGATCGGCTGAAACCAGAACCAGAGCGGCACACTTTCCGGCTGCCAGACCCACACGATCAAGACGCCGGTCAGAAGGACCGCGACCGCCGTGAGACTCGCGGCCAGGCGCGGCAGCCAGATGACGCTGGCAAAGAGCGCGTAGAACAGCATCTCGTAGTTGAGCGTCCAACCGAGATCCAGAAAAGGAAACGGATAGCGCGGTCCGAACTTCATGGCGTCGTAAGGGACGAAGGCAAAGGAGGTGATGATCGCCGTCAGATCGGGGAATGTTGCTGCTCCGACGGCCGCGCCGGCGGCCAGCAGGGCGAGCTTGAGGGACAGAGCGAACCAATAGAGCGGGACGATGCGGCAGATGCGCCGCTTGAGAAACTCGCGCGCGCCCCCTCGCGCCGCGAAAAAGCGTTCGGATGCAAAGACGATGATGAAGCCGGAGATCACGAAGAACAGATCGACGCCGGATCCGAACGGCACGCCCGTGATAGGCCGGAAATGAAGCCCTTGCGCGGCCGCCTGCATCTCGACGGCCGCTTCGGCATGCAGGAACACGATCATCGTGGCGGCGGCTGCCCTGAGCCACTGCACGCCGTCCAAGCGGGAATCTGTGTTCGAAAGCATGGGGGCCCAACTCGGACTCGGGTTCACCGCCGCATGCCGCGGTCCCGCAGGGTGGACGGTCGTCGATCCCGCGAGATTATAAAGAAAAACGCGACGTTCCATGGCGCCCCCGATCGACCCAGGCGCATGAGTGGTGGATAGAGCCACTTTTCGACGACTTAGGTTTACAGCGCGAATAGACGTTCGGTGTCGGTCCGGACCGAGACGGACGAGCGCGTTGGTTTCGCTGGTGAATCGGCGCGGGACAGAACGGGGCGGCACCGGCCGGACGTCCGCGCCCACCGAAGCCAGGTCCCGCGTCGGTCACATGAACGCCCTTCAGGAGGCGGGGCCGGTCGAGCGTACACCTTGATTGCGGCTGAGAAGATCTCCGCCTGCCGGTTCCGGCTCCTTGCCGCCCGGGTGTCGGGTGGTTCTCGATCGGGCCGCGGAGCGCCCACCCTGCGAGCCCCCGGCAGACTGACCGCGGACAACGATGGCCGCGGGCATGCTTAATATTCTGCTGTAACAACCTTCCTAAATAGCGGCCTAAATCGCGGACGACGGCCAAGTATGCTCAGAATGTCCAGTCTGGAACAATCTACATCGCGCGGCGGAAAGTCATTGGAAAGGTGATGGCGCTGAGTATGGGGTGGTCCCCGCGGTCCGGCCTGCCGCCCGGCACCCCTGAGCCGGCACCGAAGGCCGCGCAGCAATTTACTATTAACAAACGTAAAATTTGACGCCCAACAATCTAAATCAATAATGTGCCGACATCTGTAGCACGGAGACTCGCCTTGAACATCGCCCAAGACATTCGCGATATCCTCGGGACGAACGAAGCCTTTGCAGGACGCGCCGATCAGCTCTCCGAGGACGACAGCCTCTTCGATCTCGGCCTCGACTCGTTCGGCTCGGTGCAGCTCATGCTTGCTCTCGAGGAGCGTTTCAACGTCGAATTCCCCGACGACCTTCTGAACCGCAAGTCGTTCTCGACGATCCGCTCGATCTCCGAGGCCGTGTCCACCCTGATCCGGCAGGAAGCCGCATGAGCACCCTGGCCGCGCGTGCCGAGCGGGCGGCGGCTGTGGCGGCACGCCACGCCGACGCAGTCGATCGCGAGGGCCGCTTCCCCGAGGAGGCGGTCGCCGCCCTGAAGGCCGAGCGCCTTCTGGGTCTTCAGATCCCGGGACAATTCGGTGGTGAAGGCGCAGGGCTGTCGCAGATCGCGGAGCTCTGCAGCACGCTCGGCCAAGCCTGCAGCGCGGCCGCGATGGTGTTCGCCATGCACCACATCAAGGTGTCGAGCCTGGTTACGCACGGGCTCGAGAGCGCGTGGCACTGCCGGCTGATGGAACGGATCGCGCGCGAGCAATTGCTCGTCGCCTCCTCGACCACCGAGGCCGGTATCGGGGGCGATCTGCGCAACAGTCTCTGCGCGGTGGAGACCACCGGCGAGGTCTTCTCGCTCGGCAAGGACGCCTCGGTGATCTCCTACGGCGCGCAGGCCGACCTGATCCTCGCCACGGCCCGACGTCATCCGGAGGCCGCGAGCTCGGACCAGGTGCTGGTCGCGCTCCTGGCCGATCAGATCGCGCTGACCCGCACGGGCGATTGGGACACGCTGGGCATGCGCGGGACCTGCAGCGACGGGTTCCGGCTCGAGGCGCGGGGCGTGCCGGTCGAGCAGATCCTGCCCAAACCCTTCGCGGAGATCGCCGCCCAGTCGATGCTGGCCTCGTCGCACCTGCTCTGGAGCAGCGTCTGGTACGGGATCGCGACCTACGCGGTCGACCGCGCCCGCGCCTTCGTGCAGGCCGAGGCGCGGCGCCGGCCCGGACAGGTTCCGCCCACGGCGCTGCGTCTCGCCGAGGTCTCCAACGCGCATCAGGCCATGCGCGGCACCATCGTGTCGGCGCTGCGCCGGTTCGAGGATGCCCACGGGGATGCCGACACGATCGGCTCGGTCGGCTTCTGCGTGATGCTCAACAACCTGAAGGTCACGGTCTCCGACATGGCCGTGGACATCGTGCGCTGCGCGCTCTCGATCGTCGGGCTTGCCGGCTACAAGAACGACACGCCCTTCAGCCTGGGACGACCGCTGCGCGACGTCCTGTCCGCGCCGCTGATGATCGGCAACGACCGCATCCTCGCCAACACCGCCAAGCTTCTGCTCGTGCAGAAGGGCAGCGGCCAGCTCATGAGCGCGTGATGGAATCGCTTTTCTCTCCCCCCAGCGAAGTCCTGCTCGACGACGAGCCGGCCGTCGGTCCGACCTTCCTCGACCGCCTGTTCGACCACGGCCTGCTGATCCGCACCGGGGTCGATGGCCTCTACGGCCGGAGCGGCGCCTTCGAGAGCGTCGTCGACGCCCTCGATCGGCTGATCACCCGCCTGGGCGCATCGGACGGCGCGGAAGTGCTGCGCTTTCCGCCCGGGATGAGCCGGCCGGCCTTCGAGCGGAGCGGCTACCTCAAGGGTTTCCCGAACCTCGCCGGGACGGTCCACAGCTTCTGCGGCGACGCCGCGGGCCATGCCGAGATCCTCGCCTGCGTCGAGGCCGGGCGCGACTGGACGGGGCAGCAGGAGGCCACCGACGTCGTTCTCACGCCCGCGGCCTGCTACCCCGTCTACCCGGCCGCCGCCGCCCGCGGCGCGCTGCCGGCCGAGGGGCGCCTCTTCGACCTGCAATCCTACTGTTTCCGGCGCGAGCCCTCGCTGGAACCGACCCGGATGCAGCTCTTCCGGATGCGCGAATACGTGCGCATGGGCAGCCCCGAGCAGGTGCTGGCCTTCCGCGAAACCTGGCTCGAACGCGGCACCGACATGATGCGCGACCTCGGGCTGCCGCTCGCCATCGATGTGGCCAACGATCCGTTCTTCGGGCGCGCCGGGCGGATGCTCGCCAACAACCAGCGGGCGCAGGGCCTCAAATTCGAGCTGAACGTGCCGGTCAACAGCCACGACAAGCCGACCGCCTGTCTCAGCTTCAACTACCACCAGGACCATTTCGGCAGCACCTGGGAGCTGCTTCAGGCGGACGGCGAGGTCGCCCACACGGCCTGCGTCGGCTTCGGACTGGAGCGGATCACGCTGGCGCTCCTGCGTCACCACGGTCTCGACCTCGCCGCGTGGCCCGAGTCCGTGCGCGCCGCGCTGTGGGGCTGAGGCGGTGACCGCTGCCCTATGTCTGCCGCCGGAGCCCGCCGATGCCGGGCCGCGCGTCGCGCATCCGCTCCACGATTCTGGCCGGGACTGGCCCGAGACGAACTGCTACGTCGACCTCTGGATCGAGCTGCTGCATGACCGCGGCCTCGCGCCGGAGGCGATGCTGGGCTTCACCCTGCGGCAGGATTTCGAGGGCGACCAGTTCACCTTCTTCAAGCCGCCGCCGGGCGACCTCGAGCGCCTGTACGGTCTGGAGGTCCTGGAACTCGCGGTCTACCGCGATCTTGAGGCCCATGCGCTCACCCAGACGGGAGCCGGCCGGCCGGTGCTGGTGGAGGTCGATGCCCTCTACCTCCCCGACACGCGCGGCACCACCTACGGGCGGGAGCACGCCAAGACGACGATCGGCATCCTGGCGCTCGATCCGGCCCGCCAGGAGCTGGATTACCTCCACAACGCGGGTCGCTTCCGCCTTTCGGGCGCGGATTACGCCGGGATCTTCGGCCCCTCGACGCTGCCGCCCTACGCCGAGTTCGTGAAGACGGTGGCGCCGCCCCTCAGCCCGACCGAGCTGCCGGGGGCCGCGCGCGACCTTCTCGCCCGGCATCGGAGCCGGGCGCCGCAGCGCAATCCGGTCCTGGCCTTCCGCGACACGCTCGCCGCCACCGCGGAGGGGCTGGTCTGTCGGCCGCTCACGGTCTTCCACGCCTACGCCTTCAACACGACGCGCCAGCTCGGCGCGAATTTCGAGATGCTCGCGAGCCACCTCGCCTGGCTCGCACGCCGGGACGCCGGGGACTTCGCCTCCGCCTCCGCGGCGGCGGCCGAGCTGAGCCGCGAGGCCAAAGCCTTCCAGTTCCAGCTCGCCCGCGCCTTCCATCGCCGCACCGCCGAAGGCCTGACCCCGCGGCTCGACCGCCTTGCGGCGACCTACGAGCGTATCTTCGCGCGGCTCGACCGGGCGCTCGGCGGCTAGGGACGCGCGATGGCCCGCATCCGCAGCGTCGATGGCGCGGTGACCCGGGTCCCGGTCGGGCCCTGGAGGCTCGCCACGACGCCGCCGGGCGCCTGTGCGGGGCCCGGCGAGCTCGGCGCCGTCACCGATTGGATCCCGGCTCCCGTCCCCGGCACCGCCGCGGCCGCCCTGTCGGCGGCGGGACGCTGGAGCGAGGCCGCGCCCGAGCCGATCCACGACCGCGATGTCTGGTACCGGACCCGCCTCGCCGGTTCCGGCCGGCACCGCCTGCACTTCGAGGGTCTGGCGACGCTGGCGGAGGTCTGGCTCGACGGTGCGCCGATCCTCGACGGCCGCTCGATGTTCGAGGAACACGCCGTCGCGATCGACCTCGGGACGGGGGCCGATCTCGCGATCTGCTTCCGGTCGCTCCGGGCTGAACTCGACCGGCCGGCCAAGCGCGGGCGCTGGCGGCCGCGCATGATCACGCCCGGCTCGCTCCGCCACGTGCGCACGAGCCTTCTCGGGTTCATGCCGGGTTGGTGCCCGGAGATCGACCTCGTCGGCCCCTACAGGCCAATCACGCTGGAACGTGTCCGCCCCGGGCTCGCGGCAGCCGACCTGCGCGCGCGCCTCGATGCGGGAACCGGCCATCTGGTCGCGCGCCTCCGGATCGAGGGCCAAGCCAGCGCCGCGACCCTTCTGTGCGGCGGGCGCGAGGCAAGGCTGGCCGAGATCGAGCCCGGCCTGTTCGCAGGGACGCTGGACCTGCCCGGGATCGCGCCCTGGTGGCCGCACACCCACGGCGAGCCGCATCTCCATCCGGTGGCCGCGCAGGTCGATGGCGCGGTCTACGATCTCGGCAAGGTGGGGTTCCGATCCCTGTCGCTGACCCGGCCGTTCGAGGAGGGCCTCTCGCTCGCGGTGAACGGCGTGCCGGTCTTCTGCCGCGGGGCCAACTGGACGCCGCCGGACCTCGTCGGGCTTGGCCCCGAGGGGACCCGAACGCTGCTCGCCCTCGCCCGCGAGGCCGGCATGAACATGCTGCGCGTGCCGGGCACGACGCTCTATCCGGGGCCGGATTTCTACGATCTCTGCGACGCGTTCGGGATCCTGGTCTGGCAGGATCTGATGCTGGCCAATTTCGACTATCCGCACGGCGATCCGGACTTCGCCGCCCGCCTCACCCGCGAGGTGACGACGTTCCTCGACCGGACGCAGACGGCGCCGTCGCTCTGCGTGCTCTGCGGCGGCAGCGAGGTCTGGCAGCAGGCCGCGATGCTCGGCGCGCCGCGCGCCGTCTGGGCCGATCCGTTCTGCGAGACCACCCTGGAGGCGCTCGCGGTGGCGACGCGCCCCGACCTGGTGGTCGTTCCCAACTCACCGTCCGGGGGCGCCTTGCCGTTCTCGCCGGGCCCGGGCTGCACCCATTATTTCGGCGTCGGTGCCTATCGCCGGCCGCTCGCGGATGCCCGTCGCGCGGAGGTCGGCTTCGCCAGCGAGTGCCTCGCCTTCGCCAACCCGCCCGATCCCGGAACGCTGGGCCCGGCGGACCCGACCGATCCGCGCTGGGCCGCCGGCATCCCCCGCGACCGCGGGGCCGACTGGGACTTCGAGGATGTGCGCGACCACTATGTCGGGCTGCTCTACGGGGTGGATCCGGCGGAGCTCCGCGCGCGCGACCCGGAGCGCTACCTCGAACTCGGGCGCGCGGCTGTGGCCGAGGTGATGGAGGCGACCTTCGCGGAGTGGCGCCGGCCGCGCTCGCCGACCGCGGGTGGCCTCGTCCTGTCCCTGCGCGACCTCGGACCGGGCGCGGGCTGGGGCGTCATCGACTGGGCGCAGCGTCCGAAATCCGCCTGGTACGCCCTGAAGCGCGCCTTTCGCCCGGTTCAGGTCGCCCTCACCGACGAGGGGCTCGACGGGCTTCACGCCCATGTCATCAACGAGACGGGCACGGCGCGGGATCTGCGCCTGGAGCTGGTCCTGTCCGATTGCGGCGGCAGGGTCGCGGCGCGCGCCGAGCGGAGCCTGGTCCTCGGCCCCCACGAGGCCGTGACGCTGTCGTCCGCCGCGTTGCTCGGCCGCTTCTTCGACGCCACCGACAGCTACCGCTTCGGACCGAGGATCCATGATCTCGCGCATGCGTGCCTGAGGGACGCGGACGGGTCCGTCGTCGCGGAGAGCTTCCTCTTCCTCGGCACGCGTCCGACCGCCCGCGAACCCGTCGGCCTTCGCGCCGAGCCGGTGATGACCGCGGCGGGGCCGGCCCTGCGCATCGCGACGGAGCGTCTGGCGCTCGGCGTGCAGCTGCAGGCCGCCGGCGCGCACCCGGCCGATAACGGCTTCCATCTCGCGCCGGGGGCGACCCGGACCATCGCGTTTCCCGGCAGCGACCGCCTCCCGCGCGGCTGCCTCCGGGCAATCAACAGCAGCGACAGCGTAGAATTCGGCCATGACGCCTGAGGCTCATCCTGACAGCGCGCGGTCCGGGCCCTGCGCGGCGACACCGGTGACGTTCGACGGCCTCTTCGGCTGGCTCCATCCGGCGGCGGGGCGGCGCGGCGTCGTCCTCTGCGGGGCCCACGGATTCGAGCAGATGGCGGCCCACCGGCCCTGGCGGGCCCTGGCCGACGAACTGGCGGGCGCGGGCTGCCCGACGCTGCGCTTCGACTACCCCGGCGAGGGCGACTCGGCTGATCTGGGCGAGGCGCGGATCGCGGCCTGCGTCGCGGCGATCCGCCGAGCCGTTCGGTTCCTGCGGGACTCGGCCGGGGTCACGGAGATCGTCCTCGTCGGCCTCCGCCTGGGGGCGGCCTTCGCGGCTCTGGCGGCGGAAGCGGAGGCCGTGGATCGCCTCGTCCTGGTGGCGCCGGTCACCACCGGGCGCGCCTATCTGCGCGAGATGCGGCTGCGCGCCCAGACCATCGGGCGCCTCCCGGACGGCTCAGTGCCGCCGCAGGAGCCGGACAGCCTGACGGTCGGTGGCTTCCGCATGGAGGCGGCCTTCCTGGCCGACCTCGCGCACCTGAACCTCGCGCGGATCGAGCGCCGGCCAGCCCCCCAGGTGCTGCTCCTCGCACCGGACACCAGGGCGCTGACCGAGCGGCTCGACGCGCTCGGCTGCGCGGTCGCGACCGGCCCGTTTGCGGCTCTCGCGCAGCTCGTCGGCGATCCGATCTTCTCGAGCGTGCCGGAGGCGGATTTCGGCCGCATCGCTGCCTTCGCGGCGGATGGGATGGCGCCGTCCGATCGGGTGACCCCTGTCCTCGCCCCGGCGCGCTTGTCAGGACCGGGC
>CAXDNE010000078.1:0-25779 GCA_963990595.1 uncultured Methylobacterium sp.
CAATCGTGCCGATGTTGCAGTGCGGCTTGGTACGGGAGAACTTTTCCTTGCCCATCAGAGCCTCCTAAATTCGAATTCGAGTTGCGGTCGAAGAGGTGTCTAGGCGTCAGCCTCAGGCGTACTTGGCGATGACCTTGTCGGCCTCGCCGCGCGGCACCTCTTCGTAGTGGTCGAACTGCATGGTGAAGTTCGCCCGGCCCTGCGACATGGAGCGCAGGTTGTTCACGTAGCCGAACATGTTGGCCAGCGGCACCATCGCGTTGATGACGTTGGCGTTGCCGCGCATGTCCTGGCCCTGGATCTGGCCGCGGCGGGAGTTCAGGTCGCCGATGACCGAGCCGGTATACTCTTCCGGCGAGACGACCTCGACCTTCATCACCGGCTCGAGCAGGACCGAGCCACCCTTCTGCAGGGCCTCACGGAAGGCCGCGCGGGAGGCGATCTCGAAGGCCAGCGCCGAGGAGTCGACGTCGTGATAGGCGCCGTCGATCAGCTCGACCTTGACGTCGACCACCGGGAAGCCGGCGAGGACGCCCGCGCCGAGGACCGAGTTCAGGCCCTTCTCGACGCCCGGGATGTACTCCTTCGGCACCGCGCCGCCGACGATCTTCGACTCGAAGGCGAAGCCGGCGCCCGGCTCGTTCGGCTCGACCACGAACTTCACGCGGGCAAACTGGCCGGTACCGCCGGTCTGCTTCTTGTGGGTGTAGTCGATCTCCTGGCGGCGGGTCAGCTTCTCGCGGTAGGCCACCTGCGGCTGGCCGATATTCGCGTCGACCTTGTAGGTGCGGCGCAGGATGTCGACCTTGATGTCCAGGTGGAGCTCGCCCATCCCCTTGAGGATGGTTTGGCCCGATTCCTGGTCGGTGGAGACGCGGAAGGACGGGTCCTCGGCGGCGAGCTTCGAGAGCGCGATGCCGAGCTTCTCCTGGTCGGCCTTCGACTTCGGCTCGACGGCGATCTCGATGACGGGCTCGGGGAACTCCATCTTCTCGAGGATCACGGCCTTCTGCGAGTCGCAGAGGGTGTCACCCGTGCGGGTCTCCTTGAGGCCGGCCAGGGCGACGATGTCGCCGGCATAGGCCTCCTTGATGTCCTCGCGGTTGTTGGCGTGCATCAGCAGCATGCGGCCGACGCGCTCCTTCTTGTCGCGCGAGGAGTTGAGCACGTTGGCGCCCGACTCGACCTTGCCCGAGTACACGCGGCAGAACGTGATCGTGCCGACGTGGGGATCGTCCATGATCTTGAAGGCGAGCATGGAGAAGGGATCCGAATCCGTCGGGTGACGGACGGTCTCTTCCTCGGTCTTGAAGTCGATGCCCTTGATCTCGCCGCGATCGGCGGGGGAGGGCAGATAGTCCACGACGGCGTCGAGGAGCGGCTGCACGCCCTTGTTCTTGAACGCCGAGCCGCAGAGCACCGGGTGGAAGGCGCGCAGCTGCACGGCCTTGCGCACCAGGGCGCGCATCTGGGCCTCGTCCGGCTCGGTGCCGTCGAGGTAGGCGGCCATGGCGTCGTCGTCGAGCTCGACGCAGGCCTCGACCAGCTTGGTGCGGTACTCGACCGCCTGGTCCTTGAGGTCGGCCGGGATCTCGGTCTCGTCGAAGTTGGCGCCCAGCGCCTCACCCGACCAGACGATCGCCTTCATCTTGATGAGGTCGATCACGCCCTGGAAGCTGGACTCGGCGCCGATCGGCAGCTGCAGGCAGACCGGCTTGCCGGCGACGCGGTCGATGATGTCGGCGACGCACTTGAAGAAGTCGGCGCCGATCTTGTCCATCTTGTTGACGAACACGACGCGCGGGACGTCGTACTTGTCGGCCTGACGCCACACGGTCTCGGTCTGCGGCTCGACGCCCTGGTTGCCGTCGAGCACGCACACGGCGCCGTCGAGCACGCGGAGCGAGCGCTCCACCTCGATGGTGAAGTCCACGTGGCCGGGGGTGTCGATGATGTTCAGGCGCTTGTCGCGCCAGAAGCAGGTGGTCGCGGCGGAGGTGATCGTGATGCCACGCTCCTGCTCCTGCTCCATCCAGTCCATGGTGGCGGCGCCCTCATGGACCTCGCCGATCTTGTGGGACTTTCCGGTGTAGTAGAGGATCCGCTCGGTCGTCGTGGTCTTGCCGGCATCAATGTGGGCCATGATGCCGAAGTTGCGGTAGTCCTCGATCGCGTGCGTGCGGGGCATCGGATTGCTCCTGAGAGACGGCGGAACCGCTTACCAGCGGTAGTGCGAGAAGGCGCGGTTGGCTTCGGCCATCCGGTGCGTGTCTTCCCGCTTCTTGACGGCGTTGCCGCGGTTGTTGGCGGCGTCGAGCAGCTCGGCGGAGAGACGCTCGATCATGGTGCGGTCGTTCCGGGCGCGGGCGGCCTGGATCAGCCAGCGGATGGCCAAAGCCTGGCGGCGCTCGGTGCGGACCTCGACGGGGACCTGGTAGGTCGCGCCGCCGACGCGGCGGGAGCGGACCTCGATCATCGGGGCGACGTTGTCGAGGGCGGCGCGGAACACCTCGATCGGGTTGGCGCGGGCACGGTTCTCGACGATGTCGAAGGCGCCGTAGACGATCCGCTCGGCGGTCGACTTCTTGCCCTCGTACATGATGGAGTTCATGAACTTCGTCAGCACCACGTCCCCGTATTTCGGGTCCGGGATGATCTCACGCTTCTCGGCAGAGTGACGACGGGACATGGGCTTCAGCTCTCGAACAATATGGTCTTAAGCACCCCGCGCAGGCCGCCTGAGCCCGAAGGCCGGCGGCATCCTTGACAGGGCCGTGGAAACGCTTGGCGGCGCCCGGAAAACCCGGGCCCCGGACTTACTTCGGACGCTTGGCGCCGTACTTCGAGCGGCGCTGCTTGCGGTTCTTGACGCCCTGCGTGTCGAGCACGCCGCGCAGGATGTGGTAGCGCACGCCCGGAAGGTCCTTCACGCGGCCGCCGCGGATCATGACCACGGAGTGCTCCTGAAGGTTGTGACCCTCGCCCGGGATGTAGCCGATCACCTCGAAACCGTTGGTGAGGCGCACCTTGGCGACCTTCCGGAGCGCCGAGTTCGGCTTCTTCGGGGTCGTCGTGTAGACGCGGGTGCAGACGCCGCGCTTCTGCGGGCAAGCGTCGAGCGCCGGAACCTTGTTGCGGCTCCGCTGGATCTTCCGCGGCTGGGCGATCAGCTGGTTGATCGTCGGCATCCTGTGCCCTCTTCCTCGGTCACCTAGGCCGGACTGCCCAGAGCAGTCCGCAAAACGAATATGCGCCGGAGGGCCTGTCACGGACCCTCGGCGCGGTGTGGGCAGAGGAGCACGCCCGAAACGAACGCGCTCGTACCTACGGATCTGACTTAAGCGTCAGGCGATTTGAACCCTCGGAGCGCTCGGGGCGTTGGCGGCGGCTTCCGGGGTATGCCCAAGGGCCGTCGGCAGCCGATGGCCGTCCGAAGTGGCGCGCTTCTAGACGCGGTTTCCCCGCAGGTCAATGCGCCCACGGCAGAAATCTGCGCCCGGCAGGAGGTTAAGGATCGGTCAAGCGGGGCGGCCGGACGGGACCGCGGCGCGTCCGCATGCCGCCCGCTTGGTTGGCGGCCGGACGGCGCGGGGGAGGGGAGCCGGCGGCCTCCTCCCGGCCGCTCCCGCCCGGACGGTGCTGTTCGTTGGTGACCAGCAGATCAACGCTGCGCATCTTTTTGGGCTGCGCGAAAGAATTCCTGCGCGCGCCCCCAGCATCCGCAGCACGATGCACTCGCGATCGCTCGAAAAATGAAAAGCTCGACTGTTGCGTTCTCTTCCCTCTCCGGACGATTTTTGGCGCGACCGCACGGATCTGGCGCTCAGAATCATCTGAGGACTCGGGTCTGCGCGATCAGCAAGGACGAAGTCGATCAACGTCTGCGGCAAACCTTCGATCCGCACCCGCGATGGGCGTGGCGGATTCGGCCGGCCGCTGACCCGCCGAAGGGAGATCTCGCGTGCGCCGCCTCTTCATGTTCGCCCTCGCAGCCATCCTGTCGGCGGGCGCCGCCTGGGCCGACCGCCTCGACGACATCAGGAGGGCCGGCACGCTCCGGGTGGCCGCCTTCGACAGCAACCCGCCATTCGGCTTCGTCGATCCGGCCACCAAGACGATCGCCGGGCTCGACCTCGACTACGCGCGGGCCATCGCCGACAGGATCGGGGTCAAGCTGGACGTGCGCCCGACCAACCCGGCGAATCGGATCCCGCTGCTGGTCTCCAGCAAGGTCGATCTGGTCCTGGCGAACTTCACCATCACGGAGGAGCGCGCCAAGCAGCTCGAATTCAGCATCCCGTACTTCGCCTCCGGTCAGCAATTCCTGGCTCGGAAGGGCACCCTGTCGTAGCCCGAGCAGCTGAACGGCCTGCGCATCGGCGCCGACAAGGGGACCACCAACGCGATCGTCCTGCGTCGCGACTTCCCGAAAGCCGTGGTGGTCGCCTTCGACGACACGCCCTTCGCCTTCACGGCCCTGCGCAACGGCAACGTCCAGGCGATCACGCAGGATGGGCCGAAGCTCGTGGGATTGCTGGCGAAGGTGCCGGACCGGCAGGCCTACGAGATCCCGCCCTTCAGCATCTCGGACGATTATATCGGCGTCGGCATCCCCAAGGGGGAGACGCGGCTGCGCGACCTCGTGAACGCGATCCTGCGGGAGCTCGAGGCGACCGGCCGGGCGGCCGCGATTCACGACCGCTGGTTCGGGCCGAACACCGACCAGCCGCTGCCGCGTCTGTTCCGAATCGGAGACCGGACCTGACCGGTCCGGAGCCCCCCAGGTGTCGGCTCTGTTCGGCGATCCCCTCGCGCCCCGTTACCTGGTCTGGTTGCTCCAGGGGTTCGGGGTCACCCTCGCCCTGTCGGGCGCCGTCTGCCTCGCCGGCACGGGCCTTGGCCTCGCGGCCTGCTGCCTGCGCGCAGCGGGCGGTCCGCTGCCGGCGCGGGCCGTGGCCCTCGGCCTCGGCTTCGTGCGCGACACGCCGCTGCTGGTGCAGCTCTTCCTCTGGTACTTCGCGGTCGCCGCCCTGCTGCCGGGCGGGCTGACCGCGTGGCTCAACGCGCCGCACGTCCTCGACCTGCGCTTCGTCACCCTGCGCTGGCCCGCCTATGAGATCCTCGCCGGCTTCCTCGGGCTGACGCTCTATGCCGGTGCCTACATCGCCGAGGAGGGCCGGGCCGGGATCAACGGCGTCCACCCCGCCCAGCTCGCCGCGGCCCTCGCGCTGGGCCTGACGCCGCTTCAGGCCTTCCGCCACATCGTGCTGCCGCAGGCCCTGCGGATCGCCTGGCTCCCGATCGTCGGCCAGTACCTCAACACGATCAAGAACACGGCGCTGACCATGACGATCGGCCTCGCGGAGCTGTCCTATGCGGCGCGGCAGGTGGAGACCGAGACCTTCCGGACCTTCCAGGCCTTCGGCGTCGCGACCCTGCTCTATGTCGGCGCGGTCGCCCTGGTGGAGGCTGCGGGACAGGGGCTGGCAAGCGGCCGCACCCCGCCATCCCGGGATCCGCGCCGGTGACTCTTGGGGTCATCGCCGACAATCTCGATTACCTCCTGCTCGGGGCCTGGCCCGACGGGCCGGTGGGCGGTCTGGCGCTGACGCTGATTCTCTCCGGCCTGTCCGGCCTCGCCTCGGGGCTGCTGGGGCTCTTCCTCGGCATCGGGCTCGCGATGAGCCGAGGCGTGACGCGCGGGGTGCTGACCGTGGGGCTCGGCTTCGTCCGGGTCGTGCCGGTCGTGATGCTGATCTTCTGGACCTACTTCCTGCTGCCGATCCTGTTCGGCGTGTCGGTTCCGGAGATCGGCACCGTGGTGGCGGCCCTGTCGCTCATCGGCGGCGCCTACCTGGCCACCGGGGTGGTGGCGGGCATCGCGAGCGTCGGGCGCGGTCAGCGGGAGGCCGGCCTCGCGCTCGGCTTCGGCCGCTGGCAGGTGCTGCGCGTCCTCGTGCTGCCGCAGGCCCTGCGGGCCATGGCGCCGTCCTTCGTCAACCAGTGGACGGCGCTGATCAAGGATACGTCGCTCGCCTACGTGATCGGCGTACCCGAATTGTCCTTCGTGGCCGCGCAGGTGAACAATCGCGCCCTGGTCTACCCGGCCGAGATCTTCCTGTTCGTCGGTGCGGTCTACGGGAGCCTCTGCCTCTCGCTCGACCGTCTCGCCTCCGCGCTCGCGCGGCGCGGAGAACGCTCGGCCCCGGCCGAGGCTTCACTCCGGCGCGGGTAGGCGGCGCCCGGGCGGCGATCTGCCATCGCGGCGTGCCGGATCGGGGCAGGGGGCCCGCCTCACAGTCTACGGAAGATTAAAGCGATCCGTCGAATTGTCGCGACCAGCGGGCGGCCGGCAGGCCCCCTCGGGTTTGCGTCAAGGATTTAGCGTATGGGTTGCGCCGCGGTCAGCAACGTCATCCCGTTCCGGCGGGCGATCCCCGCCCAAGCGGCGGGCGAACGGGAGGCGCGCCATCGCCGGCGGAGCGAGCAGCGGTCGCTCCTGGACGCGGTCTACGCCACCGGCAGCATGATCGTCGCCGCCGAGGATCGCGCCATCAAGCTCACGGCCTCCCGCCTGCAGGTCTACGGCTTCCTGGCGATCGAGGAGGTGAACGAGGACGGCACCATGCGCCGGCTGCGCCCCTCCGAGGCGATCCGAGCCCGCGCCGAACGTCCCTGGCGCCTGTCGAAGCCGGCCTGCGGCGCCTCCGTCACGATCCCGAGTCTCGACGGGTTCCTGTTCGAATCGGCCGGCCAACCGGCCTGAATCCCACCCATCGCCGAAGACGTCGGGACCGGTGCGCCGCGAGGCGCGCCGGTCTTGCTCGTTTCGACAGGTGATTTTAGCGGACCGGAACCCGGGCATCCCGCCTTCCGCGCGGACCGGGCGCACCAAGGCGCGGCGCCACCGATTTCCGGCCGCCCGGCTTGCCATCGCGGGCCACCCGTAGTATGCGCCCGGCCTTCGCGACATTCCCGATGGGTGCTCGCACCCTGTGAACGCGGTGACCGCGCCGGTGTCTCCCGACACCGCCAGCGCGGTCGACTACATGAGCCGGGGACATCAGATCCCCATCAGGCGTCGTCCGCCGGGCAATACCGCCCGTGTGCGGAAACCCGCCTGAAACAAGGAGTCACGCACGTGATCCAGATGCAGACGAATCTGGACGTCGCCGACAACTCGGGTGCACGCCGTGTGATGTGCATCAAGGTTCTCGGCGGGTCGAAGCGCAAGTACGCCGGGGTGGGCGACGTGATCGTCGTCTCGGTCAAGGAGGCGATCCCGCGCGGTCGCGTCAAGAAGGGCGACGTCATGAAGGCGGTCGTGGTCCGCACCGCCAAGGACGTGAAGCGTCCCGACGGTTCGGTGATCCGCTTCGACAAGAACGCCGCGGTTCTGATCAACAATCAGAAGGAGCCGATCGGCACCCGCATCTTCGGACCGGTGCCGCGCGAGCTGCGCGCCCGCAACCACATGAAGATCATCTCCCTGGCTCCGGAGGTGCTGTAATGGCCGCCAAGATCAAGAAGGGCGACAAGGTCGTCGTCCTCACCGGCCGCGACGCGGGTCGCTCCGGCGAGGTCATCCAGGTGCTGCCGAAGGAGAACCGCGCGTTCGTGCGCGGGATCAACCTGGTCAAGAAGCACCAGAAGCAGACCCAGAACCAGGAAGGCGGGATCATCTCCAAGGAGGCCGCCATCCAGCTCTCCAACATCGCGGTCGCCGATGCCAACGGCAAGCCGACCCGCGTTGGTTTCCGCATCCTCGAAGACGGGCGCAAGGTCCGGTTCGCCAAGACCACGGGGGATCAGATCGATGGCTGAGGCCGACAAGAACGCCTACACCCCGCGCCTGCGCAAGCACTACGACGAGGTGGTTCGCCAGAAGCTCATCGAGCAGTTCGGCTACAAGAACCCCATGGAAGTGCCGCAGATCACGAAGATCGTGATCAACATGGGCGTCGGCGAGTCCACCGCGGATTCGAAGAAGGCCTCCGTGGCTGCGGGCGACCTCGCCCTCATCGCCGGCCAGAAGCCGGTGATCACCCGGGCCCGCAAGGCCATCGCGACCTTCAAGGTCCGCGAGGGCATGCCGATCGGCTGCAAGGTGACCCTGCGCAAGCAGCGCATGTACGAGTTCATGGACCGGCTGATCACCATCGCGCTGCCGCGCGTGCGTGACTTCCGCGGCCTGAACCCGCGCTCGTTCGACGGCCGCGGCAACTACGCTCTCGGTCTCAAGGAGCACCTCGTGTTCCCGGAGATCTCCTACGACAAGGCCGAGCAGACCTGGGGCATGGACATCGTCGTGGCGACCACCGCCAAGACCGATGCCGAGGCCAAGGCCCTGCTCGCCGCCTTCAAGTTCCCGTTCCGGCAGTGAGGCCCTCGGGTCTCAGACGCGGACACCGGAGATAGACGACATGTCGAAGAAAAGCTCAGTCGAGAAGAATGAGGCCCGCAAGGCGCTGGTGAAGCGCTTCGCGGCCAAGCGGAAGGCGCTCCTCGAGATCGCCAACAACGACGCCCTCGAGATGGAGGAGCGCTTCGAGGCGCGCCTCAAGCTCGCGGAACTGCCGCGCAACTCGTCGGCCACCCGCATCCGCAATCGCTGCGGCATGACCGGCCGCCCGCGCGCCTACTACCGCAAGATGGGCATCTCGCGCGTGGCGCTGCGCGAGCTTGGCAACCGGGGCCTGATCCCCGGCCTGGTCAAGTCGAGCTGGTAAGGAGGTCCCCATGGTTAACGATCCCGTGGGCGACATGCTCACCCGCATCCGCAACGGCCAGCTGCGCCGTCGCAACGTCGTCCAGACGCCCGGCTCGCGCCTGCGCGCCAGCGTCCTCGACGTCCTGAAGGCCGAGGGCTACATCCGCGACTACGCGGCGACCGACCTCGGCAACGGCCGTACCGAGTTCGCCATCGAGCTCAAGTACTACGACGGGCGCCCCGTGATCCGCGAGATCAAGCGCGTGTCGAAGCCGGGCCGCCGGGTCTACTCGTCGGTCGGCGAGCTGCCGCACGTGGCCGACGGCCTCGGCGTCACCATCGTCTCCACCCCGCAGGGCGTCATGGCCGACCACGAGGCGCGCGAGCGCAACGTCGGCGGTGAAGTGCTCTGCACCGTGTTCTGATCGGGACGGAGGAGGTTATCCCATGTCTCGCGTAGGCAAGAAGCCGGTCCCCGTGCCGGCCGGCGTTACCGCCACGGTCACCGGTCAGACGGTGAAGATGAAGGGCTCGAAGGGCGAACTGTCCTTCGTGGTTCCGTCGCTCGTCAACGTGGCGATGAAGGACGGCGCCATCGAGGTGGAGCCCGTGAACCAGTCCAAGCCGGCGCGCTCCCTGTGGGGCACGTCGCGGGCGCAGATCGCCAACATCGCCGAGGGCGTGTCGAAGGGCTTCGAGAAGAAGCTCGAGATCACCGGCGTCGGCTATCGCGCCGCGATGGCCGGCAAGGCCCTCAAGCTGTCGCTCGGCTACAGCCACGACATCGAGTACGCGATCCCCGCCGGGATCACGATCGCTACCCCGAAGCCCACCGAGATCACGATCTCCGGGATCAACCGCCAGCAGGTCGGTCAGGTCGCCGCCGAGATCCGCGATTACCGCGGACCCGAGCCCTACAAGGGCAAGGGCGTGAAGTACGCGGGCGAGTTCATCTTCCGCAAGGAAGGCAAGAAGAAGTAAGGAGGGCATCATGTCTCGCAAGCTCGAAGCCCTCGATCGCCGCAAGGCGCGCGTCCGCCGCGCGCTGCGGGCCGCCGCCAACGGCCGCCCGCGGCTCTCGGTGTTCCGCTCGTCGAAGCAGATCTACGTGCAGGTCATCGACGACGTCGCCGGCAAGACGCTGGCCTCGGCCTCGTCGATCGACAAGGCGCTCAAGGGTGATCTCAAGACCGGCGCCGACGTCGCCGCCGCGACCGCGGTGGGCAAGCTCGTCGCCGAGCGCGCCAAGGCCGCAGGCGTCACGAAGGTGATCTTCGACCGCTCCGGCTACATCTACCACGGCCGCGTCAAGGCCGTGGCCGAGGCCGCCCGCGAGGGTGGCCTGGAGTTCTGATTTTTGGGACTGGCCGTCGGCGCCTCTGCCGGCGGCGAGCCTGATCGGAACGACTTAACGACGGCGGGCCGGACGTGCGGCGCATGTCCGGCAATTCCAACAATCGAGCGAGCGGGCCCGCCGCCTGCGCCAGTGAGATGAACAGGTAAAAAGATGGCACGTGAACGTGAAGGCGGGGGCCGCGGCCGCCGCGAGGATCGCGAGGAGCGCGACAGCGAGTTCGTGGACAAGCTCGTCCACATCAACCGCGTCGCCAAGGTGGTGAAGGGCGGCCGTCGCTTCGGCTTCGCGGCCCTCGTCGTCGTCGGCGACCAGAAGGGCCGCGTCGGCTTCGGCCACGGCAAGGCCCGTGAGGTGCCGGAGGCCATCCGCAAGGCGACCGAGGCCGCCAAGCGCGGTCTGATCCGCGTCTCGCTCCGCGAGGGCCGGACCCTGCACCACGACGTCAACGGTCGCCACGGCGCCGGCAAGGTGATCCTCCGCGCGGCCCCGCAGGGCACCGGCATCATCGCCGGCGGCCCGATGCGCGCCGTGTTCGAGACGCTCGGCATGCAGGACGTCGTCGCCAAGTCGCTTGGGTCCTCGAACCCCTACAACCTCGTGCGCGCCACCTTCGAGGCGCTCAAGAACGAGGACAGCCCGCGCTCCGTGGCGGCCCGCCGCGGCATCAAGGTGTCGAGCCTCCAGGCCCGCCGCCGCGACGCCGACCCGGCCGACCAGTCCGAAGCCGCGGTCGCGTAAGGGGAGGGTCCGATGGCACAGAAGACTCTCCGCGTCGAGCAGATCGGCTCGCCGATCCGCCGTGAGGCCAGCCAGCGCCAGACGCTGATCGGCCTCAAGCTCAACAAGCTCCACCGCGTGGCCGAGCTGGAGGACACCCCCTCCGTGCGCGGCATGATCCGCAAGGTTGCGCACCTCGTGCGCGTCCACGGCGACGTGGCGTGAGGAGGTCCCGATGAAGCTCAACCAGATCAGCGACAATCCCGGCGCCACCAAGGACCGGATGCGCGTGGGCCGGGGTATCGGCTCCGGCAAGGGCAAGACCGCGGGTCGCGGCGTGAAGGGCCAGAAGGCCCGGACCGGCGTGTCCATCAAGGGCTTCGAGGGCGGTCAGATGCCGCTGCATCGCCGCCTGCCGAAGCGCGGCTTCAACAACCTCTACGCCCAGGATCTGAACGAGGTGAACCTCGGCCGGATCCAGGAAGCGGTCGACGCGGGCAAGCTCGACAAGGCCGCCACCGTGACGGTGGAGAGCCTGGTCGCCGCCGGCATCATCGCTCGTCCCCGCGACGGCGTGAAGCTGCTCGGCGTCGGCGAGCTCACCGCGAAGCTCAGCTTCGAGGTCACCCGCGCCTCCAAGTCCGCCGTCGAGGCGGTCGAGAAGGCCGGCGGCTCGGTCAGCACCGTCTACGCCCAGGGTGCCTCCACCCGCGGCGGCAGCGAGGCGGCGTCGGCCTGACGGAGGCGATGAGGGCGACCGCGGGACCCGTTGCACGGTTTTCGCGCACCCTATAAGCCGATCCTTCGAGCGGCGGCCCTGCGACCACGCGGGCCGCCGTTTTCATTTCATCCGGGCGCCCTCCGCCCGGCGACACTTCCAGGACGCGACGCTTATGGCCTCAGCCGCCGAGCAGCTTGCCGCCAACCTCAATTTCGGTGCGATCGCCAAGGCCGATGAGCTGAAGAAGCGCATCTGGTTCACCCTCGGCGCGCTCGTGGTGTTCCGGCTGGGCACCTACATTCCGATTCCCGGCATCGATCCGGAGCAGTTCGCCCGCAACTTCCAGCAGCAGTCCGGCGGCGTGCTCGGCCTGTTCAACATGTTCTCGGGCGGCGCCGTCGAGCGCATGGCGATCTTCGCCCTGAACATCATGCCGTACATCTCGGCCTCGATCATCGTGCAACTCCTGACCTCGGTGATCCCGAGCCTGGAGGCGCTGAAGAAGGAGGGCGAGTCGGGCCGCAAGGTCATCAACCAGTACACCCGCTACCTGACGGTGGTGCTGGCGCTGGTCCAGTCCTGGGGCATCGCCATCGGCCTGCAGGGCTCCTCGGCCGCCATCGATCCGGGACCGTTCTTCCTGGCCTCGACGGTGATCACGCTCACCGGCGGCACCCTGTTCCTGATGTGGCTCGGCGAGCAGATCACCTCGCGCGGCATCGGCAACGGCTCGTCGCTGATCATCTTCGCCGGCATCGTCGCCCACCTGCCGGTGGCGATCGCGGGCGCGCTGGAGCTCGGCCGCACGGGCGCGCTCTCGCCGGCGGTGATCCTGGGCGTGGCCGTCGCCGCCGTGGCCCTGGTCTACTTCATCGTGTTCATGGAGCGCGCCCAGCGCCGGCTCCTGATCAACTATCCCAAGCGCCAGGTCGGCAACCGCATGTACGAGGGCCAGACCTCGTTCCTGCCGCTCAAGCTCAACACCTCGGGCGTGATCCCGCCGATCTTCGCCTCGTCGCTGCTCCTCCTGCCGGCCACCGCTGCGAGCTTCTCGGCCAATGGCGGCGCCACCGGCTGGCTCGGCACGATCACGGCCTATCTCGGCCATGGCACGCCGCTGTTCATGGTGCTCTACGCGGCCCTGATCATCTTCTTCACGTTCTTCTACACCGCGGTGGTCTTCAATCCGCAGGAGACGGCCGACAACCTGAAGAAGCATGGCGGCTTCATCCCGGGCATCCGCCCGGGCGAGCGGACCGCGGCCTTCATCGACAAGGTGCTGACCCGCATCACGGTGATCGGCGCCCTGTACCTGACCTTCGTGTGCCTCTGCCCGGAGATCCTCTCCTCCTACGCGGCGGCAAGCCTGGGCTTCGGCGGCACCTCGCTGCTCATCGTGGTCTCGGTGACAATGGACACGGTGGCGCAGATCCACGGGCACCTGATGGCGCACCAGTACGAGGGTCTCGTGAAGAAGGCCAAGCTGCGTGGCGCCTCGACCACGCAACGCCGGCGCTGAGCCTGATACAGAGGCGGGACGACACCAACGACATTCCCGCCTCTGGCCCAAAGGTCCGGGTGCCACCCGGCTCCGGATTGGCTAGAAAAACCCGAACCCGGCGATGCCAGGGAGGCTTCGCCACCGCGGCTTGTGCCCACACGGAGTGGGCCGAACGAGGACAACGCCATGCGCATCATTCTGCTCGGTCCGCCCGGTGCGGGGAAGGGAACGCAATCCGAGCGGATCGTGCAGCGCTTCGGCATCCCGCAGCTCTCCACCGGTGACATGCTGCGCGCGGCGGTCGCCGCCGGCACCCCGGTCGGCCTCGAGGCCAAAGCGGTGATGGAGTCGGGCGGCCTCGTCTCGGACCGGATCGTGGTGGGGATCGTCGCCGACCGGATCGAGGAGGCGGATGCCCGGCGCGGCTTCATCCTGGACGGCTTCCCCCGCACCGTCGCGCAGGCCGAGGCGCTCGGCGCCATGCTCGCCGGCAAGGGGCTGAGCCTCTCCGCGGTGGTCGAGCTGAAGGTGGACGAGAACGCCCTCGTCGGGCGGATCGAGAAGCGCGCCGCCGAGACCCTGGCCCGCGGCCAGGCCGTGCGCAAGGACGACACCCCGGAGGTGTTCAAGCAGCGCCTGGAGGCCTACCGCGCTCAGACGGCGCCGCTCTCGGCCTACTACGCCGAGAAGGGCATGCTGAAGACGATCGACGGCATGCAGCCGATCGACAAGGTCACGGCCGACCTGATGGCGGTGCTGGAGCCGCACGAGGAGCGCGTCGCCTCCTGAGGCGTCCGGACCGGGCGGGGCCCCTCGGCCGCGCGCGGTGTGAACCCGGCGGGCGGCCGGCGGGTTGGGAGGCGCATCCGCATCGGGACACGCCATGATCCTCCGCCCCTTCGCCGTCGCGACTCTCCTGCTCGCGGCCGTCCTCCCGCCGCTGCCGGCCGCCGCCCAGGGGCCGGCCCAGTCCTTCGTGTACGGACAGAAGCGGTTCCGCCACCTCTGCCGCCCGCCGCTGAAATTCGCCGCGGGCGCCTGCGTGCGCCGCTGCCCTGCGGGATACCAGAACACGGGTGGCTATTGCCGGCTGCGCAACCAGCGCTTCCGCTGAGGCGTCGGAACCGGGCGGCCTAGAGCCGCCCCTCCCGGCGGAGGGCGCCGAAGAAGTTGACCATGTCGGTCTCGAGGGAACGGCGGCCGAACAGGCGGGACGGATACCCCTCCGTGGTGCCGTCGCGCAGCTCGATCATCGCCGTCATGACGTTGTAGCGGAACACCATCCTGCGGCCCGCGAAGGTCGCCCAGAGCAGGGCCGGCCCGTCGCGCGCCGCTTGAAGCTCGACGGAACCCGGCTCCGCCTCGCTCAGCACGCCGCCGAGCACCGCCATCGCGACGGGAATGACCTCGTCCAGGTTCTCCTCGGCCGCGCGCAGAACGGAATCGGCGAAGGCCCGCAGGGTGGCCCCGTCGCTGGTCAGGATCGACATCGCCGCTCTCCTCTCACCGGCACCGGGGCGGCGCGTGCGACGCATGGCAGCGCGCCCGTCCGGCAGCCGGTCGTTGACAACGGGCCGGACGCACGCTAGCAGGCCCTCCTTCGTCCAACCGAACGATGGTCCGAGGTGCCCTGTCAGGGGCTACCCGCGGGCCGCGTCGTCGTTTCACGTGCGCAGGGGCCGGCCTCCACCGGACGCGCGCGACACCAGCCCGGATGTCCGGGCCTGACATGGAGAGTGATCGTGGCCCGTATCGCAGGCGTCAACATCCCGACCAACAAGCGCGTCGTCATCGCGCTCCAGTACATCCACGGCATCGGCGCCAAGAAGGCCGAGGAGATCACCCAGAAGGTGAACATCCCCGCCGAGCGCCGGGTCAACCAGCTGACCGACGCCGAGGTTCTGCAGATCCGCGAGACGATCGACCGCGACTACCTGGTCGAGGGCGACCTGCGCCGCGAAGTCTCGATGAACATCAAGCGCCTGATGGATCTGGGCGCCTATCGCGGCCTGCGTCACCGCAAGCAGCTGCCGGTCCGTGGTCAGCGCACCCACACCAACGCCCGCACCCGCAAGGGCAAGGCGAAGCCGATCGCCGGCAAGAAGAAGTAATTTTTCGGCGTGGGAGGCCGTGCTTCGCTCGGCCTCCTTCCCGTCGCGCTGGGTGCCCCGCGGGGAACTCGGCTCTGGCTCGACCGCCCTGCACGGGCGCTCCGGCCAAGTCCCAAAAGAATCCCGAGCGCCTGGTGTTACGGGCGTGCCTGAAGGAAGAGTGAGAACAGATGGCCAAGGAACCGCAACGCGTCCGCCGCCGCGAGCGCAAGAACATCGTGTCGGGCGTCGCCCACGTGAACGCCTCGTTCAACAACACGATGATCACCATCACGGACGCGCAGGGCAACACGATCTCGTGGTCGTCCGCGGGCGCGATGGGCTTCAAGGGTTCGCGCAAGTCGACCCCGTACGCCGCCCAGGTCGCCGCCGAGGATGCCGGCCGCAAGGCCGCCGAGCACGGCATGCGCACCCTTGAGGTCGAGGTGTCGGGCCCGGGTTCGGGCCGCGAGTCGGCTTTGCGCGCGCTGCAGGCCGCGGGCTTCACCGTGACCTCGATCCGCGACGTCACCTCGATCCCGCACAACGGCTGCCGGCCGCGCAAGCGCCGCCGCGTCTGATCCGGACCAGCGAAGCCTTTTGACGGAGAAGCTCATGACGGGATCGAAGCCGCTTCCGGGCGTGCTGCGTTGGAACCTCGGCGACCTCACGGTCACCGCGCTCAACGACGGCTGGTTTCAGGCCAGCCTCGATCTCGTCACGGGCATCTCCAAGGAGGAGGCCGGGCAGCTGCAGGTGGCGGGCTTCCGCACCGAGCAGCCGAAGATCACGCTGAACGCCTTCCTGATCACCGGGCCCGGCCGCAAGCCGGTCCTGATCGATACCGGCTACGGCGATCTGGCGCCGGCCGAGACCCTGGGCCGGGCCGGGGCGGCCCTGGCGCTGACGGGCGTCAAGCCGGAGGAGATCGAGACCGTTCTCGTCACCCACCTGCATCCCGACCATGTCGGCGGGCTCGTGAAGGACGGCGCGGCGCGGTACCCCAATGCCGAGATCGTGGTCCATGCGGACGAGACGGCTCATTGGCTGCCGGACGCGGCCCTGTCCCGGGCTCCGGAGGCGGCCAAGCCGTATTTCGAGGGCGCCCGCAAGGCGGTCGCGCCCTACGCCAAGCGGATGCGCGAGCACCGGGGCGGCGAGGTCCTTCCGGGGATCACGGCAATCCACCTGCCCGGCCACACGCCGGGCCATTGCGGTTTCCGCATCGTCTCCGGTGGACAGTCGCTCCTGATGTGGACGGACGTGGTGCACCTGCCGGCGATCCAGTTCAAGAACCCGCAGGCGGGTGTCGGCTTCGACGTCGACGGGGACCAGGCGCGCGAGACGCGCAAGAAGATCATGGACGAGGTGGCGAGCGAGCGGGCTTTCATCGCCGGCGCGCATCTCGAATTTCCCGCCCTCGGCTACGTGGACCGGGACGGTGCTGGCTACAGCTTCGTACCGGCCCTCTGGGTCGGCGGCGAGTAACGGCGGACACGGATTCAGGGACCGTTCGGGGCGCCAAGGGGGCTGCCCCGGGCGGCCGAAGCGCGGGACCGGGCGTCGCGGATCCCGAGCAAGGACGAGAGGTAGGATCGTGGTCATTCAGAAGAATTGGCAGGAACTGATCAAGCCGAACAAGCTGCAGGTCACGACCGGCGACGACCCGAAGCGGGTCGCCACCGTCGTCGCCGAGCCGCTTGAGCGCGGCTTCGGCACCACCCTGGGCAACGCCCTGCGCCGGGTCCTCCTGTCGTCGCTCCAGGGCGCGGCCGTGACCTCGGTGCAGATCGACGGCGTGCTGCACGAGTTCTCGTCGATCCCGGGCGTGCGCGAGGACGTCACCGACATCGTCCTCAACATCAAGACCATCGCGATCCGCTCGCAGACGGACGCGCCGAAGCGCATGACCCTGCGCAAGACCGGCCCGGGCCTCGTCACCGCCGGTGACATCGGCACGGTCGGCGACATCCAGATCCTGAACCCCGACCTCGTGATCTGCACCCTCGACGACGGCGCCGAGATCCGCATGGAGTTCACGGTCGCCACCGGCAAGGGCTACGTCCCGGCCGAGCGCAACCGTCCGGAGGACGCCCCGATCGGCCTGATCCCGGTCGACTCGCTGTTCTCCCCGGTGACCAAGGTCAGCTACCGCGTCGAGACCACCCGCGAGGGCCAGGATCTCGACAAGGACAAGCTGACCATGACGGTCGAGACCAACGGCGCGGTGTCGCCGGAGGATGCGCTCGCCTACGCGGCCCGCATCATCCAGGACCAGCTGCAGGTCTTCGTGAACTTCGAGGACCCGCGCAAGGAAGAGGCCGCGCCGCTCGCGCCGCAGCTGCCCTTCAACCCGGCCCTGCTCAAGAAGGTGGACGAGCTGGAGCTGTCGGTCCGTTCGGCGAACTGCCTGAAGAACGACAACATCGTCTATATCGGCGACCTCATCCAGAAGTCCGAGGGCGAGATGCTGCGGACCCCGAATTTCGGCCGCAAGTCGCTCAACGAGATCAAGGAAGTGCTGGCCGGCATGGGCCTGCACCTCGGCATGGACATCCCCGGCTGGCCGCCGGAGAACATCGAGGACCTCGCCAAGCGCTTCGAGGAGCATTACTAGGCCGCTGTCCCGCGCTCCGTCCTCATCCTGAGGTGCCGGAGCGCTTTGGAGGTCTCGAAGGAGACCTCCCGGAATCACGGCGTCATCTGGAGCACTCCTTCGAGGCTGCTGCGCAGCACCTCAGGACGAGGGTTCCGGATCGGAGTTCCCGCCGCGGGGTCATGCGGAATCAACCGCCCCGTTCCTGGGGCATCCGGCCGTACCGTGGCACGGCGGCCGAGACGAGAAGGAAGCCAGCACCATGCGTCACGGTTACCGCGGCCGCCGTTTCAACCGCACCGCCGAGCATCGCAAGGCGATGTTCGCCAACATGTCCGCCGCGCTGCTGAAGCACGAGCAGATCATCACCACCCTGCCGAAGGCCAAGGACCTGCGCCCGGTCGTCGAGAAGCTGATCACGCTGGGTCGCATCGACAGCGTGCATACCCGCCGTCTGGCGATGGCGCAGATCCGCGACGCCGACATGGTCAAGAAGCTCTTCACCGTGCTCGGCCCGCGCTACAAGGGCCGTCCGGGCGGCTACTGCCGGATCATGAAGGCGGGTTTCCGCCAGGGCGACAACGCCCCGCTCGCGGTGATCGAGTTCGTCGACCGCGATGTCGAGGCCCGCGGCAAGGATTCCGGTCCGAGCCAGGTCTCCGAGGCCGCCTGATCCTCACCGGGCGTCTCAACGCGCCCGTCCTTCGAGAAGCCGTCCCGGGTCCCCCCGGGGCGGCTTCTCGCATTTCCGGCGTCGTCACCGCCTCCGCGCAGGGCGCCCGCGATCGCGCCCTCGGCCACGAAAAAACCCGCCGGCTCACGCCGACGGGTCTGAAGCAGGGTCCACGTTTCGGATGGTCGCGGGAGCTCGCCCTGGCGGCCCGTGTCGGACGGGCCGGGAACTTCGACCGCGCCGCGCTCCGAAAACCCCTATCCCTGCCGAAACGCGTCCGGTGGCCCGTCCTGGTCCGGGTCGATGTCGCGCCGGCGGCGCGGGAAGATGCCGTGATCGCTCATGGTCCACCTCCTCTTCGTAACCCGGGGCTCCGGGCCCCACGAGGAGACAATGAGCCGGCAACCGGGCGGTTCCCGGCTCCGGTCAGCCGGGCTGGGCCGCTCTGTCCTCCAGAAGGGCCGCGACCCGAGCCGCGAGATCCGCCGAGCGGAAGGGCTTGGCGAGCACCGGCAGGTCCTCGGGAATCTGCATCGCGTCGGCATGACCCGTGAGGATCAGGACGGGCAGGCGCGGGTCCTGCTCGCGGATCGCGGCCGCGAGTTCGATGCCGCTCATCCCCGGCATGGCCAGATCGGCCACGACGATGTCGTAGCGGTCGCGCTGCAGATGCCGGAGCGCGGCTTCGCCGTCGCCGGCCTCGGTGGTGCTGTGGCCGAAGCCCGTCAGGAACGAGGCCGTCACGTGCCGGACCTGCGGATCGTCGTCGACGATGAGGACGTGGGCGCGCCGCCCGGCGACCGGCGCCGCGTCGGAGGCCTGCGTGGTCTGCTCGGGCGCCTGGGTGGCGAAGGGGAGCGCCAGCTCGACCCGTGTCCCCCGGCCGACTTCGCTGTCGATCACGAGCCGGCCCTTCGATTGCTGCGCGAGTCCGAACACCATCGCGAGCCCGAGCCCGGTTCCCTGGCCCACCGCCTTGGTGGTGAAGAACGGCTCGCAGACCCGGCGCAGGATCTCCTCCGGAATGCCGGTGCCCTCGTCTGTCACGCTGACGCCGAGATAGGATCCGTCGACGATTTCGGGATCGCCGCTGATGCTGAGCCGCCGCGTCGCCACCGTGATGGTGCCGCCCTCCGGCATGGCATCCCGGGCATTGATGCAGAGGTTGAGCACGGCGAGTTCGAGCTGGTCCGGATCGACCTGGACCGCCGGGAGCCCGTCCTCCAGATCGGTCCGGACGGTGACGAGGCCGCCGAGGCTGCGCCCGAACAGGTCGCTCATCCCGACGATCAGGGCGTTCACGTCGACGACCCGGGCCTGGAGGTCGTGGGCGCGGCTGAAGCTGAGGAGGCGCTTCGTCAGGGAGGCGCCGCGCTCGGCCGCCCCGCGGGCATTCTCGATCAGGCGCTGCACCCGCGGCTGATCCGCGACCTTCGGCCCGGCGAGCTCGAGGCTCCCGAGGATCGCGGTCAGGAGGTTGTTGAAGTCGTGCGCGATGCCGCCCGCCAGGGTGCCGAGCGCCTGCATCTTGTCGGATTGGCGCAGGCGCGCCTCCAGGGTCCGCTGCTCGGTCACGTCCCGCTCGATGACCGCGAGATGGCTGATCGCGCCGCCCGCGTCCCGAATCGGCACCCGCGTCACGTGGCTCCACTGCTCGGCCCCCGTCGGGCCGTCGCTGATCAGGGTCTCGGCGACCGCACCGGAGCGGATCGCCGCCTCATCGGCCTCCGTCACCGGGCCCGCTTTCGGGCCGAGGAGATCGGCCTCGCGCCGGCCGAGGCAGGCGGCGACGTCGTGGCCGAGGAGGTCCGCCTTGCGGGCGTTGAGCCGCACGAAGCGGCCCTGCGCGTCCTTGAAGCTGATCGCGTCCTGGGCGTGGTCGAGCAGGCCCCGCAGCAGGGCCCGCTCGGTGGCGAGGTCCCGGCCGAGGCGGAACCGCTCGAAGGCCTGCCGGACGGTGGAGCGCAGCAGCCCCGCATCCCAGGGCTTCGTCACGTACCCGACGATGCCGCCGCGATTGAGGGCGGCGATCACCGCGGTGATGTCGGCATAGCCGGTGAGCAGGATAGCCTGCGCGTCGTGGAAGGTGCGGGCCTCCGCCAGCAGCGCGTCGCCGGTGAGGCCGGGCATGCGCTGGTCGGAGAGCACCACGGCGATGTCGGGCTCCGCGCGCAGGATCTCCAGCGCCTCGGCGGGACGCGAGGTCGTCAGAACCCGGTAGGAATCCTCGAACAGATCCTCCAGGGCGATCAGGATGTCCGGCTCGTCGTCGACGGCCAGGATCGTCCCAATACCTGCCGTACCGTCACTCATGCGCGCTGGCCGCCTGCCGCGGGATCCCGATCACGAAGCAGGCTCCCCCATCCGGGGCCGTCTCCACGGTGAGCGAGCCGCTATGCGCCTGAACGACGCTGTAGGCAATCGCAAGGCCAAGTCCGGTTCCGGATCCCACAGGCTTCGTCGTGAAGAACGGCTCGAAGATCTTCTCGCGCAGGGCCTCCGGGATCCCGGGACCCGTGTCGCTGATGCGGATCTCGTCGAATTCGGGCGTGGACTGCGTGACGATTCGGATCGTGCCGCCCTGCGGCATGGCGTCGGCGGCGTTGCCGAGGATGTTCATCACCACCTGGTTGAGCAGCGCCGGGGTGCAGTGGATCTCGGACCGTCCCGCGAAGGCGCGCTCCACCACGATCCGGTCGCCGAGCTTGTGCTGGATCAGGGCCAGCACGGTCTCGATCGCCTCGGGCACGTTGACGAGGGCCCGCTCGCCCTCGTCGAGGCGCGAGAACTTCCTGAGGTTCAGCACGAGGTCCTGGATGCGGGTGAGCCCCATCCGCATGGAGCCGACCCGCTGCCGGGCCTTCTCGACGGCGCGGGCCGCGGCGTCCGGGCCGGCATCCGGGAGTTCGCCGAGCAGGCGCTCCACCGTGCCCTGGTGGGCCAGGATGAAGGCCAGGGGATTGTTGATCTCGTGGGCGATGCCGGCCACGAGCTCGCCGAGGGAGGCCATCTTGGCGGCCTGGACGAGCTTCGACTGCGCCTCGGTGAGCTGCCGGTTGGCGTCGGCGAGGTCGCGGTTGGCGCGCTCCAGGGCGTCGGCGAGCCGGGCCCGGGCCTCGGCCGCCTCGGCTTCGGCCCGGGCGCGCTCCACCGCCCGCTCCCGCTCCCCGAACTGACCGGCGATGCGCCGGTCATCCTCCTCCAGCAGGCGGCGGCGCACGAAGCCGCGCACGCGCAGCGCCAGGACCTCGGCATCGGTCTTCGCCACCACGTCGTCCGCCCCGGCGGCGAAGGCCTGGACCAGGAAGTCCTTGGCCGGATCGCTGCCCGCGATGCCGACGAGGTGGAACCCCGCCCCGGCCGCCTGGCCGATCCGGCGCTGGCTGATCGCCCGGCACAGAGCGAGCCCGTCATAGGCGTGACCGAGGAGATCGACCGTGACGCAGTCGAAGGCGGCGTCGCCGGCGGCGTCGAGGGCGGCGAGCGCCGTCTCCGGCCCGTCGGCCGTGGCGACGTGGTACCCCTCCTGACCCAGCAGGCCGGCCAGGAAGGTGCGGTAGGTGGCGCTGCCGTCGATCACCAGGATGCGCCCCCGCCGGAAGGCGGCCGCACCGGGGCCCTCGGCATCGCCCGTGGCGCGGCGCTCGCGCAGCAGGGCACGGATGCGCAGGATCATCAGGTCGCGGTCGGCGGATTTCGGCAGATAGGCGTCGGCGCCGCTCTCCAGACCCTGGCGCTCGCCGCCGCTGCCGCCCGTCAGCATCAGGACCGGCAGCGCCCGGGTGCGCAGGGACAGGCGCATCTGCCGGATGAGCTCGTCGCCGTTCATGCCCGGCAGATGGTAATCCGCCACCACAAGGTCGGGCTGGCTGCGGTTGAGATGGTCGAGGGCGGTCTCGGCCGAGGCGCAGCGCTCCACCGCGAACCCGTGTGCCTCCAGCAGGAGACGCAGCTCAAGGGCCTGCGTCTCCGAATCCTCCACCAGCAGGATCCGGGCGGGCCCTTCGGCTGCGCCGGCCGCGGCGGTCGTCACGGCCGCGCCCCCGGTTCGACGAGCCGCAGGACATGATCGGCGATCCGATCGAGAGGCAGGACCGAGCGGGCGGCACCGAGCCGCACGGCCGCCGCCGGCATGCCGTAGACGACCGCGGTGCTCTCGTGCTCGGCCACCGTCTGGGCGCCGGCCCGGTGCATATCGGCGAGGCCCGCGGCTCCGTCCTCGCCCATCCCGGTGAGCAGGACGCCGATCCCGGACGCCCCGGCCTGCCGCGCCATCGAGCGAAACAGCACGGTGGCGGCCGGACGCTGCCCCGAGACCGGCGCGCCGTCGACGACCCGCAGGATCCGGCCCGACCCGATCTCCAGATGCCGGTCCCCCGGCGCCACGTAGACGCGGCCGGGCTCGGCTCGCTCCCCGTCCCGGGCCAGGCCGACCGGCAGGGTCACGACGCTGTCGAGCCAGCTCGCGAAGCCGTCCATGAAGGCGGGGCCCATGTGCTGGACCACCAGGACCGGCAGCGGAAACTCAAGCGGCAGCGCGCCGATCACCCGGGCGAGCGCCGGGGGACCGCCCGTGGAGGCGCCGATCCCCAGGAGGCTCGGCGCCTGTCCGGGCCGCTCGACCGGGGTCACGGGGGCGACGGCGGTGTTGCGGCCCGCCCATTCGGTCCCGATCGGGCGGCGGCGGATCACCGGCACCTGGGCCATGATCCGGAGTTGCGTGCAGATCTCGCCGGCCACCGCCTCGTAGCCGGCATGGGTGGTGGCCACCGGCTTCTCCACCACCGACAGGGCGCCGGCCCGGAGCGCGTTCATGGAGATGCGCAGGGACGAATCCTCGACCGAATCCGCCACCACGACGATCGGGGTCGGGTGCTCGGCCATGATCCGCCGCGTGGTCTCCAGCCCGTCGATGCCGGGCAGGCGGATATCCATCGAGATCACGTCCGGCCGCACGGTCCGGAGCTTGTCCAGGGCCTCCTCGCCGGAGGCGACCGCGGCCACGAGTTCGAGCCGGGAATCGCGGGAGACGATGTGGCGCAGGAGCTCGCGCACCACGAGGCTGTCCTCCACGAGCATCACGCGGACCGGGGTCATAGGAGCTGCTCGATCGTGTCGAGCAGCTGGCGCTGGTCGAACTTCTGCTTGGTCAGGTAGGCGTCGGCGCCGAGATCGAGGCCCCGGGCGACGTCGGCGGCATCCCCCCGCGAGGTCATCAGGATCGTTGGGAGCCGGGCGAACCGCTCGTCGGCCCGCAGGGCCTGAAGCAGGCCGAACCCGTCGAGGCGCGGCATCTCCACGTCGGCGAGGACGAGGTTCACGGGCTCGATGTCGGCGCGCAGGCGGTCGAGGGCGTCCTGCCCGTCGACGCAGACGACCACGCGGTAGCCGGCGGCTTCCAAGATTCCCTTCTCCAAGGTCCGGGTGGTGATCGAATCGTCGACGACCAGAATCGTCGCGCGGGCGGATGCGCGCGGCACAGCGTGAGTCGTCGAACGTGGAGCCTGCCCCATCGTTCCGGCGGCGGGTGCGACAGCAGCGCGCGCGGCGAGGCCCTCGGGGTCGAGGACGAGCACCGGCACGTCGCCCGGCAGCACCGCCGTCGCCGCGATGAGGCCGGGATCGGCGCCGAAAGCGGGCGCGGGAAGGACCAGGAGCGGGCGGACGTCGTGCAGACGGTCGACCGCCAGCGCCAAGCGCACGCCGCCGACGCGCAGCAGCACGGCGGTGAGGGTCTCGGGATCGGCCGGATCCGGGGTCTGGTGGAGGATCTCGGCGAGGTCGGTCACCGGATGGTTGGTCGCCGCCTCGCCCGCGCCCAGGCGCAGGATCGTGCGGCCCATGGCCACCGGCAATTCGGCCCGCCTGAGGCGCAGCAGGCGCTCCACCGAGCCGCCCGGCAGGGCATAGGTGCGCCCGGCCGCCTCGACCAGCAGCAGGCTGCGCCGGGCCGCCGACAGGGGCAGGCTGAAGATCAGGGCGGTGCCGGCCGGCGCGCGCGGTTCGAGGCGCACGCTGCCGAGGAGCTGCCGCGCCGCGTCGGCGGCCACCGAGAGGCCGTAGCCGCGCCCCGACAGGGTATCGACCGCCTCCGCGGTGGAGAAGCCCGGCTCGAAGACGAGCCGGAGCAGGGTCTCCGGATCGGCCGGCGCCTCGGGCGCGAGGAGCCCGCGCGCGCGCGCCGCGGCCTCGATCCGGGCGAGATCCGGCCCGGGCCCGTCATCCGACACCGTCACTTGGAGCCGGGCGCCGCGCACCGCGATCTCCAGGCCGAGGCACAGCGCCTCGGGCTTCCCGGCGGCGCGGCGCACCTCAGGCGCCTGCCAGCCGTGGCTCAGGGCGTTGCGCAGGGCGTGGAGCAGGGGATCCTTCAGGATCTGCAGCGTGCCGCGCTCCACCGGCAGATCGAGGCCCTGCAGATCGAGATCCACCTCGCGACCCTGCTCCCGGGCTGTCTCGCGGAGGGAGCGGGCGAGGGGGGCGAGAACCGTCTCGGCCGGGACCAGGGCGAGGCGCTCCGCCGCCGCGCGGACGCGGGACGCGGCGCCCTCGACCGCGCTGGTCGCGGCCGCCTGGCGCCGGGCCAGCTCCGCGGCCTCCCGGGCGAAGGCGCCGATCCGGGTCGCGAAGGCGCGCCATTCGGGCCGCTCCGCCTCGGCACCGGACGCGAGGGCTTCGGCGCCGGCGCGCAGATCCCGGGCGAGCCGGGCCAGGCGCGCGAGGCCGTCGGCCGCCGGTGCCTGGCCGGACAGGGTGCTGGCGAGGTCATGGCTCGCCCGCGCCAGCGCCGCGACGGCCTCCCCCGGCACGCGCAGGAAGGCCGTGCCGGGATCGGCCGACTCGCCCGCCGGCTTCGGAGCGGGCGCGGTCGCCGGCGTCGGCGCGGCCGGGACCGGCGGCGCGGCGGGTTCCGGAGTCCGAGGGGCCGGCGCCGGCGGCTGCGCGGGGGCGCCGGCCGCCGGCGCCTTCAGCGCGTCACCGGGGAGCCCGAGAAGGTGGCCGAGGGCGGCGAGGGCGTCGGGCGGCATGTCCGGGCCGGCCCCGTCCTTGAGGCCGGCGACGTAGGCCTCGATCCGGTCGAGGGCGAGGTGGACGGCGTTGGCCGCCTCCCGGTCGAGGGCCGTCGCGCCGGTGCGCACTCCCTCGAACAGCGTCTCGAGGCGGTGGGCGACCGCCTCGACCGGGGGCAGGTCGACGGCCCGCGCCGCGCCCTTCAGGCTGTGGGCGCGGCGGAACACGTCGTTCCAATCCGGGGTGGCGCTGCCGAGCGCCCCGCGGATCGCCGCGACGTGCTCCCGGTGCTCCACGTCGAAGGCGGCGAGCAGGAGCTGGCGGATGTCCTCGGCCAAGGCGCGGCCGGCCTCAGTGCCGGTAGCGTTCGGCCAGGGCCATGAGGGCCTGGGCGAGTTCGGTG
>CAXDNE010000079.1:0-25686 GCA_963990595.1 uncultured Methylobacterium sp.
TCTTTGCTCGCCACCGCCGCCCTGTTGAGCCTCTGCGCCGCCGCGCAGGCGCAGACCACCGTCATCGAGCGGGACCGGCCCGCCGTCGTCGTCGATCATCCGGCCTCCGAGTCGAAATCCGTGACCGTCCACGACCACGGCGACGGCTGCGTCACCAAGACGGTGCGCAAGGAGAACGACATGGGCGATTCGAAGACCGTGAAGAAGGAATCCTGCGACTGAGGCAGGGACCCGCGCCGGACCGGGCCGCCTCGACGAGCGCGGACTCGGCCGGGGCGGCCCGGACCGCCTCCCAAACGCCCGGAGCCCGTTCAGACGGGCCCCCAGCGCCAGTCGGCATCCACGCCATAGGCGTGGCCTTCGCACATCCGGGCATCGTCCGGGGCCAGGAACAGCGCCCGTGCTGCGACGTCGGCCGGCTGGATCACGACGCGCGCCGTGAGGCACGAAGGCCTCGACGACCCCTGCACCGATTCACGACGCGCCCCCGGTCACGAGCACGCGCGTGGCGGGGATCGCGGGCATCGGGTGTGTTCCCCATCCGGACCGCGTCCGGACCAGGAAGCGCAGGAGGTCCGGCGGTGCCGGCGGCGCCCGCCATGCGGCGGCGCCCGGCGACCGCTTGGTGAAACCTTAACGTTTCGCGAATGAGATCGGGGCGTCTTCTAGAAAGGAAAACGCCATGCCCCTGCGGTTGGAACTCAAGCCGTTCGAGCGGCTGATCATCAACGGCGCCCTGATCCGCAACGGCGACCGGCGCTCGACCTTCCTGATCGAGACGCAGTGCAAGTTCCTGCGCGAGAGCGAGATCATCACGGAGAGCGAGGCCGATACGGCCTGCAAGCAGCTCCACCTGACCCTGACGGTGATCTATCTGGCCGACGATCCGGCACAGGGGATCGACCTGTTCTTCCGCCAAGCCACGGAGCTGATCCGCCTCGCGCCGGCCGCCGCGCCGCAGATCGCGGCCATCGCCGGGACTGTCGAGGCCGGCGAGTACTATCGGGCGCTCAAGTTGAGCCGAAAGCTGGTCGAGTGGGAGAGCGCGGGCCGGACGCCGCAGGCGGATCGTCCGGCGTCGGCGGTCGCCCCGTAGGGGCCGCCCGGGCTCAGCCCGGGTTGCCCTGCAGTCCGGCGGCGATGTGGTTGTTGATCGAGACCAGCGTCGCGATCTTCTCCGGGGTCGGCGCGATCATCGCGTCGACGCAGGTGCGCAGGACGAACACACCCAGGCGACCGACGCCCTGCTTCACGTCCGCCGGAAGGGGGTTCTCGTCGGCCGTCGCCTCGGCGCTCAGCAGCGTCCACACCCGCTGATTGTAGGACAGCGCCTCGTTGAGCGGCTTGGTCTCGCCCGCGGTGAGACCCTGGCTGGCCCCGATCAGGCGCTGCGCGGCTTTCAGGAGGAGCGCGGATTCGGCTTCACGGGGTGTCAGCGCGCTATGCGCGGTTCGGGCATACGCATTGACGGCATTGTTCATCGGCGGACCACCCCGGCATCGGACCTGCCCGCGCGGCAGGCTTGGGCGTAGCTGTCGCAGACCAGGCGTTAAAACCGCGTGAGCGTCAGATCCGCCATGATGCCGCCGGGTTGGACGACGACCACATCGTGTGGCCCCCAAGGACTCGGCCCCCGGATTCCGTCACCGATGTTGAATTTCTTTCTCGGAACTGTTGCCGGTGGCTTGGTCGCCTGCGTGCTGACCATCACGGCGGCGCGCCAGCCCGAGATTCAGGCGCGCCTGGGTCTGAAACCCGCGCCGGTTCCGATGGCTCTCACCGCGTCTCCGAAACCGCCGGAGCCGGATTGCGGCCGGCGTCCGGAGGCGGCTCCAAAGGTCGGCGCGCAGGACATGTTGTTCAACCGCCAGAGATTCTGGTCGGTCTCGCCCTGATCAGAACGCCCCGATCAGCACCAGCAGCATCGTCGTGGCGACGGTGGTGCTGACGAAGCCGCAGAGCGCGGCCGCGAAGGAAGGGCCGCTGCGGACGGCGGTCGCGGAGTCAATCTCGTTCGAAAGCGTAGCGGGGGTCATCGGCGCAGAACCTTCCAGGCGACACGAGTCGCGCACGTCTGATGATGGGACTGAGACTGGTCGACCGAGGTGCGAAGACGCACCCGATCAGTCGCAGCGATTGATTTTCTTGGCGATCCGCAGGCCGCGCAGCTCACTGCGCAGGTCGATCGCCACGACGCCCTCGCCGCACCGCTCGAACGCGTCGCGGGCATCGTCGTAGCGGTCGCCGACCTCGTCGAGCGTGTCGCAGACGCGGTCGTGGTCGCCCAGACGTGCCTCCTGGCGCGCCTGGTAGCGGAGGGCATTCGCCTCATCGACCTTGCGCTGGGCCTCCAAGCACGCGGGCAGAGCCAGCGCCGAGGAAGTCAGGACGAGGCCGGCCAGAACACTGGCGAGGCATCGGGACAGAGTGGCCGAACTGGCACTCACGGGAACACTCACACACGGGTTGTGATGGCAGACCTTTGTCGGGGCTGCCGGGCTTCTCGGGGCGGCTCGCGTCCTCCCCATCTCTGTCGGCTCAAACGGTGAAGCTGAGGTGAAGGTTCCGGGCCGAATCAGCCCTTCCGACGCAGGCGGGAGGTGAGGATTGCGGGGAGCGTCACGGGGGCCGGGCCCATCGGATCGACACCGACATCGTACTGCTTCGGCATGGGCTTGAGCTTGCCGTGGCTATGCCCGTGCAGGTTGAGGGCACCTCGGCCTATCCCGTTCCACGTGCGGAACGCGTAGTGGCACAGCACCACCATCCGACCCTCGACCTCGCGTTCCGCGTAATGGCGCACCGAGGCCCAGCCGGGCGCCGCCAGCGTCTCCGGCCCGTCGTTGTTGCCGATGATCAGGTGCTTCTCGCCGTTGAGCCCGTCGAGGATCTCGCGGATTCGCGCGCCGCTCGGCCCGAGGGCGAAGTCGCCGAGATGCCAGACGGTGTCGCCGGGTGCCACCGTGGCGTTCCAGGCGGCGATCAGCGCGGCGTCGTGGGCGGCGAGATCCGGGTAGGGTCTGTGATCGAAGCGCAGCGCCCGCTGGTCGCCGAAATGCGTGTCGCTCGTGAAGAAGGTGGTCACCGGTCGCTCCGCATGGGGCCCGTCATCAGGCCTGGGCTGCCGCCGAAGCGCGCCGGGAGCCGCGTTGTTCCCGCGCGGGCGTGACCGGCGGGCGCGTTGACGCCATCGATGGCAGGCGCGAAGCCTGTCGCGGGCGAGCGACGGCCGGGAGGGCGCGAGACATGCTGGGGACGGTGGGCTTCGCCTTTCTGGCCGGCCTCCTGTCGGTCCTGTCGCCCTGCGTCCTGCCGCTGGTGCCGATCGTGCTCGGAACCGCCTCCGCGGAGCACCGGCTCGGACCGGTGGCGCTGGCCGCCGGACTCGCGATCGCCTTCACGGCGATCGGCCTGTTCGTCGCGACGATCGGCTTCGCCATCGGGCTCGACGGCGACGTCTTCCGCCGGGTCGGCGCGATCCTGCTGGTCATCCTGGGGCTCGTCCTGATCCTGCCGCGGCTCCAGGCCCGGGTCGCGACCGCGGCCGGGCCGGTGGGGGCCTGGGCCGAAGAGCGTTTCGGCGGCGTCGGCACGGGCGGCTTGTCGGGCCAGTTCGCCGTGGGCCTGCTGCTCGGCGCAGCCTGGAGCCCCTGCGTCGGCCCGACCCTCGGGGCCGCCTCGCTGATGGCGGCGCGCGGGGAGCACCTCTGGAGCGTCGCCCTCACCATGCTGGCCTTCGGGATCGGGGCCGCGGCGCCGCTGATGCTGCTGGGCTTCGCCTCCCGCGAGGCGCTGCTGCGCTGGCGCGGCGGCCTCGCGGCGGCCGGCCGGACCGCGAAGGCCGCGCTGGGCGCCGTCCTGGTGGTGCTCGGCCTGCTGGTGCTCACCGGGTTCGACAAGCGCGTGGAGGCCGCGGCCGTCGCGGCCTCGCCGGACTGGCTCAACGCGGTGACGACGCGCTACTGACGCAGAGCGCGGGCGCCGTCGCGGCGGCCGGAACGGGGACCAGCGATGACCGATGCCCCCCGTCTGACCAGTCTGGCCCATGGCGGCGGCTGCGGCTGCAAGCTCGATCCGGCCGTGCTGCGCCAGCTGCTCGCCCAGCAGCCGGCCGCCGGCCCGTTCGAGCGGCTCCTCGTCGGCAACGAGACCTCCGACGACGCGGCCGTCTGGGAACTCGACGACGGCACCTGCGTCATCGCCACCACCGATTTCTTCACGCCGATGGTGGACGATCCGGTCGATTTCGGCCGGATCGCCGCGACGAACGCCATCTCGGACGTCTACGCCATGGGCGGCCGGCCGCTCCTGGCGCTGGCGATCCTCGGCATGCCGCTGGGCAAGATCGATCCCGACGTGGTCGCCCGGATCCTGCGGGGCGGCGCCGAGACCTGCGCGGAGGCCGGCATCCCGGTGGCGGGCGGCCACTCGATCGACGCGCCCGAGCCGGTCTACGGGCTCGCGGTGATCGGCACCTGCCGCCGGAAGGCTGTGCGGCGCAACGCCGACGCGCGCCGCGGGGACGCCGTCATCCTCAGCAAGGCGCTGGGGGTCGGGGTCTACTCGGCGGCGATCAAGCGGTCGGCGCTCGACGCGGCCGGCTACGGCGACTTCGTCGCCACCACAACCCTGCTCAACTAGGTCGGGGCGGATCTCGCCGCCGAGCCCGCCGTCCACGCGCTCACCGACGTGACGGGTTTCGGGATCCTCGGCCACGGGCTCGAACTCGCCCGCGGCGCGGGTCTGACGCTCGCCCTCGCGGCCGGCGCCCTGCCGCTGCTGCCGCGCGCGGAGGCGCTGGCGCGCGACGGCTACGTCACGGGCGCCTCGCACCGCAACTGGGCCGCCTTCCGCGAGGCGGTGAACCTGCCCGCCGACTGTCCCGAATGGCGCCGCCACCTCCTCACCGACCCGCAGACCTCCGGGGGGCTGCTGGTGACCTGCGCGGCCGACCGGGCGGATGCGATCCTCGCGCGGATCCGGGAGGCAGGCTACCCGGCAGCCGCCCGGATCGGCCGGATGGAGACGGGCTCGGCCCGGATCCGTGTGGACGGCTGACGGTCCCGCGGCGCCGGAGAACCAATCTTCAGCATTCGCGTCCAAGCTCGCGCTCCGCACGACGCCCGAGCCCTTGCCAGAGCCGCTGTGACCGACACCGCCGACATGCCACCGCCCGCCCACGGCGTCGCCCTCTGGCCTTTCTGCCCGGTCAACCCCGGCCTCCCCCGCCCCGCCGCGCTGCCGGACGGGCGTCCCTGGCCGCGGATCCGCATCGTCACCGTAACGGGGGATGCGGCGGATCTGCGCGCGACCGTCGCGTCGGTGCTGCGCCAGGCTTATCCGGACCTTCGGCACGATCTCGTGGCGCCCGGTTCCGGGCGCGCCGCCGTGGCGCGGATGCTGGCCGATCCCGGCATCGACCGGCTTCTCTGGCTCCGCGCCGGCGACCTCCTCGCGCCCGGCGCGCTGACCGCCCTGGCGCTGGACGCCGCCCTGACGGGGGCCGCCGCGGTGGCGGGCCTGCGCGTCCTGTTCGACGAGGCGGTTCGCGGCCTGGATTGTCCCGCGGCCGCGGAGGCGCCGGCCGGGACGGCCTTCACCGGCGGCGAGATCCTCTGGGCGCGGTCAGCCCTGGAGCTGCAGGCTCCCCTCGACGCCGACGGCGTGCTCGATGCCGCGGCCGCGTGGTCGGCGATCGCCGAGGGCCGGCGGACCCGCATCGGCCGCCCGGTCCTGCTGCAGAGGCTCACCGGGCCGCTTACACCGGAGAACGGGCTGTCGATCGTCTCGCTCACCGGCACGGGCACGCAGGGCGGCGCCGGCGTGGCACAGCGGCGGCTGGCCGATGCCCTCGCCTTGGCGGGCCACCGGGTCGCGGAGCTGACCCTGAGCCGCCGTCCCGAGGCGGCCGAGTGGGTCGATGCCTTTCCGGAGACCGAGGCGGCGATCGCGGTGGCGGCGCCCGATCTCGTCCTCGCCGGCAACCTGCACGGGGCGACCCGCAGCCTGGACGTCGTCGGCCACCTCACCCGGCACGGGCCGGTGGCCCTCGTGCTGCACGACCTGTTTCCCCTCACCGGCCGGTGCTGCCATCCCCGCGCATGCGGCCGCGCCGCCGCGGGCTGCGACGCGACCTGCCCGGCGCCGGACGAGTACCCGCAGCTCGCCCCGGACCGGATCGCCGGCCTGCATGCCCGCAAGCGTGCGGTGCTCGCCGGCCCCGCAGCGCCGTGGCTCCTCGCCAATTCCGACTGGACCCTGGCACGGGCCCGCGACCTCGCGCCGCCCGGCGGCGTGGCCGAGCCGATCCGGCTGGCCTTCCCCACCGCGGTGTTCCGCCCCGGCGATCGCGCCGCCCTGCGCCGCCGTCTCGGCCTGCCGGCCGACGATGTGCTGATCCTCGTGGCGTCGGTGATCGTCGACGGGCCCGACAAGGGCTTCCCGGATCTGCGCGCGGCCCTGCAGGCTGCGGCGCGGCCGGGCGTCGGCGTCGTGGCGATCGGCCGGCTCGACGATCCGGCCCGGCTCGGCGTCGCGAACCTGTTCGCGCCCGGCCTCATCGCCGACGAGGAGACCCTCGCGGCCTGGTACGGCGCCTGCGATCTCCACGTCACCGCCAGCCGCTACGAGACCCTGGGACAGACGCCCATCGAGGCCGGCCTGTGCGGCGTGCCGACCCTGGCCTACCGCACCTCCGGCCTGACATCCTCGGTGATCGACGGCGTTTCGGGCCGGCTCGTGCCGGTGCGGCCGGGCGCCCTCGCCGAAGCCCTGGTCGCGCTGGTCGAGGACGCGGCGGCGCGCGCGCGGCTCGGCGCCTTCGCGCGGATCGCCCTGGAGAGCCGCTACAGCCCGGCCGCGGCCGCCCTGTCGCTGGAGACGGTTTTCCGCCGGCGCGGCCTGCGGGGCGACGCGGCGCGCCCGACCTTCGCCCCGGCGATGCTCGGCCATTTCCCGTTCGCGGCCGAGCGGCAGAGGGGAGCGGCCGGCACGGTCCCGGCGTCTTCGCCGCCGCTCGTGCGTCGGCTGCGCCGGGCCAAGCAGATGGTCCTCGGGCGGCGGATGCCGCTCTTCGTGCGCCGCTGCCTCTTCCTCGCGGGCACGCTGCGCCGGAGCGCGCCGTGAGGCCGGGGCGGGACGGCGTGAAACGCCGGATCTATCTCGATCAGACGCATCTGCGCGCCCATGTCACCGGGATCGAGCGGGTGACCCTCGACCTGTTCGCGCCCGAGACGCTCGCACCGCACGAGGTCCGGCCGGTCACCAGCGGGTCGCTGCCCGGTATGGTCGCCGCGCAGCAGGTCGGCCTGCCGCTGCGGGCGCTGCGGGATCGCGACGCGCTCTTCCTGTTCCCCGGTTTCCCGCCCGGACCGCTCTGCGCGCTCGCGGCGGCGCGGTGCCTCCTCTACGTCCACGACACGTTCCTGCTCACCCGGAAGGCGGATCTGAGCCTGCGCAGCCGGGTCTACATGAGCCCGAGCTTCGCCCGCGCCCTGCGCTGGTGCCCGAACCTGTTCGTCAACAGCCGCACCACCGGCGAGGCGGTGCGCGCCGTCTGCCCGGACAGCGCCCGGGTCGCCCTGCTCCGCCCCGCGGTGCGCGACGCGTTCGGCCTCGGCGATCTGGCCGGCCCGGCAGCCTACGAGCCCGGCCTGCCGCTGCGGCTCCTCGCCGTCGGGACCATCGAGCCCCGGAAGAACTACCCGGCCGCCCTAGCTCTGACGGCAGCGCTCATCCGCGCCGGCGTGCCGGCGGAACTGCACCTCGTGGGACGGGTCGGCTGGGGCCGGCACGACTTTCTGGACGCTCCACCGCCCTTCCTGCACCGGCACGGCTACCTGTCCGACGCCGCGATGCGGCGCCTCGCGGCCTCGTGCCACCTCCTGCTCTCCACCTCGAAGGCGGAGGGGCTCGGCCTGCCGCTGCTGGAGGTGCAGCACGGCGGGATGCCGGTCGCGGCGCCGGACGAACCGGTCTTCCGGGAAGTGCTGGGCGAGTCGGGGCTGCTCATTCGCCCGGACGACCCCGATGCCGCCGCGGCCTCCCTGTGCGCCTGGATCGCCGGAGGCGGCCTGCCGCGGGCGGTCCGCGCCGGCCGGGACAACGTCGCCCGGTGGAATGCGGCGGCGGCGGGTGACGGGCGGCGCTTCCACCGTTTCCTCGCGGGCGACCGGGGCGCCTACGATGGCCTGGAGTCGATCGTCGCATCTGCGGGCGCGACGTGAGACGGGCTACGTCGTCCCCAACAAAAACGCCGCTTCTCTTGCCTCGGAGCCGTGACACTTAGCTCTGGGTCTGTATGCGATATCTGCGCGTTTCCTGATGCGGGAGCCTGGATCAAGGCGAGAGTACTTGTCCGGCATGCGGGTTGCTGGATTGCCGGCGAAGACACCGCCTCGAGCGTGGACCTGTCCCGGATCGGCACGGAGCTGATCCGGAGGAGGACAGGACGCAGGGGGCGGCGACGGGCGGCGTACTCCGCCCCGGCAGGTCAGGGAGCGAGGCGTATGTTCGACTTCTCGACACGAATGAGCAGTGAGCAGCCCGTTCGCATGGTGCTGCCGCAGGTCACCGCGCGGACCGAGCCGGGCGTGATCCTGCGGCGCCTCTGGCGGGGCAGCGGGTTCATCGCCCTGGGTGCCCTGTTCATGGTCGCGGTCGCCATCGCGCTGCTCGGCCTGGTGACGCCGCGCTACACGTCCAGCATCCAGGTGCTCGTGGACCCGAGCGACCTGCGCGTCGTCGAGAACGACGTGAACGCCCGCCAGCCCCAGGCCGATAGCGGCGTCTCCATCGCCGAGAGCCAGGTGCGGGTGATCCAGTCCGACAACGTCCTGCGCCGGGTGATCGCGAAGCTGCACCTCGACCAGGACGACGAGTTCGTGCTGCCCGACGGCAACAATCCCACCCTCAACTGGATCAAGGGTGCCCTGGGCATGCTGCCCCCGCCCGCGAGCCGGGATCCGGTCAACATCGCCCTCGACACGCTCCAGAACCGGCTGAGCGTCCGACGGGCCGAGCGGACATTCGTGATCGATGTCGCGGTGCAGTCCCGCGATCCCGAGAAGGCCGCGCGGATCGCCAACACCGTCGGGGACGCCTACTTCGCCGAGGAGGCCGCCGCCCGGACCGACACGGCCCGCCGGGCCTCGGACGCGCTGGCCGGCCGGCTCGCCAGCCTGAAGCGCGACGTCGAGCAGGCCGAGAGCGCGGTCGTGCGCTACCGCGAGGATCACAAGCTGGTGGCCTCCAGCGGCCGGCTGCTCACCGACCAGCAGCTCGGCGACCTGAACCAGCAGCTCGTCACGGCCTCCATCAAGACCGCAGAGGCGAAATCGCGCCTGGAGCAGGCCCGCCGCATGCGCTCCTCGGATCCCAGCACCGCCCTGCCCGAGATGCTGCAATCGCTGGAAATGCAGGCCCTGCGGCAGCAATACGCCACGCTCTCCCGCAACACCGCCGAGCTCGCGACCCGGCTCGGCGAGCGGCACCCGGCCATGGCCGAGCAATACGCCCAGCAGCGCGACCTCCAGCGCCTGATCCAGCGCGAGAAGGAGCGGATCATCGAGACCACCCAGAAGGATTATGACCGCGCGGCCGCCAGCGAGGCGGCGATCCGGGCCAATCTCGATCGGGTGAAGAGCGAGACGGCGTCCAGCGACCGGGCCTATGTCGGCCTGCGCGAGCTGGAGCGGACGCTCGATGCCCGGCGGGGCGTCTACGAGGCCTACCTGAAGCGCGCCCGCGAGGCGAGCGAGCAGGAGCGGCTCAACACCACCAACGTCCGGGTCATCTCGGCGGCGACGCCTGCCCGCCAGCGGACCTTCCCGCCCTCGCCGAAGATCGTCCTGCCCGTGGCCCTGGTGCTCGGGCTGCTCCTCGGCGGCGGCATCGCCCTGGTGCTCGGCGCCGACAGCGACCGCCGCCGCAGCCAGCGCGCCACCGTGCGTCCCGCCGCCAGCTTCCGGGCCGCCGATGCGTGACGCCGGCAATCTCGGTCTCGGCCTCGACGCGGCGAATCCGCCCCGTCGCGAGGCGCATACCTTGAGGCTGCCGGCCGCGCTGGCGCCGGGATCGGTGCAGGCCTGCGCGACGGTCGAGCTCTTCGGCCTGCGCTTCCACACCGGCAACGCCGCCGCGACCGTCGCCGCCGTGGCGGCCCGCCGGGATGACGGGCCGCGCATGATCGTGACGGCCAATGTCGACCACATCGTGCAGCTCAGCGAGAATGCCGGTTTCCGCGGCGCCTACGCCCGCGCGGCCGCCAGGACCCTCGACGGGATGCCGCTGGTCTGGCTGGCGCGGACGGCGTTCCGCCAGCCGGTCCACCGGGTCACCGGCCACGACCTCCTGGCCTGCGTGCTGGCCGACCCGAACGCCCTCGCCAGGCGGATCTTCTTCGTGTCCTCACGGCAGGATGCGGCCGATTCGCTCGCCGCCCGGCTCAGGGCGGAGGGTCTGCCGCCCGGGGCGGTGGCGAGCGAGGTGCCCCCCTTCGGCTTCGACACCGATCCGGACTACAGCCGCGCGCTGGCGGAGCGGATCCGCGCCCACGGGACGACGCTGCTGGTGCTGGGCGTCGGCGCGCCCAAATCCGAGATCTGGGTCGACCGGCAGGGCCCGGCGCTAGGCAATCCGGTGGTGTTATGCGTCGGCGACGCGCTGAACGTCGCGGCCGGCTGCCTGCCGCGCGCCCCGGGACTGATGCAGTGCCTCGGCCTCGAATGGGTCTTCCGGTTCCTGCAGGCGCCGCGGCGGCTGTTCCGCCGCTACTTCATCAAGTCCTGGCGCTTCATCGGCATCGCCGCCCGGGACCGGCTCCTGCGCCGCGGCGGGTAATCTCCGAGTGGGCTCCAAGGCGTGCGGCGCTCTCACCGCACGCACAGCGCGCCCTAGCCCGCCTCCGTGAACAGGTCCGGGCGACGCAATTGCAGCGCGAACAGCAGGGTCAGCGACTTCATGTCGGTGAGCGCCCCGCGTCGGCTCATGGCGGCCAGCTCCGGCAAGGGGATCTCGTGAACGGCGACGGCCTCGCCCTCCGCCGCCAAGCCGCCACCGGCGCCGGTCTGGTCTGCCGCGCTGTAGGCGGCCAGGAACAGGTCCATCCGCTCCGTGGAGATGCCCGGCATCGACCAAGCGCTGGCGACGAAATCGAGCCGGCCCAGGCGGAGCCCCGTCTCCTCCAGGGCCTCGCGGCGCGCTTCGTCCTCGGGCGCGCCCTCGTCGAGGAGACCGGCTGGCGCCTCGAGGTGGATCGGCGGACCGTTCGAGTAGAGAACCGGGGCGCGGAACTGCGAGACCAGGGTGGCGACCCGCCTGTCCGGATCGTAGGGCAGCACCGCCACGGCCCGGCCGTGATCCTCCATTTCCCGCGTGATGCGGGTCCCGTCCTCCTGCATCACCTCGGCCACGAGATAGCGCGCCCAACCGTCGTGCACGAGGCGCACGCCCCCGATCCGTGCTGCCATGCCGTTCCCACCTCATCCCTGCGAGCCTGACGGATCGTTCAGGAATGCGGCGTCTTCGCGGAGACGGTGACGCGAAAGCGCAGGCGATCACCGAGACGCTCGGCCGATTCGAGGCGCGCGCCCTCCTCGCGCACGAGGTTCGGGATATCGATCATCGCCATCGGGTCGGTGCAGGTGACCCGCAGCGTCCCGCCCGCGGGCAGGGCCCTCAGGGCCTTGCGGGTGCGCAGGACAGGCAGCGGGCATTTCAGGCCGCTGAGATCGAGGTCGATGCAGTCCGGATCGTCGTCCCGCACACCGAAGGCTCCCGAACCGGCGCGCAGACCGGGTCCGGGAGCGTCATAGCCATCGTCAGACGGCGGCACCAGCGGGCGCGCTCACCACTCGTGGTAGCCGAAGGCCGGACCGTAATACGTGGCGGGCGCGGTCCAGAGATAGCGCGGGCCGTAATAGCCGTAATCGAATCCGTGGCTCGGCACCGGCCCATACGCGACTCCCTAACCGAACGGGGCCGGATAGCCGTACTCGCCGTAGTAGCTGTATTGCGGCCAGCCCCGCGCCGCCACGGTGCCGGCAATCCGCCCGCCAGAGCCGTATTGCCAGCGGCCGGCTCCGTCGCCCCGGGCCGGATCGGCGGCGCGGCAGGCGCCGGCCCCGATCGACAGAGATGCGGCCGCGGCCAGGACGATAGCGGTCGAACGGATCATGGAACGGTCTCCCCCATGAGGCCCAAAGCGGCCTCAGAACGTTCCAATAGCATGCCCCTGCCGGGATTCGCGCCGGGCGCGCAGGCGGTTCAAGGCGCCGTCAGAAGACGCATTCGGAGAAGGCCGCGCGCACGCAGGAGCCCCAGCGGCCCTCGTAATCGGCCAGCAGGTCCTCGGCCCGGGTGCGGCCCGCCGCCACGATCGCTTCGAGCGGCTGCAGGTAGACCGTCTCGTCGCGGCCCTCGGCGTCCCGGCGGCCCCGCGCGCGCAGGCCGGACCGGGCGATGGCCAGAGCTTCGGCCGCGACCGCGCCCAGTGTCGTCTTCCCGACCGGGGCGGCGAGCCCAAGGCGCGGCGCCGTGGCCCGCGCGGCCTCGCGGTTCGCCGGGCTCCAGCCCTTCACGAGGTCGAGGGCGGCGTCGAGGGCCGATTCGTCGTAGAGCAGGCCGGCCCAGAAGGCGGCCTGGGCGGCGATCATCCCGGGATCGCCGACATCCGAGCCCCGCATCTCCAGGAAGCGCTTCAGCCGGACTTCCGGAAAGGCGGTGGAGGCGTGGTTGGCCCAGTCCGAGACCGTCGCGTACTCGCCCGGCAGCTGTGCCAGCTTGCCGGCCATGAGGTCGCGGAACGAGGCGCCCGAGACGTCGTGATAGGTGTCGCCGCGCTTGACGAAGTACATCGGCATGTCGAGCAGCCAGTCGACATAGGCCTCGTAGCCGAACCCCGCCTCGAAGGCGAAGGGCAGCATGCCGGTGCGGTCGGCATCCGTGTCGCGCCAGATCTCGGAGCGGCGCGACAGGAAGCCGTTGGGCCGGCCGTCGGTGAAGGGGGAGTTGGCGAAGAGCGCGGTGGCCACGGGCTGCAGGGCCAGCGAGGCGCGCATCTTGCGCACCATGTCGGCCTCGGAGGCGAAGTCGAGGTTCACCTGCACGGTGGCGGTGCGCAGCATCATGTCGAGGCCGAGCGCCCCGACCTTCGGCATGTAGCCGGCCATGATCTTGTAGCGGCTCTTGGGCATGACCGGGGTCTCGTCCCGGCGCCATTTCGGGCTCATGCCGAGCGTCAGGAAGCCGATGCCCAGGGGATCGGCCGCGCGCTTCGTGGCCGCGAGATGGGTGGCGAGTTCCGCCACGGTGGCGTGCACGTCGGGGAGCGCCGCGCCGGAGAGCTCGAACTGGCCGCCCGGCTCGATCGAGATGGCGCCGCCCTCGGCCGCCGACAGGCCGATGATGTTGCCGAGATCGAGGATCGGCTCCCAGCCGGTCTCGCGGGCGAGCCCCTCCAGGAGGGCACGGATGCCCCGATCCCCGTCATAGGGCACGGGGCTCCGGTCGTCCCGGTAGAACGGGATCTTCTCGTGCTCGGTGCCGATCGCGAAGCGCGCCCGCGGTTTCTCGCCCGCGGCGAACCATTCGATCAGTTCGGCACGCCTGGTGAGCGGCGTGGTGTCGTTGCTGTCGCGCGCCATGCGCTGCCTGCCCGTGCGTCTGACCTGTGCCTGGGATGCGAGCGCGCCGGATTGCTCCGGCGAATCCGCCCGGTTCACCCCCGTCTCGCGAGCGGAGCCCGGACGGACGCCCGTCCCGGACCCCGATGAGCCCGCGGCGCAGGCGGCGTCCGGTCACGCACATAGTCGAGCCGCCGAGAACCGACAACGCGGCGCCGGGGATCGGCGGCCCGCTTCACGTCTGATCCGGAGGAACAATCGACCGGGGGCGCATCCTGATGTGCGCGGGCACACATCGAGCGGAGGCCTCCTCAGCGGGCATCGCCCAGCACCGCCTGGACCAGAGCCATCACGGCGACGGCGGCCGTGTCGGCCCGCAGGATCCGCGGGCCGAGGGACAGCGCGACGGTGTTCGGCCGCGCCCGGATCAGCGCCCGCTCCTCCTCGGAGAACCCGCCCTCCGGGCCGACCAGCACGGCGAGCGGCGGCGGCGCCTGCGGGTCGCCGGCCGCGCGCAGCGCCTGCACGGGATCGGTCACCGGCGCGTCCTCGTCGCAGAACACCAGCAGCCGCTCGGGCACGAGGCCGGCCAGGGCCTGCGGGAGCCGCTCCGGCTCCGCGCAATGGGGAATCGCCAGGATGCCGCATTGCTCGGCGGCCTCGATTGCGTTGGCGCGCAGCCGGTCCATGTTGACCCGCTCGCCCTGCGTGTAGCGGGTGATGACCGGCCGGATCGTGCCGGCGCCCATCTCCACCGCTTTCTGGGCGAGGTAGTCGAGACGCGCGCTCTTCAGGGGCGCGAACAGGTAGTGCAGGTCGGCGGGCGGGCTCTGGGGGCGCGTCCGCGCGGCGACGTGCAGGTCGGCGCCCTTGCGCCCGGTCTGGACCAGATGCGCCCGCCACTCGCCGTCGCGGCCGTTGAAGACCAGGACGGGATCGTCCGGTCCCCGGCGCAGCACGTTGAGGAGGTAGTTCGCCTGCGCCCGGTCGAGGGGCAGACTCACCCCCGCCGCCAGATCGGCTGCGACGTGAAGGCGCGGGGCGGTGAAGTCGTAGGCCGGCATGGCGGCGTGGTCGCGCGGCGCGGCAGGGCTGTCAACGCGGGGCGGGCCGCCCGAACTGTTGCGAAATGGTTACGGAACCCGCTTTTCCGCGCCGCATCCACCGCAGCATCGCACAGCCCGCTCTCCGCTCGATTGACGCCACAATCCTATGGCGAACCCGATGGGATGGAGTGGGACCGGCGGCGCGCGGGTTCCGGCGAGGGCGTCGAGGGAGTCGCGGGATGGCGAAGGGGAGCTTGAGTTTGGGGGCGGCGGTGCTGGTCGGCACCGTCCTGTTCGGCACCGGGGCCTTCGCGCAGAGCGCGGCGCCGGAATGCGGCGCCATCCAGAAGACGCTGGCCGAGCGCAAGGCGCTGGTCGGGCGCGCCAACGCGGCCTCGCAATCGAAGAAGAAGATGACCCCGCAGGAGGCCTGCGCCCTGTTCGGGAAGCTCCAGGCGAACGGCGCCGAGGGCCTGAAGTGGATCACCGCCAACAAGGAATGGTGCTCGATCCCCGATTCCTTCGCGGAGGGCTTCAAGGCCGACCACCTGAAGGTCAGCGGCATCCGCACAAAGATCTGCAGCGTCGCCGCCCAGGCGACCAAGATGGAGGCGCAGGCCCGCGCCCAGGCGCAGAACGGCGGCGGCGGTGGTCTGCTCGGCGGCCCGGGCTTGACCGGCAGCTTCAAGCTGCCGCAGGGCGCACTGTAAGATCGTCTGAGAGGATCGCGGATCCGGCACGGATTCCCCCTCTCGGGCAGAGGGGGCCTGACGTGTGAGACGACCGGAGATCCGACCGATGAGCGGGACGGCGATTGACGACGGGCGGCCGGCCGATGCGGTCTCCGGACACTGGGTCGACAGGCGCGCGCCGCGGCCCTGGCGGCCGTATCTGCGCCTCGCGCGGATCGACCGGCCGATCGGCTGGTGGCTCCTGCTCCTGCCCTGCTGGTGGTCGGCCGCCCTGGCGGCGATCAAGGCCGAGCAGCCCTTCCCCGATCCCTGGCACTGCCTCCTGTTCCTGATCGGGGCGGTGGCGATGCGCGGGGCCGGCTCCACCTACAACGACATCGCCGACCGCGACCTCGACGCGCAGGTGGAGCGGACGCGCCTGCGCCCCCTCCCCTCGGGACAGGTGCGCCCGCGCCACGCGGCCCTGTTCCTGATCGCCCAGGCCCTGGTCGGGCTCGCGGTGCTGCTGCAGTTCAACGAGGACGCGATCCTCATCGGGCTGTGCTCGCTGGTACCGGTGGCGGTCTACCCGTTCATGAAGCGCGTCATGCCGATGCCGCAGGCGATCCTGGGACTGGCCTTCGCCTGGGGCGCGCTGATGGGCTGGGCGGCGGTGTTCGCCCGCCTCGATCCGCCGGCGCTGCTGCTCTACGCGGGCGCCCTGTGCTGGGTGATCGGCTACGACACGATCTACGCGGTCCAGGATATCGAGGACGACGAGATTGCCGGGATCCGCTCCTCCGCCCGCCTGTTCGGCGCGCAGGTCCGGCCCGCGGTCGGCCTGTGCTACGCCTTGGCGGCGCTGCTCGCGATGCTGGCGGCCCGGGGCGCCGGCACGGGATTCGTGGGTCTTCTGGGGGTCGCGGCCTTCGCCGCGCATCTGGCCTGGCAGGTCCTGTCGCTGCGGGAGCGCGACGGGCACGGGGCCCTGAGATTGTTCCGGTCGAACCGCGACGCCGGTCTGATCCTGTTCGCCGGTCTCGCCGCGGACGCGCTGCTGCGCGGCCTGTCCTGAAACCCGCCTCGCCCTCAGCTGCGGGCGATGATCTCGTTCTCGCCGCGGAAGACCTGCGGGCGGGCCGGAAGGCGACCGGTCTTGCGCCGGGCCAGGAAGCGCGGCCGGCGGCCGCCGAGCCCGGCATGCCGGCGGCGGATGCGCACCTGCCCGAGGATCAGCCGGCCGATCTGCTGGGAGACCGGCACGAGGACGCCGTCCTCCCGGACGATCATCCGCACCAGCCCGGCGCGGCTCGCGATGTCGCGCCACACGGCGACCACGTCGTCCTCCTCGAAACTGCCGAGGCGGTGGAGTTCGTCGCCATCGGCATCGACCAGGATCAGGTTGAACCGGTCGGCTCCGGTGATCTCCGCATCCTCGACCGCGTAGGCCAGCGCGATGCCAGTGGCCCGGCGGGCGCCGGAGACCCGGCCGATCACCGGGAGCGGCGACGGGGTGAAACGGGGCGCGCGGTCGGCAACAAGCATCGGCTCTCCTGCGCGACGTTCGTCCGTGAACGGGGAAGTGTTCATCTGTCCGAGTCCCTGGAGCAAGTGGCGACCCCTGTCGGGCCGTCCGTTATGCCAAGCAAAATCGCACCCGAACTCCTCCGCACCGCTTAAGAGCCGTCGTTAAGCGAATCTGGACAGCGGCGTCATTTGCGGAATGCTCAATGCTTCCTTGAATGCTCAACATTTCCTTGCGCAGATCGATCATTATCGATTGATCAACCAGCATCCTTGTGGCGATGCTGGAGGCGCCGTACAACGGAGCGCCCGGGCGCGCGGCCGTCTCGCCCGCACCCGGCTCTCTCAGCCCAGCCGGGCCCGGCCGTCCGATTCGTCGGAGGGACGGCGCAACGGGGCCCGTCCGGGCCCGACCGATTCCACGCGGAGCGCGATGTCCGAGCCTCTCACCGACGACGCCGTATCGGCCCTGATGCCGGAGCTGCGCGCCGTCATGCGCGAGGCCGCCGATATCGCGCGGCCGTTCTTCAGACTGGGCGGACAGACCTCGGCGCGGATCTGGTCGAAAGCCGGCGGCTCGCCGGTGACCGAGGCCGACGTCGCGGTGGACGCCTTCCTGAAGGTCCGTCTGAGTGGCTTGGTGCCGAAGGCGGCGTGGCTGTCGGAGGAGACGGCCGACGATCCGGCCCGCATCGGCCACGACCTCGTCTGGATCGTCGATCCCATCGACGGAACCCGGGCCTTCCTGTCGGGCCACCCGGATTGGTCGATCGCGGTCGCGCTCCTGGCCCATGGCCAGCCGCTGATCGGGTTCGTGCACGCGCCGGCGGGCGGGGCCGATTACGAGGCCGTGCGCGGGCGCGGCGCGACCCGGAACGGCGAGCCCATCCGGGTCGATGCCCGGCAGAGCCTGACCGGCGCGCGGATCACCGGCCCGAAGCCGATGCTCGACCGTCTGACCCGGGGTGCAGGCCCCGATCCGGATTTCTCGATGATCTCGCGAATCCCGTCACTCGCCCTGCGGCTCGCCCGCGTGGCCGACGGGACCGTCGATGTCGGGATGATCTCGAGCAATGCCCGGGACTGGGATCTCGCGGCCGCGGATCTCGTGCTGCGGGAGGCAGGCGGGCTCGTATGCGACTTCAGCGGCGAAGCGACCCGCTATAACCGCGCCGACCCGGTCCACGGCGAGTTGCTCGCCGCGCCGGTGGCTCTGCGCGATCCCGTGCTGGAAGCCTGGGACCGCTGAGGACGAGGTGCACCCCGCCGCCCGACATCGCGGCGGGAAGCGGGTTTCGCCGGGCTGCGCAGCGGCCGTCAGGCTGCTGCGGCCTCGCGGAGCCTCATGGCGCCGGGGGCGAGTCCGAGGCGCTCGGCGAGATGCCAGTGCAGCTCTCGGGGGGAGTGGTAATTGTAGGACCGGTCGATCAGGTGGCTGATGTCAGCCCCCGTCTGATCCGGAGTCTTGGCCCGCGCCAGCTTGCCGACCCGGAAGGTCGGCGCATCGGTGACGGGGGACCTGACGCCACGGCGCCGTGTGAATTCGAACAACATAGGTAAGACTTTTCTTTTCTGGACCGGACGTTTGCGCCGCCCGGCGTCGTTTCTGGGATATTGCCTCCGGCGCACCCTGCCCCGGACGATCTCGCCCGGCACGGAAGCGTCGGAAGGGGGAACCGCGTCACGCGGCCGGTTCAGGAGCCTCGCGAATCCCCCGGTTGCCCGGGAGTGCTCCCCCTGCACGCCAGGGTGCAGCGGGAGCTCGACGGGGTCCTTCAGACCCGATGGGCGGTCAGGCCGCCTGCAGGTTGCCGGCGGCGTCCTTGCCGCTGCGCTTGTCGGTGAGGATCTCGTAAGCGATCCGCTGGCCTTCGATCAGGTTGCGCATCCCGGCGCGCTCGACGGCCGAGATGTGGACGAACACGTCCTTGCCGCCGTCGTCGGGCTGGATGAAACCGTAGCCCTTGGTCTCATTGAACCACTTCACAGTGCCGGTATTCACGTAGTGTACCTCGTTCGTCCATAGGCCATCCGCGCGGCAAGAGGGCCGCGTGATGCACCACGGTCTTTCTGGGTTTGGCCAGTGCGGCGGGGCGCGAGACGCTGAACCTTGAAGAGCGTCAGTCTCGGTGGGAAAGCCCCCCAGGGACGTATTTAGGCACTGGCTGCGGCGGCAACAAGGCGTTTCGGGCGCATCATCTGCGCCAGCGGCCGGGATCGGGACCCGCCCGAGACGCGCCGCCCCCTGTGATTCCCCGCATTCACGATGCATATACGGAATGCGCTCAAACAGTTAAGGCGCGTGGCTCTGGACGATACATGGCAGGCATCTCGGTCTCGCTGGACGGTGCGAACATCCAGCTCTCCTTCCAGAAGGACGATCAAGCGACGGCGGTGGTGATGGATGCCCGCGCCGCCCGCGCCCTGGTGCGCGCCGTCGGGCAGCTTCTCACGGCGATCGACGACACGGATGAGCCGGACGTGGCGGACGATATGGGCGACGAGGAGATCGCCATGCTCGACGTGACGTCCTCGGCGATCGAGATCGGCACGGACGACGAGGGCCAGGCCGTGGTCGCCCTGCAGGCCGGGGCGCTGCCGCCCTTCCAGCTGCGCCTGACGGACGAAGAGGCCCGCCACGTGGTGACGAGCCTCTCCGAAATCCTCAACGCCCCGCGCGACGTCCGCACCTCGCACGGCGGCCACTGACCCGCGCGGATCACATCCGCGTGCCGGGATCGGTCGGCGTGCCCGGGAAGATGTCGGGCTCGGAACCGGGCCCCCCCGGCTCGCCGATGCCGGGGTCGTTCACCGGATAGGGCGTGCGCGGGCCGGTCGGGCCGATATCCGGCTCCTCGTCGGGCGTGGGCGGCACAGGCGGCAGATCGCCGGGCGTGGGTTCGGGCAGGCCGGGATTGGCCATGGCGCGACTCCTCTGGGTTCGGGATGGTGACTAACGGATCGCGCTCCCGGGGGTTCCTTGCCCGGCCCGGCGCTGCCGATGCGAGGCTCCGGCGGGTCCGGGCCGTCCTTTGGCCGCGGGAACGGGGTGATCGGTCTGCCGTTGGTCGCGCAGATTCCCGAACCTGAGGACACCCGCGATGCCCGACATCAAGCAAGCCAAGATCCTGATTCTGGCCACCGACGGCTTCGAGGAGACGGAGCTGACCGTGCCGCAGGCCAAGCTGTCCGAGGCCGGCGCGAAGGTCACCGTCGCAGCACCGCAATCGCGTCAGAGCAAGGGCACGATCCGGGGCTGGGACAAGACCGACTGGGGCAAGGAGGTCGCGGTGGACACCGACGTGGAGACGGTCGATCCCGCCGCCTATGACGCGCTGGTCCTTCCGGGCGGCCAGATCAACCCGGACAAGCTCCGGCTGGAGCCGAAGGCGCTGGCGGTGATCAAGAGCTTCCTCACCTCCGGAAAGGTGGTGGCCGCGATCTGCCACGCGCCCTGGCTGCTCATCGAGGCCGGCGCGGCCAAGGGCCGCGACATGACCTCGTTCAGCTCGATCCGGACCGACGTGATCAATGCCGGCGGGCGCTGGCACGACAAGGAGGTCGTGACCGATCAGGGCATCGTCACCAGCCGCAATCCGGGGGATCTCGATGCCTTCTGCGCCAAGATCGTCGAGGAGATCCGGGAAGGCGGCCACGGCGCGCGGCAGCTCGCGGCCTGAGGCGCCGGGTGGGGGCGCCTAGCCGCGCCCGCCCGCGATCTCCAGAACGGCGCAGCTGCGGATCGGGCGCCCGTACTCGTCGGTGCCCTCGACCGTCACACGATGGGCGCCGGCCGCAAGGTCGTCCGGCAGCCGTGCCGTCCAGATATGGGTCGAGGGCGTGGCCCTCACCCAGCTCTTCTTCGCCTCGGGGTAGCGCTCGAAGAGTTCGGTGACGAACGGGTCGAGGCGGCGGGTGCGCGCCATCGCCTGCGGCGCCCGCGGGCCGATCTGGAACGACAGCCGCGTGCGCGGACCGCCGTCGAACACGTTGACCACCAGGGTCGTGTCGGCGAGCGCGTCCTGCGGGACCGGGGGCCGCAGCCCCTGCAGGGGGCGGGTCGACCGGATCACCTCCGGCGCCCCGGCGCGCAGCTCGCTCTCGAACAGGATGCGCATCGTCGCGTCGGGCTGGCCCTGCGCCGGGACGTAACGGGTCGTGTAGTCGGTGCCGCGGATCGAGAGGACGTGGAACCCGTTGGGCGTCCCGTCGCGGCTATCGGCCGAGGGGATGCCGGTGCGCGCGTCCGGCCCGCTCCACCACGAACCCGAGACGGCGGTGAGCACGTGGTGGTGGTGGCCGTCCGCCAGATAATGGTGCTCGGTGGTGTGGGTATGGCCCGCGAGGCTCAGCACCGTCCGGCCCGCGAGCAGGTCGAGGAGCGCGGCGCGGTCGGCGGTCGTGTTGCGGGGATCGTCCGGCGCGGTGTCGGTGTGCAGCGGGATATGCGTGGCGAGCACGATCAGGTCGTCCCGCGGGATCTCGGCGAGGAGGTTGCGCAGGAAGGCCAGGCCGCGGGCGCCGATCTCGCCCCGGTAGGTGTTGGCGCCGACCGGGACCGGGGGGCCGAGCCACACGACGTTGTCGAGCATGACGAACCACGCCCGCCCGTGCCGGAACGCGTAGGTCGGCGCGCCGAACACCCGCTTCCAGGTCTCGCGGCTGTCGCGGGCATCCGGGGCCTGCATGTTGAGATCGTGGTTGCCCGGCAGGTTGTACCAGGGCAGGCCGATCCGTCCGACGATGCGGTTCGAGCGGCCGTAGAGCGAGAGATCGTCGAAGAGGACGTCGCCGGTGGTCAGGCCGAAGGCCGCGGGGATCGCCATGGCACGGGCGACCGCGGTGTCCCGCACGTGGTCGAGCTCGAGCCGGGTCTCGGGCTGCGGATCGGTGAACAGGAGGACGTCGAAATCGTCCGGCTCCTCGACGCGGGTCAGCGCGAAGTCGATGGAGGCCGGAAGCGGCCCGGTGGGCGCGATCCCGGGATAACGGAGGCCGAGCGCCGGGGGCGTACCGCCGGGCTGGTGAATGTAGGAATGGCGCGGCACGTTGTCGGCGTCCCGCGGCAGGGCGTAGCCCGGCGGCTTGATCACGAAGACCGCGCCGTCCCCCGGCATCGGCAGCCGGTAGCGGCCGGCGCCGTCGGTGCGGGCGATCTCCTGGCCGTTGGAGACCAGGACCCCCGCCAGGGGGCTCCTGTCCGGGCCGCTCGCGGAGACCGCGTAGACGATCCCGGTCGCCTCCGCGCTGTCCTGCGCCTGGGCGCTGCCGGCGACCAGCCCCAGCGCGGCCGCGCCGGCCAGGGTCTCCCGACGGCTCAGGCCTCCTTCGACGGATCTGGATTCGCGCGACATGGCCGGCTCCTGAACACGTGCGTCACGGCCAAGCAGATGCGTTTGACCGCCGCATGACAGCGGCCGTCAAACGGGCGAGGCCCGCACCTCGGGGGAGGTGCGGGCCTCGGTTGGTCCGTGCCGTACCGGGAATGCCGGCGGATCGGTTACTGCTCGTCGCCGGGCTCGAACGTCTCGGGCATCGGCTCGGCGCTGGCGACCGGGGTCGGGGCGCCGATGGTCGAGGGGACGTTCACGCCGTCGCGCTTGTAGATGTCGTCGCGGAACTGGACGATGCCGTCCGGAGTCGACCAGGCGGTGATGTAGGTCCAGTAGACCGGCACCGGCTGGGCGATGTTGGCGTCGATGCGCTTGCCGCTCTCGATCGCCTCCTCGACCTGCTGGCGACCCCAGCCGGGCGTGTCCTTCAGAAGCCACGTGATGTACTCGCGCACGTTCTGCACGCGGACGCAGCCCGACGAGATGAAGCGGAAATCGTCGCCGAACACACCCTTGGTGTTCGTGTCGTGCATGAACACGCCATAGGGGTTCGGGATGTTGATGCGGACGATGCCCATCGAGTTGAAGTCGGCGCCCGAATCCTGCCGGTAGGTGTAGCGGGTGCCCTCGTCGGAGAACCAGTTCACCGATTTCGGCGAGACCTCCTGGCCGTTCGACAGGATGCGGATCCGGTTGTCCGTGAGGTAGTTCGGATCCTTCTGCATCTTCGGGATCAGGTCCTTCTTCACGATGGAAGCCGGGACCGTCCAGGTCGGGTTGAAATTGATCTGCGTCGCCTTGGTGTTCATGATCGGCGACTGGCGGTCGATCTTGCCGACGCCCGCAGCGTGCAGCGTGACCACCTGGCCGTTCTCGACCGTCTCGACCAGCGCGGCCGGGATGTTGGTGATCACGAAGCGCCGGCCCAGATCGCCCGAGTAGGAGCGCAGGCGCACGACGTTGGTCTCGAGCTGGCGCAGGCGCACGTCGGCGGGCACGTTCATGGCCTGCTGCGTGGCGAGGCTCATCGTGCCGGTCTGGCTGAGGCCGTGACGGGCCTGGAACCGCTTCACGCCGGCGGCGACGTAGGAATCGTACACGCCCGAGCTGCCGGCCGCCGAGTCGAGGTCACCGGTGACGATGAGGCGCTGACGGACGGCCGCCACCGCCGGGCCGCGCGAGCCGATCCGCAGACGGTCGGCGCCGGAGACTTGCTTCCAGCCGCCGCGGGCGACGATGTCCTTGTAGCGTTCGACCATCTGCTCGGTCGCCGCCACGGTCTGGGGCGAGAGGATCGGCACGGTCTCGCGCTGCACCTGCATGCCGGCGGGCGAGGCGTAGTCCTGCGCCCATTCGGCCTGGGCGTAGTTGCCCTGATCGCGGGCTTCCGCGGCGCCGACGCTCAGCGCGCCGAGGGCGGCGACGCTCAGGAGGGTGGTGAACCGGTTGGGTGCCTTCATGCGCATCGGTCGCTGGCTCTGGTCCGGGTTTCGTCAGATTGTGGCAGGAGCGGCTTGTCTCGGGCGCCACGGTGTCGGTCTGGCGTTAAGACTCCCTATCGAAGGGGCCGGATTGTGGCATCGCGGTGCGCCAGCGCACGCTGCGCCCGGGTGCGGCACGCTGGCAACAGCCAGGGCTCGTCCGGTGTGGCAGGGATGCCATAGCGGTCCGAACCGGACCACACGCGGGAGCAGCATGGGAGCGGACCCGTCCCCTTCGATTCGCCGTGACGGGCAGCCGGCCGCAACCCTGCGCGCGGCGATCGCCGTGCTGTCGCTCTACGCCTTCGTGCTCCAGGCCTTCCTCGGCGGCCTGATGCCGATGCCGAGCTTGGCCCAGGGACTCTGCGGCCAGCATGCCGCGGCCGACACCGCGCCCGGCAAGGCCGTTCCGGATGGCCACGGCGATTGCTGTACGGCGGCCCTGGCCGCCGGCACGGCGCTTCCGCCCCGCGCGACCCCCGCCCCCGTCATCTGGAACGCCGGCCGGGCGCTCCGCCCGGCCTGGGCCATGACCGCCGCGGTCGGTGCCCGCGGCCCGCCCGGCAGCATCGCCTCACCGCGAGGTCCGCCGTCCGCCTGAGCGATCGTCTTTTCCCAGATCTCTCAGGACGGATGCATTCCCATGAAGACCTTTGTCTCGGCCGCTCTCGGCCTCGGCCTGCTCGCCTCCGCGGCGCAGGCCCACGCGGTGCTCGAGCGCAAGCAGGCGAGCCCCGGCGCGTCGTATCGCGGCGTCGTCCAGATCATGCACGGCTGCAACGGCAAGCCGACCACCCGGGTGAGCGTCACCATCCCGGAAGGGATCATCGGTGCCAAGCCGATGCCGAAACCCGGCTGGACGCTGGCGACCACGCGCGGCGCCTACGCGAAGACCTACACGACGCATCACGGCACCGCCTCGGAGGGTGTGACGGCGATCACGTGGAGCGGCGGCTCCCTTCCGGATGACGAGGTCGACGAGTTCACCTTCCTCGCCCAGGTGGCCGACACCGTCGAGCCCGGCACGACCCTTTACGCGCCGGTTCAGCAGGATTGCTCGGAAGGCAGCCTGTCCTGGAGCGAGATTCCCAAGCCCGGCCAGACCGCCCACGACCTGAAGGCGGCGGCGCCCGGGATCCGCATCGTCCAGGCTGCGCAGACGGGCGGGTCGACGGCCGCGCCGGCCGCCGCCGTGAAGGCCGGCGATCTGACGATCGAGACGCCCTGGCTCCGCGCCACGCCCAATGGCGCCAAGGTCGCGGGGGGCTACGTGCGGATCACCAATACCGGGAGCACCCCCGACACGCTCACCGGTGCCGCGGTGCCCTTCGCCAAATCGGGCGACATCCACTCCATGTCGATGGAGGGTGGCGTCATGAAGATGGCCCCGGTCTCGGGCGGCCTGACGATCAAGCCGGGCGAGACCGTGGAGCTGAAGCCCGGTGGCTATCACCTGATGTTCGAGGGCCTCACCGGTGCGCCGAAGGCCGGCGAGACCGTGTCGGGGACCTTGACCTTCCAGCGCGCCGGCACCGTGCCGGTGACCTTCTCGGTGGCGCCGATCGGCGCGGCGGCCCCCGGCGGCCAGTCGCAGCACCAGCACTAGCGTCCCGGAGGGCGGCGCACCGAGCGGCCGACCGTGACCGCTCCGATCGAACGAAACGGCCGGCCCGCGTGCCGGACGTCCCCTCCCGGTCGGGAGCGGGCGCCCGTCGCGCTGCCGCGTCTCGGGTCGGCCCGGGGCTCGCGCCGCCTCGTCGTGGCGCTCCTCGCCCTCTACGCCCTCGCGCTCCAGAGCATCCTGGGCGGCCTCGCTATGGCTGCCGCGACCGGTCCCGAGCACGTGCTCTGCCTCGCCGGCAGCGGCCCCGACGGGTCGGCGCCGGACGGCACGCACGCGCCGGCCCAGGATCATCTGGCCTGCTGCACGGTCTGCCACGCAGCCGGTCCCGCCGCCCTCCCCGTCCCCGCCTCGGCCGCAGCCGCGCCGGCCCCGCTCCAGGTTGCGG
>CAXDNE010000080.1:0-25444 GCA_963990595.1 uncultured Methylobacterium sp.
GGCCCCGGGGGGGGGGGGGGTTGGCCGGGGCGCTGTTACTTGGGCTCGGGTCCGGGGGGGGGGGGGGGGGGCGATTACTCCGGCGGCTTGCGGCCGGAGCGGATGGCCTTGGCGTGACGCTTCCCGTGGGCGAAGCCCGCGGCGTAGCTCGTCTCGTCGATGGAGGCGGCCAGGGGGACGTGGCGCGCGCGACCGTGCGCCCCGCGCCAGAGGCCGAGGTTGAATGATTTCCAGTCCATGGGATCAGTTCAGGGGTCTGTAGGTCGGCCGGCGGCGATCTTGGATCGTCGGCTCGGGCGCCAGGATGACGTGGACGGGCGGACGCTTCGGCCCCGGAGGGGCCGGAGGCGGGGGCGGGGCGCTGATCAGCGCGACCGCGGCGGCGATGAGAACCCCGTTCACGGGTTCACGGGTCGACGCGTGAGCCACAGCACGACGGCTGCGGGCACGAGGGGCAGGAACACGAAGCCGAACACCGCGACCTCGAGGAAGCGCTGCATCAGCGCCTCCCCATCGAGGCGGTGCGCGGACCGCCACCGGTCGGATCGGCGCCGCGGTTGCACGCGACGGCGAGCGCCCGGGTCAGCCAGGCGCGCCGCGCCTTCGGCTGCGGCCTCGGGTTGGCGCGGGCGGCATCCAGGCTGAGGACGTTGCCGCCGAGCCGAAGCCCGTCGACCCACTCGGCCATCGCGGCCTCGTGGGCGCGATCGAGATCGATCACCTCGCGCGCGTTCGGCCCGAGCGCGTCGTACTGCTCGGGCGTGATGGAGGCGAGCGCGCTCATAGGGGGCTGACCCTGATCAGGACGCCCAGGATCGCGACCGCGAGCAGGGCCGTGAACACCTCGAAGGCGACCACGGCGCGGCTGGGCGGGATCTGGCGCGGGGGGAGGTAGACGGGGCGGTCCATCAGAGCCGCCAGATGCCGGCGAGCGCCCGGTAGTGCTCGCGCTGCTGCAGCACGAAGGGCTCCCGGAAGACGGGGGTCGCCGAGAGGCCGGAGACGATGGCCACCTCGTCGACCTCGGCGGCTGCGACGAAGATGCGGGTCGCGGCGAGCACCTCGGGGCCGCGCAGCTTCTCGATCAGCCCGCGCATCACCGAGACCATCGGCTTGGCGTGGACGATGAGGACGCTGCCATCCTCCGGCAGCTCGAGGACGATCGCGCGGGCGGCTTTGGCGCGCACGGTCTCTTCCCGCGTCAGCTTGGGCTGCGCGAGGTTGCGGGCGTTGCTCATGTCAGCGGGTGGCCTGGGCGAGCGCCCGAGCGAGCGCCGGGGCAATGGCCGTGGCGTCGCGTCGGGTCTTGTACGGGATGGAGACAAGCCGCCGACCACCGGTGGCGGTGGCGGAGAAGGGGCGGGAGGCTGGGCCGGGCCCGACCGCCCAGGCCACGAGGACAGACCAGTCGATCATGTCCGGAAGGCCTCCCGCATCGCGACGCGGAATTCCGGGATCGCGGCCTCGGCCTCGGCGCGCGTGGCGAACCGATCCGGGCCGTGGATCTCCCGATGGGCGCGGATCGCAACCAGGACGAAGGGCAGCGCGCGCCCCTCCTCCTCGCGGACCTCGATGCGGGTGCTCATCGGCGGCTCCGGGCGGAAGCTAGCGCGTCGTGCAGGCCGATGAGCCACTTGGCTCGCTCGACCTGCGCTGGGGTATGGAGGGAGCTGCGGTTGAAGCTCCCGGCGAACCAGTCCAGCAGCTCGGCGAGAACGTGTTCGCAGGTTGCGAGGCGCTCCTCGAGGCCCGGCTGGACCGACGCGGCCGCCTTACCGGCGAGCACCCGCTCGCGCGCTCGGCGCTCGGCCTCCTCCACCGCGGCTGCATGCTCGGCTGCCAGCGCGGCCTCGGTCGCGGCGGCCTGGACTTTCGACCAGCGCTCACGGGCGACCGCGAGACCCGGCGCGCGGTAGACGGGGAGCGATGCGGCGAAATCCGGCAGGACGTCTCCTCGCGCCGCCTCGGCCTCCGGGGTCGGGCAGCTCACGACGAAGACCGCGAGGCGCGCCGAGCACAGGTCCGGCCGGTGCCGCCGGAGCATGGCGATGACGAAGTCCTTGTACGCGTCGCTCTGGGTGAGGATGACGCAGGAGCGCACCTCGAGGCTGTTGATCAGCTCGAGCAGCGCGGCGTGGTGGCCCTGCCGCCGCTCGAACCGGGCGCGGTTGCGCTCGCGCTTGGCCGCCCGGCGCCCGGCCTCCTCGGCTTGGGCCGCGTCCTCGAGCGAGAAGCGCGGGACGCACGGGATCTCGATGTCGCGGTAGACCACGGGACCGACGTGGCGGGACAAGCCGCCGGTCAGCGCTGCGGTGAGGGCTGCGACGAAGGAGGGGGCGAAGTTGGTCATCAGCGGAGGCCTTTCGCGCCGCAGAGCGAGCGCCGGATCGCGCTCTCTTTGTTGAGGAGGCGCCGGCGGCGACGGGAATTGGCCGGGGCGGTGGAGACGTGCTTGCGGATGGTCGCGGCGACCGCGCGGGTCATCGTCGAGACCTCCTCGGCGACCACGAGGCGGTGTGCCGGGCGCTCGGGCTCGAGGGGCGGCGTCCACGCCGGCCTGGGGCTGTCCATGATGGGAGTCCGTCTGAGGCGCGCAGCGCGCGCGAAGTCGGGCCGGGCGCGGGAGTGCGCCCAGCCGAGGCATTCACGAGGTCACGGGTTCAGGAGTGAACCGGTTCAGGCGGCCAGCGGCGCCGTTTGGTCCCGGGCATCGTGACGCTCGAGGATCCCGCGGATGTACTGAACGAAGGCCGGCAGCCCAGCGTCTGCCTCGGCCTGGGATGCGTACAACTGCACGTATCCGCCTCCGCACTCCGGCGGCAGGTCGGCGTAGAGGCGGAAAGGCCTCTCCCCGTAGTGCGCCTTGAAGTAGCTCCGGATCACCACTTCTGAGTGGCGCCGATCCTCGGCCTTTGGCTTCTGCCAAGGCCCCGGGGTTGGATGCGTCGCAGCAGTGACCGGCTGCCCCTCGATCCAGGCCGGGGGCTTCCCGGTGGCGGGTGCCTCGACGGCGGAGGGCCACGCGTGCCGCAGCGCGCCGGGAACCTCCGCCCGAGCGGGCGGCGGCTCGGCGCCGTCGATCCGATGGTGGTAGGAGCGATGGCCGGACAGCGCAGCGACAGCGCTCGCCACTGCCTGCGCGCTGACGCGAGCGTTGTGGATGACGCCCGGGCGCCCGGGCGTCGGCTTCGCGCCGAGGCCGATCGCCCAGAGCGCCTTGTATCCGGGAGCGAGGCGCGCATCGCTCACCCCGGCGACGGCCCGGCGCTCATCGTCGGCCGAGAGGCAGACATGGATCCGGGTGGCCGCGCTGACCGCGGTCCCGCGGTGCTGCAGGATCAGGTCGTACAGCTCGGCGCGCGTCCGGCGGTCGCCGGTCAGGACGACCGCGCCGCTCATCGGCAGGTCGGCGATGAAGGTGAGCAACTCGCCCAGCCGGCGCAGGCGCGCGGCGTCTCCGGCGAAGGTCTGGGAGCGGATCTGATCCATGGCGGCCCCTCAGACGAAATGGGCCGGCATGGCGAAGTGGCGGGAGACCTCGAGCGCCACGACGATCAGCACCACGGCGAGATCGAGAGCGATGAGGCGGCGGGAGTTGAACGAGAGCTTCATGGTGGCCTCGGACTGGGGCAGCACAACGGGCCGCGCGGCCGGGATGACCGCGCGGGGCGAGGATTCAGGGGGATCCGAGGATCCCGGGATCAGAGGCTCGGGGCAAGCTAGAGGTAGCCGACCCGTGGGAGGACAGGCCAGAATGCCGGGTCGTCCAGGATCGGCAGGCGCCAAGGCCAGTTGCCCTCCGGGACCATGCCGCCGCTGAACACTGCCTCGCGGTTTCGCGCGCGGCGCCGCGCCCGCCGCTCCTCGGCCTTGCGCTGTGGCCCCTCGGGCAGGAGCGACGGTGAGCAGAGCAGCCGGGCCATCGCGCGCTCCGGGCTCTCCTCCCAGGGCTTTGCCGGCTTCGGCATCGTCGTGGTGAAGTTCGCCGTCCCCGACCAGTGGTACGGGAAATCGCGCGGGCTGCGGATCTCGAGCTCGGGCTCGCTCAGCGACACGTTCGAGAGCGGGATCTCCTCGTCGCCGATCGTCAGGGTGACGTCGTCGAAGGTGTACCTGCTCCGCGACCTGCGCGCCGCGGCCTCGAACTGCTCGGCCGAGACGGTGGCCACCTCGTCGATGAAGCTGTAGGGCGCCCCGGCTGCCTCGAGCGCCTCGGCCAGAACAGCGGCGCCATCCGTCGGGATCCTGCTTTCCATCGTCGGACCTTTCGGCCCGGCGCGCCGGGCGGTTAGAGGAAGCCGCGCCCCGCGTGGTCCTTGAAGGCCTGCGCGCGCTGATCGTAGCCCTTGAGCGTCTGCACCTGGGTGTGGCGGGTGACGCCCATCACCTTGAGGACATCTGCCCCGTTCGCCAGCGCCGAGGTGACGAAGCCCGAGCGGAGCGAGTGGCCGGCGAAGAAGCGCGGATCCAGCCCCGCAGCCTCGGCCCGCGCTTTGATGATCTCCGCCACCGCGTGATCCTTCAGGCGATCGGCCGTCAGGTGGCCGCCCTTGCGGATCTGCCGGAACAGCGGGCCGCTCCGGATCCCGGAGGCCGAGAGCCAGGCGTCGAGCGCCTTCACCGGGCGGATCTTCGTGCCGGCCGGCACCGCGACCTGATGGCCGGCGCCCTCCTGGTCGGTCTTCGAGCGCGCGACGTGGACGATCATGCCCTCGGGCGTGCGCTCGATGTGCTCGAGGTCGAGCGCGACCAGCTCGGAGCGGCGCAGCGCGGCGGCGAAGCCGATCGAGATCAGCGCGGCGTCGCGCAGGCCGACCAGCGAGTCCGGCAGTTTCTTGAGGATCTTCCGGACGTGATCGGCCGTGGCCGGCGCCTTCTTGTTCGGCTTCGTGCCGACCCGGTTGCGGATGCCCCGGATCGTCGCCCGCACCCCGGGGGCCGCGGTCGGGTTCTCGTGGCCGGCCGCCTTATGATGGTAGGCGATGGCCGCAGCCCGCGTGTCGATGGTCGCGGGCTTCAGGCCGCGATCGGCGAGCCCGGCGAGGTAGGCGCGCACCGCCTCCGGGTGCGCCGGCAGCGCGCGGGCGCCGTTTCGCGCGCACCACGCCTCGAACAGGCGGAAGCTCGAGACGTACTCGCGCCGGGTCCGCTCGGCGGTCGCGCCCTGGGCATAGGCGTCGGCCGAGGCGATCGAGGCGGCCAGCTCGTCCGAGAGCACGAGGGCCGGCGGCAGCGGAGTCGCGCCGGGCTCGGGCGTCGCGATGATCACCGGGACGGCGCAGTCGGTCCCGGCGGCGGGGGTCTCCTCGAGCACCGGATCCGGCTCCCAGGCTGGCGGCATCGGCCGGGCAGGCTGATGCATCTTTGTTAACGCTTAGTGGGGGCAAACCTAGGCCATTCCAGAGGCCCGGAATAGCCCTTGCTAAGGCCAGTTTGCGCGGGTTAATTCATCAGCGCCGGATGCGGGCCGGCGTCAGGTTTTTTTGAGCCTCCGAAACGGGGCCGGCGGGCGGGCCGCGCGGCGGCTGCGGCGCGGGCCAATCCGCGGAGCAATCCGGGGGCGTCGATCGCGCGTCCGGAGGCCGCCGAGAGGCCGATGAACGGCCCGAGCGCGAGCACGGCCGCGGCCTGGGCGGCCCTCGATCCGAGCGAGCCTGCGCGGAACACGACGACGGCACCGAACCGGCCCGACCGGCAGGCCTGAGAGATGACTGCAAATTCCGGACGGAAAGTCGGAACAATACTGTCGGATCCAAGCATCTCCGAGACTATCCCGGAGAGATCCAGGTCTCTCTGTGCGCAGTACTCCCGGATCGCGACCTCGGCCTCGGCCGGGTCATCGCCCGGCCCGATGTAGCCGACGGCCGCGATGCGCTGCCGCGCGGCCCGGCGCCGCTCCTCGCGTAGTCTGTCCAGCCGCCGCGCGACGTACTTGGACCCGCGGCGCTTCTCTATCTTCATCTGTCAATCCTCAGTGGATTGCAGATTTATAGATCGTCTTCACCTGAGCGGTAACTGATCTGCTCGTCGGCCGCGACACCGAGGGAGGCGAGGATCACCACCACAATGACGAAGGCCGAGACCGCGCGGGCGACCTCGAGCGAGCCGCCGTTCAGCGCATGAAAGACCAACCAGAGCGCGAAGCAGAACAGGATCCCGGCGATGCCGGCGAGGTGTCGGAACGCGCGCATCTCGGATCCTCCGGCCGGCTCTCGTCTTGGATGGCATCCACGCCGCATGGAGCGGGCGCGGCTCGCCTACCCCCGCGAGATCGTCACGCGGGCCAGGCCGCCCATGCCGATCGCGTTCGCCGCGGCGCGCGACAGGTCGATCACTCGCCCGCCGATATACGGGCCGCGGTCATTGATGCGCACGACCACCGTGCGCCCGGTGGCGCGATTGGTGACGCGAACCCGGGCGCCGAGCGGCAGGGTCCGGTGCGCGGCCGTCAGCGCGTAGGTGTTGAACCGCTCGCCGTTGGCCGTCCTGCGGCCGTGGAAGCCTGGACCGTACCAGGATGCGATGCCGTCCTGTGCGAGGGCGGGGAACGCGACGCACAGAAGCGCCGCAGCGATGAGGCTGCGCTTGAACATGGTCATCCTGGCTGGCTTGCGCACGCTGGCAGTAAGGGCGTGCAGGGGCTCCGGAGGGGAGAGCGTGAAGGCGTGAAGGCGTGAAGCCTCGAAAGGGTGAAAGTGTGATCGCCCTGGGGCGATCTCAGTCCTCGAGGCGGCGAAGCGCCTCCTGCAGATCGAGGATCAGCCGCCGAACGCGCGGGGGCGGAACCGAGACGGACGCGCGGCCTCCGCCATCCTCGACCAGGATGGAGACGGCGCGTTCGCCTTTCCCCACCCAGACCTCGATCGCGCCGTCGCTCTGGTCGATTGAGGCCTCGAACGCCTCGGCGGCCGGCACGGTCAGGCTGCCAGGGCGAGGCCGATCCGGCCGGGCCGGCGGGCGCGGGGCGTGCGCGGGGCGAGCTGGCCGCGCTCGACCTGGGCTGTGCAGCCGGTCTTGCCGAACACCACCTTGGCGAGCGCCAGCCCGCCCTCGGGCGGGGCCATCTCGCGCACGAGGCTGTTGGCGCGCGCCCGGATCTCCCGGGCGAGCGTCAGCTTCTCGTGGACCGGCTTCTCGGGGTCGCGGCGATCGGCGAGCGGCAGGCGCTCGACCTTCTGGGCGATGGCGCGCAGCTCGGCGGCGAGCCCGGCCCGAAACTTGGCCTCATCCATGGTGGACCTGTCAGGGTTGGGAGCCGGCGCGCGGCCGGGCTCGGGTTGATCAATGACGTCGGCCGGACGCGACTCCGGCTTCTCCGCTGACCGCCCGGTGGAAGTCCGCGCGCCGGAAAGGGGCGGCTCGCGGTGGCGGGCGATGGCGGCTCGTTCGCGCGAGGCCTGAGCGGGTACGCGGCCCTCGCGGCTCTCGAGCCGGGGCGCGCGGGTTTACAGGCTTGCAACGTCAACTCGGATGCCCGTTCGGGCAAAACTCGCCCCCTCGGCGATCTCGCGTTGCCATACAGGAGAGGGAGGGGGCAGGCGGCTTCTCGTAGCCACGTGAACGGCCTACCGCGTGAGGCGACCGACCCAGATTTACGCCGCGGGTGACGGCGCCCTTTTCGGGAGACGTGGGATGCCGCCCCACTCGGTGGACCGGACACCGGCAGTCCTGTCGAGGACCGCCCATTCAGCGACTGCTGTGTGCGATGGATTTACGTGCGGCAGGCCGGCATCGAGCTATAGGCGCCCGGCAGGCTGGGTTAGGCCGCTATATCCGCCATGGGGTCGGGGGCCCTCCGCGTCTTGCGGATCGGGGCGCCCTCGGTCGAGCGCTTTCGCGCGCAGGTTTACTTCATCGGGACCTCCGCGGTGGGGCCGATCTTTTCCGAGGTTCGGTTCTGGGGGACCAAAAACGCCGACGGCCCCGGACGGGGGTTCCGCCGGGGCCGAAGACATCTTTGCGTCATCAGAGGTGCCACAAGTGATACTTGGGGGGAAGCCCCTTTTTTCAGGGCGCCGCATTTTTCTCGCTCAACCCCGAATTTTCCTCGCTCCGGTTGCGCCGGCCGTGAGCAGGGCCAGCCTCGCCGAGATGAGGCAGCACAGGATCGCCAGCGGCTCCGAGTCCGGGCCGCCCTCTTGCTCCATCGAGACCGTGTGACCCCAGCCACCGGACAGGCCGGTCGGGTAGACCAGCCGGCAGAATGGGCCGCCTTCCATGCAGCCGACTGCCCACATGGCGCCCGGCAAGATGTGGCGCACGAGATGAAGTCCAGCCTCGAGAGAGGAGGTGTAGCGGCCAGTGTTCCACTTCTGCACAACGGCGAAGCGAACCCAGGCTTCCGGGCTCTCGAACACGCCTGTCCTTCCCTCATTGACGAAGATGAGATGAACCCAGGCGTCGATCTCCCGGCTCGGGCCGCTGGCCCTCTTCACGCGAGCCAGCAGCGCCTCGAGCGCGCGGATCTGGTCAATCATTGTTACGCTTCCCATGACGGTCGCCAGAGCGTCGGGCGGGTATGGTCCGGGATTCGGCTGCGCCCGCGCGCCATCGGGTGCTTCGGATCGCCCGCGGCTGTCGTGCCGAGGCAGTGGAGATCCGGCCAGGGCGTCTCGCCGGTCTGGATCATCTCGAGCACGTGATCGACGTACACCGGATCCCAGGCGCCCGCTCCCCAGCACGGGACCACGAGCGCCGCGGCCTTGGCCTCGCGCACCAGGATCGTCTCGTTCTCCCAGATCCGATCCCGGGCGTAGTAGTCCGGCCCGTTCTCCTGCCAGTTCGCCCAGGCTCGCGCCTCGGCGGGGCTCGAGGAGCGGAACGGGTACAGGTTGACCGCAACGAAGCCGCCGTAGCCCCAAGCGCGGGCGAAGTGGATCCAGCGGAGTACCGTCGGGTCATCCCGCCGGTGATCGGCCGTCGAGGGGTTGAGCCCGATGAAGCACACCCGGCCGCCCTCGCTCGACCAGGAACGGGTGAGCGTCCAGCGGTAGGCCCCGCACCGGGAGAGATCGGCCGTCCGAGTGATCGTGTCGGTGAGGCGGACGCTGAACAAGTCGCGGCTTGTGAGGGCGGTGGCGCTCATTCCGCGGCCTCCGCAGTAGCCGGGACGAGATGGTCGATGTTGCGCGCGTGGACGGAGAAGGTGATGGCGACGATCCAGGGATTCGCCTCCCAAGCTCCGGGGCCGTTGATGTGATCCCAGAGCAGCCAGAAGGCGCGGACCGGGTGCTGCGCGTTGACCAGCCCGGGAATGCCGAAGTCGGTATGCTCCGGCGTGCGCAGATCCTTGATGCCCTCGGCGATCGCATCGGCCGGGCTCATGGCGTTCAGCCGCTCGACCCTGACGTCCGTCACCAGAAGCGTGAGACGCGAGGCCCAGCGCGGCATATGGATCGACGGAACCACGGCGCCGCGGCGGCGGCCATAGTGGTAGAGGACCAGCCAGTCGTCGGCAGCGCCGCGGCTACCAGCCTGGATCGGCTCCCAAGCCTCGTCGGCTGGAAAGAAGACGCCATCCTGGCCGCTGGCCTGCTCTTGCGCTTGGCAGTTCTCGCGGACCCAGAGGCGATCTCCTTTCGCGAACCGTAGGCTCAGCCAGTAATGCTCGCCGTCAGCATCCACCGGCCACGCACGCAGCGCCCGAGGCGGGGACTGCTCCGGCTCGCTCCAGCGCCAGAGACCGGATGGAACCCAGCGATGCTCGACGTTGAGCATGCTGGGCTGCTGGCAGAATGTCGCCCACTCCGGAGGCTGAGGCTTCAGGATCCGCCGCGTCTGCGTCTTCTGGCCAGCGAGGAGCGCCCGGATCATCGGCGCCGAGAAGATGATCGGCCGATCAGCCATGATGCGCCTCCTCTCCCTTCCCTTTCGTCGCCGCCGCGTAGGCCTCGAAGGCCTCCCGATCGCCCATGCAGCACGTGAACGTGAGCCGGCGCGGCCCCTGCGCCCGGCCGCGGTAGGAGTCGTCCAGCCGGATCGAGGCTGGGCCGATCTTCTGGCCGGGCCAGGAGAACTCGATGATGGCCTGCTCGACCACCGCGGGCCGCTGGCCGCGGGGCACGTAGACGTGCTCGCGCACCACCGCCGCCTCCGGGAAGCGGCGGAGCAGGATCGCCCTCACCCGGTCGAGGTACTCGGCGCCAGCCCGCTTGCAGCGGCGGTCCTCGCGCTCGTCCTGCGCCTTGCAGGTCTTGCAGCAGTAGATCGTGCCTCCGTGCGACCAGCCGATCACGTCCCGGTAGGTGAGGCGGCGCTCGGCGAGCTCGTCCGTGTCGATGCGCCGGCCGCAGCCCGAGCACTCCTCGAAGTACCAGCCCGCCCAGACACAGGCCGAGGCCGGCACGCGCCCGTCCGCGGCGTACTGATCGGCCCAGCGGGTGCGCTTGCAGGAGAGCCCGCCGATTTCGTCGCAGTCGAGTTGGGACGCCCCGAGCCGCGTCGCGGCGATGCGGTGGGTGGCGAAGACGAGGGCCGAGTGGCCCTCTTCATCCTCCCTCACCGTGTAGGCGAGGATCGGCCGCGGGGGCTTCTCGCCGGCCGGCGAAGCCGGCTCGATCTGAGGCGCAAGCACGGCTCAGCCCTCCGCCGCTGCGGGGGTGCAGACCGGTTCGGGAACGCCCCAGAGCCGGCGCAGACGTCCGAGAAACCACGCCCGCATCTGGCTCTTGCCCTGGTTGTAGAGGGCAGGCGAGCCAACCACCTCGACGATCGCGTCGAGGCTGTCGTCGTCGAGCTTCGCGTAGACCTTGGCGATCTCCTCCCCCGACGGCGTCAGGCCGCCCAGGGCTGCGGCGTGAGCGAGCCGCGCGGAGAGCTTGGCGAGCGCGCGAAGGCGCTGCTCCTCGAGGCCCCGGCCCTTGGTCGCGGCCAGGATTGCGGCTTCCAGGGCTCCTTCGTCGTAGACCGTGACCTCGCAGGCCATGAAGGCTAGCTCGGCCAGCAGCGCCGCCGCTGTTTCGGTCTGGCGCGTCGCTGCATTGGCGATGCCCCATGGCGTGACCTCGGCGAGCAAGCTCAAGGTCATGAGCTCGGGCGCGGATTGAGCGGGGGTGTCGGTCATCGGAGGCCCATCTGCTTGAGGAAGCGCTTGCGCACGGCCGAGCGCGGGGTGTTGCGCGCGTTCTGGCTGGGGCTCGCCCAGCGCAGATTGCGGCGGCGGCAATCGAGGGTGTTGCCGTTCTTGTGGTCGCCGACGTCGCGCGAGGAGCGCGGCTTGCCGACGGACCGGATCAGGATCTCCCGGTGCAGCCACCGGGTCGTTCCGCCCGCGCAGTTGCGGGCGTAGATGTGATCGGGCCGCGGGCTGACCCAGTAATCGGGCAGCAGCTCCACGAACTCGCCCGACCCGTAGGTGTGGCACCACGTCAGCGCGCGCGCCCATTCGTAGTCCTGGCGATCCACGATCGCGTGCAGATCGTGGTTGTTCGAGAGGCTGATGTAGCAGGCGTCCTCGGGCGCCTCCTGGGGCAAGGTGTTCGGGTCGAAGGGATCGAAACCATCGGGCTCGATGAGCGACCCGTGATGGCCGAACAGGATGGCGGGCGCCGAGACCGGGAGGTGCGCGACGTCGCGGCCGGGCAGGATGAAGGGCGCGCCCATCAGAAGCGCTCGGCCGGATCGCACCGGTTCACGGGTTCACCCGTGAACAGATCGGCGCCGTCATCGGCCGTGATCTCGAGGTTGACGTAGGCGGTGAGATCGAGCCCGCGAAAGCCCCGGGGCGCCCGCTCACCGGGCAACAGATCGGCATCGACCCGCGCGCTGACGCCCGTCGCCCGCAGATCCTCGGCGTAGGCGTCGAAGGCGGCTTGCGCCTCGGCCGCGGTCCTGATCGCCACGAGGCGGCGGCCGAGCGGCTCGAGGCGGCCATCGAGCCGGTAGGCGACGGCGATCGTCCCGGAGGGGCGCTGCACCGCTGGATGGGAGCTGAGTTGCAGGGTCGGCAAGGGGATCTCCGGAGGTGGATGGGCAGGGCGGCCGGTATCCAAGCCGCGTTGAGGATCGGCGGGGCCGCCCTTACTGCTGGGCGGCGGCGCGGGCGGCGCGGGCGGCGGCCCAGGCGGCCTTGAGCGCGTCCTTCATGCAGACGCCCCAGGCGGCGCCCGTGGCGGCCTGGCGGCCCTTCGCCATGGCGACGGCCGCGCCCATGATGGCGGAGCGGCTGTAGACCCCGTTCGGGGCGAGCGAGGCGGTCTCGGCGGCCTCGACCTTCATCCGGGCGCCGGGGGCGAGATCGGCCACCATCGCGGCGCGGGCGGCGGGGGTCTCGGCCAGGGTGTGGATCTGAAGCTCGGTCGCGCCGGCGCCGTGGACCCGGGCGCGGAAGGCGGCGAATTCAGCGGCATCGCCCTCGAAGGCGGCGACCGCGACCAGGGATCCGACCCCGGCGGCGTCGCGGCTGACGGCGAGCACAACCGCGCCGACCGGCAGGAGTTCGCGGGCCTTCTGGGAGGTGATGTAGCGGGTGCCCGAGAGGCCGCGCCAAGCCGAGAAGCCGCCCCGCAGGTTGCGCTGCTCGCGGATGTCGGAGCGGACCGAGCGGTCGGCCTTCAGGTCCCGGAGGACGGAATTCCAGGCGAGGGGGCCGCGGTTGCTCATCGATCTTGTCTCCCAGGGAGCGGGGCGCTGCCCCTGTTTCGATGACCCATATTTATCCAAGCTACTTGGATCAGGCACTAGGAAAAGCGACGACCGCGACAGATTTTTCAGGCGTCGAGGGGTCGAGCCTTTCACGGCTCGACCCGTGAACTGTCAGGCGGCGGCCTTCTGCGGCTCCTCCTCGCTCTTGGCGAGCGCCTCGGTGATCTCGGAAAGCCGGGCCCGCTTCTCCGCCAGCTCGCCCTCGAGATCGAAGGACCGGCCGATGGCCGGGCGCACCCGGGCGATCTCGGCCTCGGCCGCCGCGATCCTCCGCTCGGCCCAGGTCAGGCGCTCATCGAGCCCGTCGATGATCTCGAGGATCTGCTCGAACAGGATGGCGCCCGGCGTCACGCTCGAGCCGCGCAGGGCCAGGGGATGATGGGTGAGCATCACCTCGATGTCGGCGAGCATGACGTCCTTGTCCTTGCCCGCCCGCTCGAGGGAGGCCCAGTGGCGGACGGTGAAGCCGCGCACCTCGGCGACCTCCTGCTCGCGCCGCGACTCGCGCCCGGGGCGGCTGTTCTGGACCTTGAACTCGAGATCGCGCATCGCCTTGAGCAGCACGCGCCCGGCCTCGGTCCGGTCCGTGTAGGTGCGTCCCCCGACCTTGGCCGAGAAGGTCTCCCCCATCGGCTCGCACCGGGCGATATCGACCCGGTGGTTCTTCGCCTCCACAGTGCTCTCGGCGATCGTCCGCTCGGCGGAGCGCACCCGAGCCCGGAAGGAGTGCTGCTCGTCGTGGTGGGCGTCGCGCAGGCGCACCAGACGCGAGATCTCGGCCTCGAGCCCCGCCTTCTGCATCAGGCGGGGATCGCCCGAGGCGATGGCCTTCGCCATGGCGAACTGGTCGGCCGAGCCCTCGCCCACGTCCTCGAGGCGGCGGATCGAGCGGTCGCCGGAGAGGGCTGCCGCGATGAACCGGGCCTTGCGCTCGTTGGCCTGCCACATCGTGGCGTCCATCGACCCTTCGGTCGCGTAGGCCAGGATCTCGATCACCGGGTTCTGGTTTCCCTGGCGATCGATCCGGCCTTCCCGCTGCTCGATGTCGGAGGGGAGCCAGGGCACGTCGAGATGGTGGAGCGCGACCATGCGGTTCTGGGCGTTGACCCCGGTCCCCATGCGCTTCGTCGAGCCGATCGTGATCCGGACCTTGCCGGCGCGCATGTCGGCGAACAGGCGGGCTTTGGCCTGGCTCCCCTTGTAGTCCTGGACGAAGGCGATCTCGGATGCCGGGATCCCGAGCTGGACGAGCCGGTGCTTGATCCAGCGGTAGGCCGACCAGCCGCGCTTCGCCTCGGCGTTCAGGGTGCCCAGGTCGCAGAAGATCATCTGGCTCGCCCCGGGGCGATCGAAGGGCGTCCCGTCGGGCTGGTTGTAGACCTTGGTCGCGTGCTCGAGGTGGATCCGGTGGACCTCCCCGATCATGCGGTTGAGCTTGTTCTCCGCCTCGTCGGGATGGCCAGGGACGACGAGGCGCATGTCGAGAGCCGCGTGCCGCCCGTCGCCGATGACGGAGAGGATGATGTCGTCGCCGGGCTTGGGCTGGCCGGTGCGCTCCTCGATGGCCTTGATCCTGGCATCCAGGTCCTTCTGGTAGGCGCGGAAGGACTCGGTCGCGGGCGCGGTGATGATCCGGCGCTTGCCGCCCGCGATGTCGGGCCGCTTCACGAGCAGGCGCAGATCCTCGGCCGACACGACGTCGGCGAAGGAGCGGAACTGAGAGATCAACTCCGGGACGTTCACGAACTGGGAGAAGCGCGTGATCGGCTTGTACCGGCCGGAGGGCTGCAGCTCGAGTTCGGTCTTGGTCTCGCCGAATGAGGCCGCCCAGGCGTCGAATTCCTGAAGCTGGCGCTCCGCCAGGCCGTCGGGATCCATGAACCGCTGCAGGGTGAACATCTCGCCCAGCGTGTTGGTGATGGGCGTGCCCGAGGCGAGATTGAGCGCGCGATCGACGCCGCCGTTGAGCCCCAGCGCCGAGCGGCGGCGGCGCAGGTAGCGCGCCTTGGCGTAGAGATCCCACGCCATCTGCGAGCCCTCGGAGTCGACGCCCTTGAGCGCGCTCATGTTCGTCGTGAACGTGAGCTTCCGGAATTCCTGGCAGTTATGGACTAGCACTCCGGCCGCAACGAAGTTGTGATTGTCCTCTACTTCAAGGTCGTAAAGGACGTCACTTTCTCCACACAGGTCTGAAGGCCAGTAAGCACCTCCGCATTCGAGAACCGTAACACTGACCACCCGAGAGCTGACAAAACCTCCGTCTTGCGGCGATCCAAGAACTTCCATCGCTTCGTTCGATGCGAATTCCCGTCCACCTCGATCGCCAGCTTGCGCGCGGGGTCGGCCAAATCCACCTTGTAGCAGTGCGGGAGGCTCGGAAACCGCCCCTTCACGGGTGCAGTTGCGATCGCGTACTCCATCGGCAATCCGAGCGCTGATGCAAGCATCTCCTGCGGCACGGTAGTGGCTCCGTTCCCTCCACGAGCGAGGAAGGTGCGGCCACTCAGCTTCTCCGAGATCCGACGCCGGGCTTCCGGATCCTGCATCGGGTTGTCCGTCTGCATACGCTTTCGTGCGTGATGATTGGGCCGGCCCTTCAAGCATCCCCACGAGGGTGCAATCCGCTTCCGAAATGCCTCCCGCTGCGCCGGATCCCGGTAGCGGGCTCGGTTCGCACAGGCGACTGAGCAGAACTTCCGCGTGTGATTGCGATGGGGAAGGATGACCTCCCCGCCGCACTCGGCACAGGGCCTCCGCGGTTTCTGAGCTCGGCTCGCTGCTTCCTTGCAGGCCGCCGCGCAGTACATGCTGTGCGCCGTGGAGGGGCTGAAGCTCGCCTGACAGTGAGAGCAGTTGCGATCCCGGAATGAGCGAACCGGCCTGGAGGTAGACCCCGTTGGCAGTGGCGACGGGATGGTTTGGGGTGCAGACAAAGCTGCCGCGCTCGTGAACGACGCGAACAAGCTCAGTTGCTCGGCCGCGCGGCAGCCACCGCTTGACCGCCTTCCACTCCCCTCGCCCCTCGGCATGGTTGTAGCTCCAGACGCGAACCGCGAGACGCCGCTCGACGATGTCCCCGATCTTGATAGGTCCGCGCTCGGTGAGCACTGCGGTGTCATAGGGGAAGCACTCATCGACCACGATCTGGTCGATGCCGACCTCGCCGAGCGTCAGGAAGTCATCGCGGCGCAGCTCGATCGCCCGCAGGCGGTCGCGCAGGCCTTCCTTCTTCCGCTCGAGTTGCTTGATCGTCAGGCGGTCGCCTTTGTCGACGGTGGCGATGAGGGCGACATGCTCCTCGATCATCTCCTCGAGCATCTGCCGCTCGAAGGCGGCCGGCAGGCCGATGAACTTGAACGCCGAGTGGGTGATGATGATCGCGTCCCAGGAGCCGGCGGCGGCCCGCGCGAGGAAGCGGCGGCGCCTGTCGCGCGCGAAGTTGTTCTCGTCGGCGACCAGGATCTTGGCGAGCGGGTAGAGGTGGAGGAATTCCCGGGCGAACTGCGCGAGGCAGTGGCCGGGCACGGCCACGATCGCTTTGGTGATCAGGCCGAGGCGGCGCTGCTCCATGATGGCGCCGGCGATCGTCCAGGACTTCCCGGCGCCGACGGCATGGGCGAGCATCGTTCCCCCGGCCGCGACCATCCGCCAGATCGCCCGCTTCTGATGGGGGCGCAGGATCACAGATGATGATGAGCCCGGCAGGGTCAGGTGCGAGCCGTCGAAGCGGCGGGCGACCAGATTGTTGAAGGTGTCGTTGTAGATGCGGGCGAGCCGGTCCGAGCGGTTCGGATCAGCCCATACCCAGGACTCGAACGCGCCCTTGACCGACTGCAGCTTCTCCTTGGCCGACTCGGTCTCGGTGATGTTGAGCTGGCGGCTCTCCCGCCCGTACTCGTCGTAGACCGTGTCGAAGATCTGGGGGGTGCGGGAGTTCAGGGCATCGAGGATCAGCTTGCCGACGCCGTAGCGGTGGGTGCCCCAGCGCATATCCGCGTCGCGGCAGTAGGCGAAGGCGTACTCGTCCAGAGCCCAGCTCGCCGCCTCCGGGTAGTGGCGGACCTCGGCGCGCACGCGGATGATGTCGGCGAGGAACCGCTCGATGACGTCGACGGGGATCCAGGGCTGGCCGAGCCGGGCGGTGATGTCGGAGGGCGGGAGATCGGTCGGCTGGACGGCCTCGAGGGCTTCGACGTTGCGCTTGAGGCTCGGATCGAGATCGGCGGCCCCGATGGCGAAAGCCAGCTTGTCCCGGACCTTGCCGGACAGGTACTCGTCGGCCGTCTCCCACTGCTCGGTTTCCGGGTTCCGGTAGAGGGCCGGTCCGAGCTCGTCGAGCACCTCGGCCCGCGTGCGGCCCAGCAGCCGGGCGATCTCGGCGACGTCGACATGGCCGTGGTCGTGGAGGCAGCGCGCGAGCGCGTCGGCGGCGGTACGGATCTCCGGGGTGGCCTCCGGGGCGATCACCGTCCCGTGGAAGATCAGCCCCTTGGTCGCGGTCCCGCTCTCGAGATCGTAATCCTCGATCGAGGCGACCAGCCAGCAATCGGGATCATCCCGGAAGGGCTGAAGGTTCGGCTGCCGGTGGATCTCGGTGTGGGCGCCGTCGGCGTCGGCCTCGCGGACCTGGACCGTCGTCGTGTTGATCGCCCCGTGCTTCGAGACGAAGGCGTCGTAGAGCCGGGAGAGCTGCGCCTGCTCCTCAGCGGAAGGCTGGCACTTCTCCTGGCGGGCCAGGATCGCGCGAACGCAGTCCCGGATCGGGATCAGCGACCGGATGATCCCGGCATGCTTCGGGAAGATCCCGGCGGCCTTGCCCCCGCTCTTGATCGCCACCGGCTCGGCCTTGCCGTCGATCACCTGCATCAGCCGGTCATCGTCGGCGATGAAGTAGGAGCCCTCGCGCAGGCGCTCGTTCCCGCCCGAGGTGACGGCGATCTCCGCCGCGCCGATCTCGATCCCCTCCCCGCTCTCGTCGGGCGCACCGACCTCGGCCGGCAGCTGCTCGATGGCGGCGGCGAGCCCTGCGTCCAGGTCGCGCCCTGGGATGGGCTTGCAAGCGTAGGCCGGGCCGAAGGGGCCGGAGGCGATCACGTGGGCGCCCAGGACCATCCCGGGGTGCTCCACGAAGTAGCGGTTGATCTCGATCTCCTCGGCGCGCGGGATCCCGGCCGAGGCCGTCTCGATCCAGGCGGTGTCGGAGATCGCCTCGCCCGCGCGGCGGCGGCGCAGGAACAGGATGTCGGTGCCGACGTCGGTCCCGGCGGTCGCGCTGAACGCCCCCTCGGGCAGCCGGATCGCGCCGAGGAGATCGCAGCGCTCGGCCAGCCGCGCGCGCACGCTCGCGTCGGCCTTGTCCATCGTGCCCTGGCTCGTGACGAAGGCCGCGAACCCGCCGGGCACCAGGGCATCGACGGCCTTGCAGATGAAGTAATCGTGCAGCCGCAGGCCGAGCGCCCGGTAGGCCGGATCGGTGCGCACGACGCGGGTCGAGTAGGGCGGGTTGCCGATCGCGAGCGCGAAGCCGCCCCGCAGCCTCGTCTCGGTGAAGTCCTCGGCCCGGATCTCGGCGCCGGGCTGGAGCTGGGCCGCGATCCGGGCCGTCACCGGATCAGCCTCGATGCCGACGATCTGGACCGCCTCGCGCAAGCCCTCGGGCATCAGGGCGGGGAACAGACCGGTGCCGATGCCCGGCTCGAGAACCCGCCCGCCCTGGAAGCCGAACCGCTCGAGGGCCGCCCAGACCGTCCGCACGATGCGCTCGGGGGTGAAGTGGGCGTACTGCGTCCCCTGGGCGAGGGCAGCGTACTCCTCCGGGCTCGTCAGCGCCTCGAGGCGCTCCCCGATCTCCTCCCAGCCCCGCCGGAATTCGGTCTCGCCGGGGCGCCGGAACGCGCCGTTGGCGAGATCCGAGGCGCCGAAGCCCGTGAAGCGGATCAAGCGGGATTGCTCCTGCGGGGTCGCCGGGCGCCCGGCAGCCGCGATCTCGGCCGAGAGCGCGATGGCGTGGAGGTTGTCCCGCGCCCTGCCCTGCCAGGTCTCGGCCAGCGCCCGATCCCCCTCGAGGAAGAACGCGACCGCAGGGCCGACCTCGACGGGGGCCGGCGTGGGCGCCGGAACCTCCGCGGGCTTCGCCGCCGCGGGTGCGGTGAACATCGAGAAGAGACTGAGCTGGGGGCCATGATCCAGCACGGCGCGAAGGCCGCGCGCGAGGCGGCCGCCGCGCGCTGAAGGGCTGGGGGAAGCTGTCATCCGGTTGACTCCTGAGAGCGGGGCGATGCCCCTCGGGGGGCCAAGATATCCACGCTGCCTGGATCCTGGCACTTGGATTTTGGCAGCCTTCACGGGTTCACGGGTGAAGGCGTGATCGGCGGCTTTGGACATGGTCAAGGGGGGGCGGCCAGCTCCTGCCGGCTGCGCTCGAGATCAGAGCGGATCAGGGAGCTTGCACCAGCCGTTGGGACCGACCGCGCAGACGGTGTCATCCAGTTGCCGGATCCACCAGTAGCCGCGAGCGGGATCAGCGACCGGCTTCCCATCGGTTCCAGCGAAACGGACCGGCCCCGCCCAGACAATCTCGCCACCCTTGCAGTAGAAGCCCAGGACCCGGGTTCCGTCCTTCGGCGCTGTCTCGATAGGATCAATCTTCATCGTCTTTTCTCCTCTTGGTCGGATGCCCCCACTTCCCTACTTGATGCCGCGCAAGACCGCCCGCGCCTGACGCGCATCGGCCACGGTGATGTTGCTGGCGATCAAGGTGTCGGTGTCCTGCGCCCGGTCTTGGATGCGGGCGTAAGCCAAGGGCGCCAAAGCCTTTTCCAGTTCGGCAATGCGCTGTTCCAGCGCCGCTGCACGGCCTGTTTGATCGTCCGTTTTATCCATCATCTCCTGCCCCCGCTTCCCTACTCGGCCTCGTGCTGCGGTCGCGGGTTAGTGCGCAGGTGCGCGTCCCACGTCCACCAATACCCGTCGCGGAAATGAAGCTCTTTTCCGCAATGGGTGCAGTTGCATATCCCTGCCTCGCGGGCGCTTTCCTGCCCCTCGCAGCGGCCGATTTCGTCGCACCAAGGGTCGATGTCCTGGCCCAAATGCTGCCCCCGGATTAGAACTGGCAGCTCGCGAGCCAGTCGGCATAGTACGCCCGCGAACGCGCCAGCAGGCTCTCAAGCGGGTCCAATTCGCTGACAACGGGTGCTGTCCAAGTCATCGTCAAACCCTGCCCCCGCTTCCCTACACCGCCGGTACGCACCGATAGGTGATAGCCCTGCCGCCGCTCGCGAGCGTGGTCGCTTCCTTGCCCGCGGCCTCGCACGCGGCCTTGTCCTTAAAGTGCGCTGTCGTCAGGGCATTTCCCCCATCAGTGACGCCCGCAGTCAGCATCAAAATCAGCACGAAATACATCGTCATCGGATGCCCCCGCTATCGAATTCAGGCGCAACTAAACTCTTCGTCCAGCGCATCGCTGGGCGTGAGCCCGTCCTCAAACATCTCGCGCCAGCACTCCCGGTCGGTGCGGCGCGTGTAGTCGAAATCGCAGCCCCGCACTCTGCCGAGGGCGTCGATCTGGTCGCACCAATCGTCGAAATCCTGATCGTCCATAGTCGTCTCTCCTGTGGCCAAACCCTGCCCCCTCTGCCGTCGTTTCAGGGCGCCGCGGAGGGCCTGAAAACGGCCTCGCCCCACACCTTGCCCCACATTCTGCGCGGCCTAGACGGATGCCGCCGGCCTGGCCTTCACGCTCTGTTGCCGCCTCGGGATTGTGGGCGGCGATGTGGGGCGCCGTTGCCCCACATTCCGGCCCTCATCGCTTGCGCGGCGCTCGTGCAACCTTCGTGAGCCGCGCCTTGGTCGGCACCGCAACGGCATCGTGCCTGAGCATAAGTAGATCCTCGGGCGGCGGCGGGTTGCGCGCCTCTGCTGCCTCGGGCGACAGAGCGCGGCGCATAACTTCGGCGATGGCCGTTGCCTCGCCTTCCGCTTCGATCACTAGAACGCGCATCCTCATCGCTTCCTCCCTGGTGGCGGATTTCCCCTCTGCCCTCAGATGCCGATAACGGCCCCGAGCCAGACCCCCAACGCGATCCCGATGGAGACCAGAACGGCCATTGAAATCAGCCTCATGGCCGTGCCCCCCTCCGCGCTATTCGGCGCTCGGGATGACGAAAAGAACCGCCCGCTCGTGCGGTTCGTCGCTCACTGGCCTGTAGCTTTGATGCGCTTCTTCCGTCGCCGCAACCTCGTTCTCTGCTTCGACCTCAAAGGTCAGGATGCGGGTTTCTTTCATCTCGACAGTGTACTTTTGCATGGTCGTCTCCTGCCCCCTTTGCCAAGTTCAGGTCTCCGCAAGAGCGGCGGATAGAACCTCGTCTTCGTTCGGCGGCTCGTTTGAAGCGTCGGCATCCGGCCAGAAAAGCACGACAGCGTGCGGTGCTTCTGCAGGGCGCTCTTCGCTCGGTATCAATGTTTTTAATGCAAGGAGCGCATGCGAAAGTTCGCACCATGCATTCTGCGAAACGAATTGCTGCTCCATCCCCCCGTTGAACGTACTGTCAACCAACAGGTCCGCTTTGCGCACTACGTCGAGGACCCGAGTATATGCTTCGGGGTTAAGTTTGTTCATAGTTTTCATGGCCTATAGCTACTCCATCTGCCAAACTCAGTCCGTGTAACGGAAGTCGCTGCGCGCTGTTGGGCGCCCGCTAAGACTACCGATTGATCCGTCTGCCGGACGCGCGGATCTCGGCGGCCATTCGCCAACGATGGAACCGGTAGCGTCTACTCGCTCGATCAAGAGGCGCAGCGCGTCGGCCATCGTCGGGCAAACGCCTTGAGCGTCGAGAGCAACGATAGTGTTGCGAATGGCGCTCAGGGCCGCGTCGCGTTCGGCTTCAAGCTGGCGAACGCGGCTGTCCTCGGCCTGGATCTCGCATAGCAATTGCGTTCTCATGGCGTGCCCTCTGTCCTGATGGCGGAGTTCCCGTCTTTAGGTATCCGCAAGTAACTTATTGCGGCACCTCAAGATTATCTGCGACGGCGCTCGGCGCCCCACATTTTGCCCCACGATTTTTCGGCGCTGGGGCGGCTGCAATCATGGCTCGATATGCAGCATAGTCACTGCGATCCTCGCCCCTCTCGCCCGGTTCCGTAGACCCGGTGTTCTTCACGCGCCACCATGCCGCGACCATTTCCGGCATCGGCTCGCGCGGAACCAGGACCAAATCCTGCCCCTCATTCCCGCCCACATTCTGAGTGCGCAGGCGCTCGATTTCATCCCGTGCGCTCCGAACGATTTCGGATGAGTGCAAGAGATCGAGATCGTCTAATGTCTCCATTACGCTCTGGAGTTCTGAAACAAGATCACGCATTCCGATACTCCATTGCCGAATTACTTGCGCTGCGCCGCTGAGTTCCCGGCTGCCCTATTCGGCCGGCTCGCAGGGCGCGTGCTTGCCGCCGCGTCGGACGTAATCCTTCCAGTGCTGCCAGCAGCTCCGCCCGTCGCGGGTCTTGAGAAAGCCCCATCGGCGCCCTCCCCGGCCGCGCCAGACGAGGGTGACGATCTTCCCGGACTCGACGCCCCAGTCCTTGCCGCTCCATCGGCCGAGGACGCGGTGCATGTGCTCTGCGCGCCGGAAGTGGAGCCGCCAGGCGGGCACCACCCGCTGGAACACTAGCTCGTCGCCCGCATCCCAGCGCTCGACGCGCCAGCGGTCGCCGTCCCTCGGCCACTCGTCCAGGGTCCGCGCCGTCACCTCCTCGACGTATGGCGTGATCGGGAGCGTCCAGAAGGCCCAGGGATGATCGTGCGGGTCGGGATCCCCGTCGCCCCGATGGAAGATGTGCAGGCGGAGCCGGCCGATGAGCAGCCGCGTCATGTACGGGCTGCCCTCGCCGATCGTGTGGAAACTGAGTAATGGCTCGGCCACGCGGTGCTCCTCCTGCGATGCCTCGATCTCGACGGGGATGGCGCACCTACGCGGCGGCGCGGCGGGCGTTCTTGCGGGCGCGCTTGCTGGCCGCCGCCGCCTTGGCTCGCAGGTCGGCCTCCGACTGCCCGCGCGGGGCCTTGGGCGCCGGCTCGGCGATCGCGGCCACCGGCTCCACCGCGACCTCGCGCACCCGGTCGCGCAGGGAGGGCAGGTCGGGATCGTTGTTGTCGATCACGATGACGCGTCGGCGATCGATCCCGTGCGCGGCTGCCATCGCGAGGGCGAGCCCGGCGCCGAGGGCGCCGATGCGCCCGATCCCGTAGGGTCGAATTCCTGCAACCATGATGTGTTCTCCGGTGGTGAGCTGGCGGGATCTGCCGCGCCTCAGTCGATGGCCCAGATCTGGATGTCGGGCTCGGCCGCTCGGGCAGCCTCTCGAGGCTGTGCGTCCGGGATGAACCAGCCGAGGCCGAGCACAAGCCCGCCGACGGCCATCGCCGAGTAGATGAAGATCAGGACGCAGATGTCGTAGGTCGCCATGGTCTTGCCTCCGGTGGAGTTGGGCGCTGCCCTGAGATCAAGATCGCCGATCGTGCGATCGAAGGCACTGGGAAATGTGAAGGCGTGAACGCCTGAACGCGTCCAGGCGGTCAGGCGTGAACTGAGACCTCGAGCGCGGTCGGCTGGACCGGATCGAGGTAGAAGCCCGCAGCCTGATAACGCTCCATCAGCCGCCGCGCCTGCTTGCGCGCTGCGTGCTCGAGGGTTGGCTCCTCGAAGCCGCGCTCGAACATCGGATGCTGCATCGAGACGGCCTCGCCCATCGGGGTGCCTTCCCAGAGCACGAGGATCCCGCGCTCGATCAAGGTCTCGAGAAAGAAGTGGAGGGCCATGGCAACGCGCAGAGCGCAGAGACCATCCCAGTCGTGCACGGCGGCGTCTGTGACCCGCTCGATCCGCCGCGTGATCTTCCCGCGGTCCTTCGGCGTCAGATCGGCCAGCGGCTCGTCGTTTGCCTGGGCGAGCAGCGTCTTGAGGCGGGTCGTAGCCTGCTGAACCTCCCGCCTTCCCTCCTCCGGAGCCGCTTTCGGGTTCGGCTCGAAGGCGCCCATCAGCACCAAGGCAAAGTACAGGCGGCACGGGATGGCAATCTCGATGCGCTGGCGGTCGCTGAGGGGGCGGGGCATGGGGTCCTCCGAGGGAAGAGGATCCCATAATATCACGCCTTCAGGAGTTCACGGGTTCAGGCGTGGGCCTGCGCACAGGTCTGTCGCTCAGGCGGCGCCCCTCAGGAGGTGCACGAACGGGTAGCCCTCGACCCACAGGATCTCGGTCGGGCCGCCCGGCAGCGCGTCGTCGAAGACGCCGACCGCGAGGCGGCCGGTGTTCCAAGCCAGGGTGTCGAGGTTGGTCCGGCCAGCGTAGAGCTCCGGCCCGCTCCGGTTCGGCGTGTGGCCGTGGACGACGTGACGGTCTCCGTGGCCTTCGGCGAACCCCCTCGGGTAGCGTCTCCACTGCAGCGTGTCGTCGGTCTGGGCCGCGAGCGGGATCGTGGGGTCGACGCTCGCGTGAACGAAGATCCGATGCTCGGTGACGTGGAGGAGGGGACGCTCCTGGATCCAGCGCAGATCCTCGGGCGGGATCACGCCTCCATACGAGCGCAGGGTCGCATCGCCGCCGTTCTCGAGCCAGATCCCGCGCGCAGCGCGGCCGGTGTAGCAGACGACGAGCATCGACTCGTGGTTGCCACCGAGGCAGACCCAGCGCTGCCCTTCGGGAGCGCCCGCCATCAGCCGCTGGATCACCTCACGGGAGGCGTGCCCCCGATCGACGTAGTCACCCAGGAAGACCACGGTCCCGCCGCCGCGTTGGGTGATCTTGGCGATGGTGGCCTCGAGGAGATCGGCGCGGCCGTGGAGATCGGGCACGGCATAGGTCACGGGCCTCACGGGCGAAACTCCGGGGGTGAGGGGCGCCGGAGGAGTAAGCTCCGGCTCGGATGCGCGGCCGCGAAAGGCTCGCATGGTCAGGCCCCCACCGGCAGGGGCAGGGATTCGGTCACGTCCGCGCGGGCGCGCCGGACCGAGAGGCCGACGGCGAGCACTCCGGCGCATCCCAGGGCGCCGAGCACGCGGTGGAGGGCGTCCGGGTCAGCCCGCAGGTAGCTCGCCAGGAAGGGATCGGCCGCGATGATGCCGCCCGCGACGTAGCCCAGCAGGCCGGCGCCGGCCCAGGACAGGATCGGCAGGCGCTCGAGGATCTTGGAGATGACGGCAGCTCCCGCGACGATGAGCGGGATCGAGATCAGAACGCCGGCCGCCATCAGGGCCCAGTCGCCGCGCGAGAGGGCAGCGATCGCCATCACGTTGTCCAGGCTCATGCTGGCATCGGCCATGGCGATGGTCGCGACGGCACCGAGCAGGGTGCGGCTCGGCGCGCGGTTCTCGGCGCCACCATCGCCCGTCACCAATCCGGCCGCGACGTAGAGGAGGAAGGCGCCACCGACGGCCATCAGTCCGGGCCAGGCCATCAGCCACGCGACGCAGAAGGCGAGGCCGATCCGCAAGCCGATCGCCCCGCCGGTGCCCAGCCACATGCCGACAGCCCGTCGACGCGGTTCGAGGCCACCGCAGACCATGGCGATGACCAGGGCGTTGTCGCCCGACAGGAGGAGATCGAGCCAGACGATGCCCGCGAGGGCGGCCCAGAATTGCGCGTCCACGGTTGTACTCCGGTCAGAGTGGAGGGGCGGCCCGGGGCCGCCCCCCCGGGGGGGGGTGGTATACACCAATACCCCCCCCCCCCACAACACGCCATGGCCGATTCCGGCGTGGGGGTGAAAAAAAAAAGGGGGGGGGGGGGGGGGGGGGGGG
>CAXDNE010000081.1:0-25432 GCA_963990595.1 uncultured Methylobacterium sp.
GGAACACCAGGGCGGTGCCGAAGCCGCGGCCGCCGACGGTCCACTGCTCCAGGCCCATCTCCCGGCCGTGGCGGGCATAGAGCCCCAGCCCGATCGCCAGCGCGAAGCCGGCCGCGACGATGACGAGCGCGATGCTCATCGCGGATCCTCCGGCATGCACCTGTCGGGGTCGGTCAGGTAGATCACCGCCATCACCGCCGCGGTCCCGATGACGCAGAACACCAGCCAGGCGAGGAGCAGCGGGAGGCCGAGAACGAAAGGTTCGACCCGGTTCAGGAAGAAGGGGCCGACCAGAATGCCGAGGAAGGGCAGGGCGGCGAGCCACCGCAGATTTCGCATGCGCGATACCGTTAACAGGTCCCCGATATCGCGGGTTGGATCAGTCGAGACCGCGTGTCAATCGGACAAACTCAGACGGCGGGCCTGAGGATCGCCGAGAGCGCTGTGCGCTGGCGCACGCGAATCCGCGTGCGGCGTACATAATCTCGCGAGGCATCCGCGCGGGGACGCGACGATTGCGCGAGGGATCGACGGTATGAAACGCACTCTGACCCTTCTGTCCGCGGCCGCGCTGCTGGCCGTCCCGGTGGCCGAGGCGCAGGCCCGCCCGACCCGGGCGCAGACCAGTGCGGCGATCAAGGCGCGTCAGAACGCGATGGACGATTTCAGCGCGCGGATGAGCCGTCTGGACGCCCTGATGGGCGTGCCGCGGGCGGGTTCGGCGCGGGCGCGGTCCGCGGAGGCCGGGCGCTAGGGGCGACTGGCCACTCAGCCCGCCCGATCAGCGGCCGAGGCCACCCGCCGTCTCGATGAAGCGCGCGATCGTGTCGGCTCCCGCTCCACCGCGCAGGGATGCGAAGACGTAGGGGCGTGTGCCCCGCATCCGCTGCGTGTCCGCTTCCATCACCGACAGGTCCGCGCCGACCAGAGGCGCCAGATCGGTCTTGTTGACGATCAGCAGATCTGACCGGGTGATGCCCGGGCCGCCCTTGCGCGGGATCTTCTCGCCCCCCGCCACGTCGATGACGTAGAGGGTGATGTCGGCAAGTTCCGGCGAGAACGTCGCCGCGAGGTTGTCGCCGCCGGATTCGATCAGCACGAGATCGAGCTTCGGGAAGCGCCGGTTCATCTCGGCGACGGCGGCCAGATTGATCGAGGCATCCTCGCGGATCGCGGTGTGCGGGCAGCCCCCGGTCTCGACGCCCAGAATGCGCTCCTCCGGCAGGGCACCCGCCACGGTGAGGATCCGCGCGTCCTCCTTGGTGTAGATGTCGTTGGTGATCGCGCAGATCTCGTAGCGGTCGCGAAAGCGCTTGCAGAGCTGCTCCATCAGGGCGGTTTTGCCGGACCCGACAGGTCCGCCGATGCCGACGCGGAGAGGGCCGTTCGAGGAGGTCATGCTGCGCGCTCAGGATCGGAAGATACGGGAATACTGCGTCTCGTGCCGGAATGAGCCGAGATCCAGGCGGAACGTGGCTGCGCCGAGCGCGTCGAGGTCCGCGTCGCGGGCCTCTTCGGCGACCCGCACGACGCGCGGCGTCAGGGCAGCGATCACCCGGGTCCCGGCCGCCTGGCCGACGGGCGCGGCCCGGAGGGCCGCCGAGACGAGGTTCTGCACGAAGGCGAGGCCGTAGGCGGCAAGGACCGGCGCGAGGGCCATCGCGTGCGCGCCTGCCGCCGTGCCGACGGCCGCGGAATAGGCGACAGCACCCGGCAGATGGTCGGCCAGCCGCGCGAGCGTCTCGCCCGGCCATGCGCCAAGGGTCGCGTCGAGGAAGCTGCGCCCCTGCTGGCTGGTCTCCAGGTGCAATTCGCGAGAGGGCGCGAGGGCCAGCGCGAGCGCGTTGATCCGGACGAGGGCACAGGCCTCACCGGCCTGCGCGGCTCGGTGGGCATGGGCCACGAGGATCAGATCGTTGCGCAGGGCGCCCCGCTCGCACACGTCACCGAGCCAGTCCGTGAGACTCGCCTCGTCGCGCACATCGCCCGCCTCGACCGCCCATTCCAGACCGTGCGAATAGGCGTAGGCGCCGACCGGATAGCCGGGCGACAGCCACGCCATGAGGCGGAGGGCCTCGAGGGTCTCAGCCGCCGGCATGGGGGTGATGGTGGTGGCCGCCATGCGGGTGCGCGTGGCCGTGCGCATGGCCATGCTCAACGTCGTGCGCGTGGCCGTTCCCTTGGCCCAGCGCGTGGCCGCCGGAATAGGCGCCCCCCTCCGGCCGGAATGGGCGATCCACAGGTTCGGCGCTGCCGCCGAGCCCGCGGACCATCTCGGCGAGAACGTGATCGTCGACGATCCAGACCGCATCCGCGCCGATCTCGGCCGGGATGTGACGGTTGCCGATATGCCAGATCAGGCGCTTGAGCGCATGGTCGCTCGGCGCCCGGATCTCCAGCAGACGCTCCGGAGCCGCCTCGATCCAGACGAGCCGCCCGTCCTCCAGCACCAGGGCGTCGCCGTCCTCCAGCACCGCCGCCTCCGGAAGGTCGAGCAGGAACGCGGTCCCGCCGAGCCCGCGCATGGCCATGCGACGCCGGTGTCGGTCGCCGTGATCGAGGACGACGCGGTCGACGATCTCGCCGCCGGTCAGGGCGTCCCGGCGCAGCAGGCGGGTGGCACGGATCATCGGAGACATGCGCTCAGAACAGGAAGTAGCGCTGCGCCATCGGCAGCACCTCGGCCGGCTCGCAGACCAGAAGTTCGCCGTCGGCGCGGACATCGTAGGTCTCGGGATCGACCTCGATCACCGGGGTGGCGTCGTTGAGCACCATGCTCTTCTTGGAGATCCCCCCGCGCACGTTCTCGACGGCGATGAGCTCCTTCTGCACGCCCAGCCGCTCCCGCAGGCCGTCCTCGACGGCCGCTTTCGAGACGAAGGTCAGGGCGGTGGCGAAGGGCGCCCGTCCGTAGGCGCCGAACATCGGCCGGTAATGCACCGGCTGGGGCGTCGGGATCGAGGCGTTGGGATCGCCCATGGGCGCGGCCGCGATGCTGCCGCCCTTGAGGACCAGGTCGGGTTTCACCCCGAAGAAGGCCGGGCTCCAGAGGACGAGATCGGCGAGTTTGCCGGGCTCCACGGAGCCGATGTGCCTGGAGATCCCGTGCGCGATGGCGGGATTGATCGTGTACTTGGCGACGTAGCGGCGGGCCCGCAGGTTGTCGGTGCCGGAGGCATCGCCCGGCAGGGCGCCGCGCTGCCGTTTCATCTTGTCGGCGGTCTGCCACGTGCGGATGATGACCTCGCCGACCCGGCCCATGGCCTGGCTGTCGGAGGACATCATCGAGAGCGCGCCGATATCGTGCAGGATGTCCTCGGCCGCGATCGTCTCGCGCCGGATGCGGCTCTCCGCGAAGGCGAGGTCCTCCGGGATCGACGGATCGAGGTGATGGCACACCATCAGCATGTCGAGATGCTCGTCGATGGTGTTCCGCGTGTAGGGCCGGGTCGGGTTGGTGGAGGAGGGCAGCACGTTCGGCAGCCCGGCCACCTTGATGATGTCCGGCGCGTGGCCTCCGCCCGCCCCCTCCGTGTGGAAGGCGTGGATGGTGCGGCCCTTGAACGCCGCGATCGTGTCCTCGACGAAGCCCGATTCGTTGAGCGTGTCGGTGTGGATCATGACCTGGATGTCGTGCGCGTCCGCCACGGACAGGCAGGTGTCGATCGCCGCCGGCGTCGTGCCCCAATCCTCGTGCAGCTTCAGCGCGCAGGCCCCGGCCCGAACCATCTCGACGAGGCTCTCGGGCCGGGCGGCGTTGCCCTTCCCGGCGAAGGCCAGGTTCATCGGGAAGGCGTCGGCCGCCTCGATCATCCGGGCGATGTGCCAGGGGCCGGGCGTGCAGGTGGTGGCGAAGGTGCCGTGCGCCGGCCCCGTCCCGCCGCCCAGCATCGTGGTGATGCCGGAGCAGAGCGCCTCCTCGATCTGCTGCGGGCAGATGAAGTGGATGTGGCTGTCGAAGCCGCCCGCCGTCAGGATCTTGCCCTCGCCGGCGATCACCTCGGTCCCGGGGCCGACCACGATGTCGACGCCGGGCTGAATGTCCGGGTTTCCGGCCTTGCCGAGCTTGAAGATCCGCCCGCGCACGAGACCGACATCGCATTTCACGATGCCCCAATGGTCGAGCACCACGGCGTTGGTGATCACCGTGTCGACAGCGCCATCGGCATTCGTCGCCTGGCTCTGGCCCATCCCGTCGCGGATGACCTTGCCGCCGCCGAACTTCACCTCCTCGCCGTAGGTGGTGAGGTCGCGCTCCACCGTGATCGCCAGGCCGGTATCGGCGAGGCGGATCCGGTCGCCCACCGTGGGGCCGAACATGTCCGCGTAGGCGGCGCGGGGCAGGCTCGCGGGCTTCGGTGCATTCGCCATGATCAGAGCTTGCCCATCACGTTGCCACGGAAGCCGTAGACGGTGCGCCCCCCGGAGAGCGGTACGAGCACGACCTCCCGGGTCGATCCCGGCTCGAAGCGGATTGCGGTGCCGGGCGCGATGTCGAGGCGCTTGCCGCGCGCCTGCTCCCGCTCGAAGACCAGGCCCGGATTGACCTCGTAGAAATGATAGTGCGAGCCGACCTGGATCGGCCGGTCGCCGGTATTGGCGACCGTGATCACCGTGCGTTCGGCACCGGCGTTGAACACGATGTCGCCGGGCTGGGTCGTCATCGCCCCGGGCACGTCGGCGGAGGCCGCCCCCCGGATCGGGTGGTGCACGGTGACGAGCTTGGTGCCGTCCGGGAAGGTGGCCTCGACCTGGATGTCGTGGATCATCTCGGCCACGCCCTCCATCACCTGATCGGCTGTGAGCACGGTGGCGCCGGCCTGCATCAGCTCGGCGACGGTGCGCCCGTCCCGCGCGCCCTCGACCACGAAGTCGGTGATCAGCGCCACGGCCTCGGGATGGTTGAGCTTGACGCCGCGCGCGAGGCGGTTGCGCGCCACCTGCGCCGCCATGGCGATTAGCAGCTTGTCCTTCTCGCGGGGCGTCAGCAGCACGGCAAACCTCGTCGTTGCGGCCGCGGGAGCAAGGATCATGCGCGCCGCGCGGTCAAGACGGACCGGATCTCCGACGATCCCGACGCGGTCCGCCGCGCCGTCCTGGCGATCACCCTGCCGCGGCGCGGCGCGGCCCCCCGGCGGCCCTCAGGCCTGGATCGCGGTGAAGCCGGCGAACAGGTCGAGGAGCGGCTCGCCCTTGATCGACGTCGGCAGGTCGCGGGGATGGATGAACTCGTCCCGGAACCACGGGTAGCGCTTCGGATCGAAGGACGCGCGCAGCCAGTCGATGGCCCGGCGCACGCGGCCGATCCGTTCGGCGTCCGGATGGTAGGTCAGCCAGATGTCGCGGTGAAACCGACCCAGATTGTCCACCGGTATGACCTGAGCGCCGATCGCACTGGCATAGGTCGGCAACAATCCGATCCCGGCGCCCTTGGCGATGGCCCAGTAATACGCGCTGCTGACGTTGATCTTCAGGGTGATCGGAACCGCCGAGGGGAAGCCGGGCACGCTCTGGGCGTAATCCTCCACGTTGATGACCTGGCTCGCCTCCTGAACGACGATCCGGTGGCGCACCAGATCCTCCGGCTTCGTCGGCACTCCATAGGTCTGCTCGTAGCTCCGCCCGGCGTACGGGAGCACGTGCATGCGGCCCAGCTTGACCACGCGCAGATCGAGGCTCGTCGGCCGCGTCAGCTGAATGGCAGCATCGGCTTCCAGGCGCAGGACATCCGCCGATTCCATCGCACAGCGCAGGTCGACCGTCAGGCGCGGGTTGGCCCGCTGGAACTCGACGAGCCGCGGCGCGAGCCAGAAGGCTCCGAGACCTTCGGTGACGGCGATCCGCACCTCGCCGGTCTCGGCGAAGGGGGCGACCTCCGCGGCGCGCAGCAATCCGAACGCCGCGCTCTCCATGCGGCCTGCGGCCTCCAGGATCCCGTGCCCCTCGGCGGTCAGGCGTATGCCATCCACGTGGCGGGTGATCAGGGGCGCGCCGATCAGGGCTTCGAGGTCATCGATCCGCCGGCGGACCGAGTTCACCGACAGGCCGAGTTTCGAGGCCGCCGAACGGAAGCTTCCGGAACGGTGCAAGGTCAGGAAGACCCAGACGCTCTGCCAGTCGGGCATCGACCCGCGGCTTGCCTCGGTCTGTTCCATCTACGGAACACCCCTGCTCCAAATTTTGCACATACAGCCAGAGCGCTAGATGCGATGTGCTGGACCGTCAATCCGTACCCGAATGACAGGTCGTCCGATGACGGTGCACATCGCTCGGTCCCGGTTCCTTGCCGGGGACGCGGATCGCCTTGGCACAGCGCTCCCGTCTCCGGCGCCGCGCCATGAGCTCAGCGCGCTGCGCGCCGATCGCGTCGCGCGCCATCTCGTCGTCTTCATGCCCGCGCCGGACGATCTCGGCAGGCTGATCGAGGCCGCGCGCATCGATCTCCCGGACCTCGCGCCGACCGACGTCGTGCTGCGCGTGATGTCGGCCAATCCCGACAGCGTCCTGGCGATCGCGCAGCGTCATAAGTTCGACGCCGCCGCGCCGCGGGGCGACGGTTTCGTCGCCTGTCTCATGCTGAACGCCGCGGGCCTCGCGGCGCTGAAGAGCGGGACGCTGAATGCCGCCGATCCGCCGGCGGAGCTGCTGGCCGGCCAGCATGAACGGCCGGCGGGCATCTATGTGTGGGCCGTCTACGCGCGCCGGCGGCTGGTGGGCGGAGTCGGCCTGGTCTTCGATCGCCTGTCGAGCCCGATCTATCAGGGCATCGACTTCTACGCGCGGGCGGCGACGCCGGACGGCGCGGATCTGCTGAGGGCGCTCGGTTTCAAGGCCCCGTCCGCGGCGTCCGGCGGTCTGTACCGTTTCGCGCGGGGGCCGAAGCCCGAGATTCTCCCGCTCTACGACAGCCATCGTCCCGGCCAGACCGGCACCAGCGTGTCGGTGGCGCGCAGCCTCGAGGATCTCGCGCGCGTCATCGCCCTGCGCGCCGCGGTGTACATGGCGGAGCAGGCCTGCCCGTACGAGGAGGAGTTCGACGGCAACGATCTCTCGGCCACGCACCTGATCGGCTATGTCGGCGACGAGCCTGCGGGGTGCCTGCGAATCCGCTTCTTCGCCGATTTCGCCAAGATCGAGCGCCTCGCGGTGCGGGCCGAGTATCGCAACACCCGCATGGCCTTCGCGCTCGTCCGGGCCGGGATCGAGCTTGCGCGGGTGAAGGGGTATCGCCGCCTCTACGGCCACGCACAGAAGCGGCTCGTGGGTTTCTGGAGCCGTTTCGGCTTCCGCGTCTTCGAGGGCGCCCAGGAACTGGTGTTCTCGGATTTCGACTACATCGAGATGCTCCTGGAGGCGGAACCCCACCCGCAGGCCATCGGGATCGGTGTCGATCCCTACGTGATCATCCGCCCCGAGGGACGCTGGCACCGGGCCGGTGCCCTCGATCGCTCCCGCAGCCGAGCGGTCACCCGGCCCTCGGTCGACCGGAAGGCCGCTTCGCTATGATCCGTCAGATCAATGTGGCGCACTACCGCCGGCCGCGCAGCGTCCCGGTTCTGGTGCTGGTGGACATGCAGCAGGAATATGAGGTCGAAGGCCGCCCGCTGGCGCTGCCGGGACTCGCCCCGGCTTTGGAAAATTGCCGGCTCGCCCTCAGCCACGCCCGCGAGAGCGGCATCCAGGTCGCGTATGTGCGTTGGATCGGCGCTCCACTGTTCCAGGCCGGCACCCGCTTCGCCCGGTGGATCGAGGGATTCGAGCCGCAGGGCTGCGACATGATCTTCGACCGCGACCGGCCCTCCTGCTACGCCAGTCCGGCCTTCGCCGACGTGATGGAGCGCGGCTGCCCGCCGATCGTCATCGCGGGCTTTTCCGGCCAGGCCGCCTGCTTGGCGACGGCGATCGACGGCTTCCACCGCGGTCAGGAGGTGACCTTCCTCGCCGATGCCTCCGCGAGTCACGCCCTTGAGGGGATCGCCGCCGACGATATCCACCGCACGGTGAGCGCAGTCATGCGCGCCTTCGGAGACGTCACGCCGACGCAGGGCTGGATCGCCGCGTCGGACCCGTTCAGGCCCGCGGTCGCCGCCTCGGGATCGGGGCGCGCCCATGACTGATCGAGGTCAGCTTGACGGACCGACGGACCGCGGCCGCACCGGGCGCGACGAGGTGGAGCAGAGACTCGGACGGCACGCGATCGCGCTGCTCGAGGCGGCGCGGGATGCAGGCGATCCGACGCTGATCGCTCAGGCCGAAGCCATGGCGATGGCCGTCGGATTTGCTCTGGCGGCGCGCTCGCCCGACGCCCCGGTGGGTGAGACCTGATCAGGTCGCGTCGTCTTCGCCGCCGATTAGGCGCATGGCGCGCAGCCGCGCGGTGCGCTCGTCGCGCGCCCGATGATCGGCGTCGAGGGCGAGCCAGAGGGCCGTCAACTCGGCGCTCTGCTGCTTCTCGCCAGTCCTGTCCGCGTCGCGCGGCGAGACGGTGTGATCGAAGGCGTCCATGCTGAAAGTCCCGCGCCTTGAGGTGCGGTCCGCTAACAGAATAGCGCTTCGGTGGTCCAGCCTGAAAACCGGGCGGATCTTGTACAACCCGCCGAGATCGTCACATCCGAGCTGTCACGCGTCGGTCAGGCGGCGTGGCGTCCGTGCGGCTCAGGCTGCGATGACCCGCCGGTACGGCCGAGGCCGATCGCCTTCGCCAGCGCGGAGCGCCGGGCGGCGTAGTTGGCGGCGACCATCGGGTAGTCGACCGGCAGGCCGTAGCGCTCGCGGTAACCGCGCGGATCGAGCCCCCGGCTCGTGAGATGGCGCTTCAGCGTCTTGTACAGCCTCCCATCGATGAAGCTGATGATGCCGTCCGGCCGGACAGACCGGCGGATCTCCGCAGGGGACGGTCGCTCGACGGCCGCAACCGTATGCGTCCCGGCCCCGCCGCGGGACCCGAGCCGCGTCAACGCGGCGTGCACACGTCCGATCAGGTCGGGCAGCTCCGCCGCGGCGACCGAATTGTTCGCGACGAAGGCCGATACGATCTCGGCCGCGAGCGCCGTCACGTCCGCTGTCTTCCCGCCGTAGGCCCCGATTGAATACAGTTTCGAATCCGGATTGGCCATGCGCTGAGTCCCAAGACAAGTAATGCTTGGGCCTTGATCTCGGGTCTCCGGCTCGAAAATCAAGATCTGTTAGTTGAAATCGCTGGCCGCGCTCACGGTCAAGCCGCGAAGAGTTCAGAAACATCCCGGATACCGATCCGTGGCACGCTCGTCCCATCCCTGATCGCTCGGGAGGCCCGACACGGGCTCAGTCTCGTGCCCGGTCCCGGCCTGTCAGGTCTGGAGACTTGTCAGCGTGGCGATGATGCCTTCGACCGCCTCGATCTGCTGCTGGACGGCCAAGAGGCGCGGCCCGGCCTCCGAGCCGTCGCCCAGCACGAACGTGCCCTTCTGCCGGCGCGTCTCGCGCAGCTTGCGGACCGACGCCACGATGATCTGCCGCTCCTCGAGGAGCGCGGCACGCAACTCGATCAGGCCGTCCAGTTCCAGTGTTGAGGCCATGCGGCATCCGGGTCTCAATGGCTCGTCGCGGCAGCGCCGGGCGTCCGAGCCCGCGTCGAAGTTCATGCGCGATCGCCGCCGGCCCGGGCGCGCAGCGTCGGCCAAGGCGCTCGGTTGTCGTCGGACGGTTCTCACGCCGACGCTACCCCGGAACGCGCATCGTTGCACCTTTTGCCTCAGCGAAATGCACCCTGCGCCAGTGTATCGCGTCGGTGTGACCGCTCCCGGTTGTATGCTATTGAATGCAAAATTTTTCCGGTCGGCCGCGCGTTCGGGCCGTGGGGCGGACAAGGCCATATGCTGAGCGGGGATGAGCATCAGGGCACCGCATCTCGCCCGAGCGGGATCGCGGCGTTCGAGGACGAGCGCGGCGTGCGGCGAGCGAGCGGCGGGCCTGCGCCGAAGCGGTCGCGCGGCCTCGCGCTGATCCTTCTTCTGCTCGCCGGCGCGGGCGGGGCGGCTTACGGCTATGCCCGTTTCTACGAGCCGGCCGCCAAGCCGAGAGCCGCCAAGCCGCTGCCCGTGCCGGTGACGCTCGGCACCGTCGATCAGGGTCCGTTCGCGCTCGTGTCGAACGGTCTCGGCACCGTCCAGGCCTACAACACCGTCCAGGTGCGCACGCGCGTCGACGGCGAGATCCAGCAGGTCGCGTTCCGGGAGGGTCAGACCGTCCACAAGGGCGATATCCTGGTGCAGGTCGATCCGCGCCCCTACCAGGCGACCTACGATCAGGCGAAGGCCAAGAAGGAGCAGGACACCGCCAATCTCAACAACGCGAAGGCGGATCTCGTCCGCTACACGGGGCTCGGCGCCTACGCATCCCGGCAGCAGACCGAGACGCAGACCGCGCTGGTCGCCCAGCTGACCGCGCAGGTCGCGGCCGACCAAGCCGCCATCGACAACGCGGCGACGCAGCTCGGCTACGCCACGATCCGGGCGCCGATCGACGGCGTCACGGGCTTCCGGCAGGTCGACATCGGAAACATCGTCAACGCCTCGGGCCAGTCGGCGATCGTCACGATCACCCAGGTCGAACCGATCTTCGTGGTCTTCACGGCACCCGAGGATCAGCTGCCCGCGATCACGGCGGCCCTGAGGAAGGGCGATGTGCCGGTGGAGGCCTGGAGTACCGACGGGCTCACGAAGCTGGCGGACGGCAAGCTCGCCCTGTTCAACAACCAGGTCGACACGGCGACCGGCACGATCCGCCTCAAGGCCGTCTATGAGAACCGGAACCACGCGCTCTGGCCGGGCCTGTCCGTCTCCACCAAGATGCGGGTCGGAACGGTGGCGACGGCCACAACCGTCCCGGACAACGCCATCCAGCACGGACCCGACGGCCTGTTCGTCTTCACCGTGGACGAGGCCGACCGCGCGCACCAGCGTGCCCTGAAGGCGGGTCGCTCGGATTCGGGCCGGACCCAGATCCTGAGCGGCGACCTGAAGCCCGGCGAGCGGGTGATCACCGCCGGGCAGTACAAGGTCCAGGACGGGAGCCACGTGGCTACGCCCCAGGCGCCGCACACCGCGCAGGCCGAGCAGCCGGACGCGTCCGGCCGCCAGACGGAGGCCCGGCGCTGATGCGGGTTCAAGCGGATCGGGTCAGCGCGGATCGGTGCGGAGTCCGGCGATGAAGGGCGGCATCTCGGCGCCCTTCATCCGGTTCCCGGTTGCGACCACGCTGATCATGGTCGGCATCCTGTTTCTCGGGGTGGTGGCCTATCCGCTGCTGGGCGTCGCGCCGCTGCCGCAGGTGGATTTCCCCACGATCCAGGTGACGGCGCAGTTGCCCGGCGCCAGCCCCGAGACCATGGCCTCCTCTGTGGCGCAGCCGCTGGAGCGGCAATTCTCGCAGATTCCGGGCGTCGCGCAGATGACCTCGACGAGCTCCCTCGGGATCTCGACGGTCACCGTGCAGTTCGACCTGAACCGCAACATCGACGGCGCGGCGAGCGATATCCAGGCGGCGATCAACGCCGCCGGAGGCCAGCTCCCGAAGAACCTGCCGACACCGCCGACCTATCGCAAGGTCAACCCGGCCGACTCGCCGATCCTCCTGCTCTCGGCCACCTCGGACAGCATGCCGCTCATCGAGGTCGATGATGCGGTCGACGTGCAGCTCGCCCAGCGTATCAGCCAGATCTCGGGCGTCGCTCAGGTCTTCATCGGCGGCCAGCAGAAGCCCGCCATCCGGATCCAGATCGATCCCGCCAAGCTCGTGGCCAAGGGTCTGTCGCTGGAGGATGTGCGCACCCAGCTCACGCTGACCACGGTCAACAATCCGAAGGGCAGCATCGACGGCGGCAGCCACAGCTACACGATCTACGCCAACGATCAGCTCACGGTGGCGAAGAACTGGAACGACGTGATCGTCGCCTACCAGAACGGTGCGCCGCTGCGCGTGCGCGACATCGGCCAGGCGGTCGCCGGGCCGGAAGATACCAAGCAGGCGGGCTGGACCAACGGCCAGCGCGGCGTGTTCCTGGTGGTCTTCAAGCAGCCCGGCGCCAACGTGATCGACACGGTGGACAGCATCAAGGCGCAGCTGCCGCGCCTCACGGCGACGCTGCCGGCCGCCATCAAGATCGGCATCCTGAGCGACCGCACCCAGACGATCCGGGCCTCCGTGGAGGACGTGCAGTTCACCCTGCTGCTGACCATCGTGCTGGTGGTTGCGGTGATCTTCGTCTTCCTGCGCAGCTTCTGGGCGACCGTGATCCCGAGCGTGACCGTGCCGCTCGCCCTGCTCGGCGCCTGCGCGCTGATGTGGATGGCGGGCTACACGCTCGACAACCTCTCGCTGATGGCGCTCACCATCTCGGTGGGCTTCGTGGTCGACGACGCCATCGTCGTGCTGGAGAACATCAGCCGCTACGTGGAGGAGGGGATGCGGCCGATGGAGGCCGCGTTCAAGGGCGCGGGCGAGATCGGCTTCACCATCGTGTCGATCTCGGTATCGCTCATCGCGGTGCTGATCCCGCTCCTCCTGATGGGCGGCATCATCGGCCGGCTGTTCCGCGAGTTCGCCGTCGTCCTGTCGATGACGATCGCGGTCTCGGCCTTCGTGTCGCTGACGCTCACCCCGATGATGGCCTCGCGGCTGCTCAAGCCGCACGCGGCCGAGCGCCACGGCCGCCTCTACCGGATGAGCGAAGCCGGGTTCGACTGGCTCCTGTCGGTCTACGCCGACGCCCTCGACGTGGCCCTGCGGTTCCGCCGCGTCACGCTCCTGGTCTTCTTCGCCACGCTGGCGCTGACCGGCTACCTGTTCGTCGCCATCCCGAAGGGCTTCTTCCCGCAGCAGGATACCGGCTTCATGATCGGCGTCACCGAGGCGTCGCAGGACATCTCCTTCTCGGCGATGAAGACGCTGCAGGAGAAGGTCGGCGCGATCGTCCAGGCCGATCCGGCGGTGGCCACGGTGGGCATGTCGCTCGGCGGCAACGGCCAGGCGCTCAATTCCGGTCGGATGTACATCACGCTGAAGCCCCGCGACGAGCGCGACGTCAACGCCTTCCAGGTGATCGGGCGGCTGCGCCCGAAGCTCGAGCGGGTCGCGGGCATCCGGACCTTCATTCAGGCGACGCAGGACGTGCGCACGGGCGGCCGCACCTCGCGGACCCAGTTTGAGTACACGCTGCAGGACCCGGATCTCACCGAACTGAACACCTGGGCGCCGCGCATCCTCGACCGGCTGAAGACGCTGCCCGAGCTGCGCGACGTCGCTACCGACCAGCAGACGCGGGGCACAACCCTGACGCTGTCGATCGATCGCGATGCCGCCTCGCGCTACGGCATCACGCCCCAGCTCATCGACGACACGCTCTACGACGCGTTCGGCCAGCGCCAGATCGCGCAGTACTTCACCCAGCTCAACAGCTACCACGTGGTGCTCGAGGTGCTTCCCGTGCTGCAGGGGAGCGTCGAGAGTCTGGACAAGATCTACATCAAGGCCCCGAACGGAGGCGGACAGGTCCCGCTCGCGGCCTTCGCCCGCTGGACCACCGACCCGGTGGCGCCGCTCTCGGTGAACCACCAGGGTCAGTTCCCGGCGGTGACGATCAGCTTCAACCTCGCCCCCGACGTCGCCCTGGGCCAGGCCACCGAGGCGATCGGGCGGGCGATGCGGGATCTCCAGGTGCCGCCCACCGTGGTGAGCGGCTTCCAGGGCACGGCGCAGGCCTTCCAGCAATCGCTGTCGACGGTGCCGCTCCTGATCCTGGCGGCGCTGTTCGTGGTCTACCTGATCCTGGGCATCCTCTACGAGAGCTTCATCCACCCGATCACGATCCTGTCGACCCTGCCATCCGCGGGCGTCGGCGCCCTCGCGGTGCTGATGTGGGCGGGGTTCGATTTCAGCCTGATCGCGCTGATCGGCATCATCCTCCTCATTGGCATCGTGAAGAAGAACGGCATCATGCTGGTCGACTTCGCCATCGTGGCCGAGCGGGAGGAGGGGCTCACGCCCGAGGAGGCGATCCGGCAGGCCGCCCTGCTGCGGTTCCGCCCGATCCTGATGACCACCATGGCGGCCTTGCTCGGCGGCATCCCCCTGATGATCGCCACCGGGACCGGCTCCGAGATCCGCCAGCCGCTGGGCTACGCCATGGTCGGCGGCCTCGCCGTGAGCCAGGTACTCACGCTGTTCACGACGCCGGTCATCTACATCTACCTCGACCGGCTGGCGCACCGCCTGTCCTTCCGGGACAAGCCGACGGTCGTGGACGCGGAGGCAGGCGATCCGGAGAGCGTGCCGGTCGAGGAGGTCCGCGGGCCGCCGGCGCTGCGCGCGGCGGAGTGAGGCGAACGGCTGCGCGGCGGCTGTAACGCCCTGCCGCTTGGCGGGGCCGGTGATCGGACCAGTTGTCAATCTCCGGCCCGGCTCGGGCCACAGCGAACCGAAGGGTGCGGATGAACGAGACTCTGCCGCTGCGCGGGCTGACCGTCCTCGCCCTCGAACAGGCGGTGGCCGCGCCCTATTGCACGTCGCGGCTGGCCGATGCCGGCGCCCGGGTCATCAAGATCGAGCGACCCGAGGGCGATTTCGCCCGCGGGTATGATCAGGCGGTCAACGGGCTCGCGAGCTACTTCGTCTGGCTCAATCGCGGCAAGGAAAGCCTCGTCGCCGACATCAAGGACCCGGCGGATGCCAGCCTCCTCCACGCGATCCTCGCGCAGGCCGACGTCTTCGTGCAGAATCTCGCGCCGGGCGCCGCCGCCCGCGCGGGCTTCGGCGCGGCGGAGCTGCGCGCGCGCCATCCGCGGCTGATCACCGTCGACATCTCGGGCTACGGAAGGGGACATGCCTACGGCGACATGAAGGCCTACGACCTGCTGGTCCAGGCCGAGAGCGGGCTTGCCGGGATCACGGGTCACCCCGCGGGGCCCGGCCGGGTCGGCGTGTCCGTGTGCGACGTCGCCTGCGGGATGGATGCCCATGCGGCGGTCCTCGAGGCGCTCATCGCCCGCGGGATCTCCGGCCAGGGCTGCGCGCTCGAGGTGAGCCTGTTCAGCGGCGCGGCCGACTGGATGAACGTGCCGCTGCTCTATTTCGAGGGTACCGGCCGCGCGCCCCAGAGGCTCGGCCTCGCGCATCCCACGATCTGCCCCTACGGCGCTTTTCCCACCGCCGATGGCAGCCTCGTGCTGATCTCGATCCAGAACGAGCGCGAATGGGCCCGCTTCTGCGACGTGGTTCTGGGTGCGCCCGATCTGGCCGCCGCCGACGGCTTCGCGTCGAACAATGCCCGCGTGGCCAATCGCGCCGCCGTGGATCTCCGCATCGGCGCCGCTCTGGTGCGGCTCAGCCGGGAGGAGGCAGCGGCCCAGCTGAACGCCGCCGGCACCGCCTACGGCTTCGTCAACACGCTGGCCGACCTCGCGACTCACCCGGCTCTCGTCCGAACCGACGTCGATACGCCGGCCGGCCCGGCCCGGATCGTGGCGCCTCCGGTGCTGATCGACGGTCGGGTGCGCAGCCTCGGCCCGGTCCCCGCGATCGGCGAGCACAGCGCGCGCATCCGCGAGGAGTTCGCCTCCCGCGGCTGAAGGCCTAGAGTCCGGGGCTCAACGAGAATGTGGGAGGAGACGATGAGGCTCGACGGCAAGGTCGCGATCGTCACGGGCGCCGGCAGTGGCTTCGGGGCGGGCATCGCGCAACGCTTCGCCGCGGAGGGGGCCCGGGTCGCATGCGTCGACATCGACCAAGCCGCGGCTGAGCGCGTGGCGACCGAGATCGGCGCCCGTGCCGTGGCGGTCTGCGCGGATGTCGGGCGTGCGGCCGACGTCGAGGCCAGCATCGCGATCACCCGGGAGAAGTTCGGCGTGCCGCATATCCTCGTCAACAATGCCGGCACCACCCATCGGAACAAGCCGCTGATGGAGGTGACCGAGGACGAGTTCGACCGCGTGTTCCGGGTGAACGTGAAGTCGATCTTCCACTATGTTCGCGCGGTCGCTCCGCTGATGCGCGACCAGGGCGGCGGCGCGATCCTGAACGTGAGTTCGACCGCGGCGCTGCGCCCGCGCCCGGGACTGACGTGGTACAACGCCTCCAAGGGCGCCGCGAGCCTCGCCTCCAAGTCCCTGGCGCTGGAACTGGCGTCCTGGAAGATCCGGGTGAACGCCTTGTGCCCGGTCATGGGCGCCACCGGTCTCCTCGAGCATTTCATGGGCGTGCTGGACACGCCGGAGAACCGCGATCGGTTCATCGCCACGATCCCGCTCGGGCGCCTGTCGCAGGCGAGCGACATCGCTGCCGCGGCCCTGTTCCTGGCCTCCGACGAGGCGAGTTTCATCACCGGGATCGACCTCCCCGTCGATGGCGGCCGAACGGCCTGAGGAGACCGCATGGAAGCCTATACCGAGATCCGCGAGGCCGTCGCCAAGCTCTGCGCGGGCTTCCCGGGGCCCTACTGGCGGGCGCTCGACCGGGAGATGGCCTACCCGACCGCGTTCGTTAACGCGCTCACCGAGAGCGGCTACCTGTCGGTGCTGATCCCGGAGGAGTACGGCGGCTCCGGCCTGCCGCTCTCGGCGGCGGCGGCGATCCTGGAGGAGGTGCAGCGGGCCGGCTGCAACGGCGGCGCCTGCCATGCCCAGATGTACACGATGGGCACGCTGCTCCGGCACGGCTCCGAGGCCCAGAAGGCCGCGTACCTGCCGGCGATCGCGGCGGGCCGCCTGCGGCTCCAGGCCTTCGGTGTCACCGAGCCGACCTCCGGCACCGATACCGGCAGCCTGAAGACGACGGCGCGGCGCGACGGCGATCACTACGTCATCAACGGCCAGAAGATCTGGACCAGCCGCGCCGAGCACTCGGATCTGATGCTGCTCCTCGCCCGGACGACGCCGCGGACCGAGTTCATGAAGCGGACCGACGGCCTGTCGGTGCTCCTCGTCGACATGCGCGAGGCGACGGGCAACGGCCTCACCATCCGGCCGATCCGCACCATGATGAATCACGCCACCACGGAGGTCTTCTTCGACAATCTGCGGGTGCCCGCGCAGAACCTCATCGGCGAGGAGGGGCGGGGCTTCCGCTACATCCTGTCCGGCATGAACGCCGAGCGCATCCTGATCGCCGCGGAGTGCATCGGGGACGCCAAGTGGTTCATCGACAAGGCGCGGGCTTACGCGGGCGAGCGCGCGGTCTTCGGCCGGCCGATCGGCGCCAACCAGGGTGTCCAGTTTCCGATCGCCAAGGCATACGCCAACATGCGCGCGGCCGAACTGATGGTCCGCGAGGCGCTGACCCTCTACGAGGGCGGGGCCAATCCCGGGGCCGAGGCCAACATGGCCAAGATGCTGGCCGCCGACGCCTCGTTCGAGGCCGCCAATGCCTGCATCCAGACCCATGGCGGGTTCGGGTTCGCGGAGGAATACGATATCGAGCGCAAGTTCCGCGAGACCCGCCTCTACCAGGTGGCACCGATCTCCACGAACCTGATCCTCGCCTACCTGTCCGAGCACGTGCTCGGCTTGCCGCGCTCGTACTGACATGACGGATCTCACCGCCTGGATCGGCCGGTCCCGCGAGGCCTCCGACCTCGTCACCCCGCGGCTTCTGGCCGAGTTCCGCGCGACGTTCCTGCCGTATCTCGCGCCGATCACCGGGGGGATCGCGCCGCCGGCCCTGCATTGGTGCCTCGCGCCGGAGACGCCGTCCGCGGAGTCGCTCGGCCCGGACGGTCACGCCGCCAAGGGCGGCTTCCTTCCGCCGGTGCCGCTGCCGCGGCGCATGTGGGCGGGCGGCCAGATCGAGACGCTGGACGCGCTGCGCGACGGTGACCGGATCACCCGCACCGAGACCGTGCGCGACGTGGCGTTCAAGGACGGGCGGAGCGGTCGGCTCTGCTTCGTGACCGTGGATCACGCGGTGGCGACGGATCGCGGTGTCGCGCTGCGCGAGCGGCAGGACATCGTCTACCGCGAGGCGGCCAATCAGCAGACCGGCACCCAGGTCGAAGCCGAGCGCGATGATCCTGCCGCCTACGAAGCCGTCTGGGCGGTGCCGGCGACGCCGACGCTGCTGTTCCGCTACTCGGCGATGACCTTCAACGGGCACCGCTTCCACTACGATCAGCCCTACGCGACGCAGGTGGAGGGCTACGCGGATCTCGTGGTTCACGGCCCCATGCAGGCGACGCTGCTGATGAACCTCGCCGCCACGCTGCTGGGGCAAGTGCCGCGGCTGTTCACGTATCGTGGAGTGTCGCCGATGATCGCCAATCAGACGTTCCAGGTCTGCGGTCGGCGGACGGGAGACGGGTTCGAGGGTGTGACGCTCGATGCGGCGGGCCGCATCTGCATGCGGGCGCGGGCGACACCACCGGAGACGCTCTGACGCGTCGTCGTTCCGGGGCGCCGCAGCGGTCCCGGAACCCGCGACGGCCTCGAGCCGAGATTCAACGCGTCGGCGTCCCCGGGGCTGCTATCGCGGATCGATCCGCAAGGGCGGAGCGGTGTCCCGATCTACCGTTCGGGAGACGCCCTCAGGCGAGCTTCAGGCCGACGTTGACGTTGCCGCGGGTCGCGTTCGAGTACGGGCAGACCTGATGGGCGGCGTCCACCAGCTTCTGCGCGTCCGCCCGGTCCAGGCCCGGCAGGCTGATGGTCAGATCGGCGGTGATGCCGAATCCGCCCTCCGAGCGCGGGCCGATGCCGACATCGGCGGTGACGCTGGTGTCGGCCGGGACCTTCAGCTTCAGCGACGGGGCCACCGCCTTCATGGCGCCGAGGAAGCAAGCCGAGTAGCCGGAGGCGAAGAGCTGCTCCGGGTTCGCGCCCGGGCCGCCCGCGCCGCCCAGCTCCTTCGGGGTCGCGAGCTTGACCTCGAAACTGCCGTCAGCGGTCCGAGCGGCGCCGTCGCGGCCGCCCGTGGCGGTGGCGGCGGTGCGGTACTTCACGTCTACGGACATGGATGATCTCCGGTTCAGAACGGGAGTCGGCATCTAGGGGCCGGCCGAGGCCCGCATAGCCCCGATTTAAATTGCGCGCAATCTAATTTCAGGGGTCGATCAGCGCGAAGCGGTCGACGTCGACGAGGCCCCGGTCGGTGATCTTGAGATGCGGGATCACCGGCAGCGGCAGGAACGCCACTTGGAGGAACGGCTCGGGCAGGACGACGCCGAGGCCCCGTGCAGCGGCCCGCAGGGTCACGAGGGATTGTCGGATCGCATCGAACGGCATCTGGCTCATCAGGCCGGCGAGCGGCAGGGCGAGCTCCGCGAGAACTCGGCCGCCTTCGACCACGACGAAGCCGCCCTCGATCTCACCCAGCCGGTTCACCGCCACCGCCATGTCGCTCTCATCGGCGCCGACGACCGTGATGTTGTGGCTGTCATGTCCGACCGACGAGGCGATCGCGCCCCGCCTGAGGCCGAAACCCGTCACGAAGGCGACGCCGATGCCGCGCGCACCCGGCGCCGCGCGCCCGTGTCGTTCCACGACCGCAACCTTGATGACGTCCTGATCGCGGTCGATCCGGCGCTCGCCGCCGGAATAGGGCAGGGACAGATCGTGGCGCTGGGTGATGATCTTGCCCGGGACGACGCCGATCACCGGCGTCGAGGGCCCAGAGCCGGGCGCCGCGAAATCCGCCGCCGTCACGCGCCGCGCGCGCAGGCTGCCGCGCCCGATCGGCGCGATCGCCGGCCGGCCGGCGAACAGCGCCGCGTCCACCATCCGCCCGGCGCTGAAGACCCGCGACACCTGACAGGTTTCGAGATCGTCGAGCACGGCCAGATCGGCGCGGAGGCCCGGCGCCACGAGCCCGCGATCGTGCAATCCGAACGCCCGCGCCGCCGACCACGAGGCGGCTCGGTAGACCGCCAGCGGCGGTGCGCCGAGCGCGATGGCCGTGCGGATGATGTAGTCGAGATGCCCTTCCTCGGCGATGTCGAGGGGGTTCCGATCGTCGGTGCAGAAGGCCAGGAAGGGGGCCGTGCGCTCCGTGATGATCGGCGCGAGCGCGTGCAGGTCCTTGGACACCGAGCCCTCGCGGATCAGCACCGTCATGCCCTTGGACAGTTTCTCCAGCGCCTCCTCGGGTGTCGTCGCCTCGTGCTCCGTGCGGATACCCGCCGCGATGTAGCCGTTGAGCGCCAGGCCGCGCAGGAGCGGGGCGTGGCCGTCGATGTGCCGGCCCTGGAAGGCCGCGAGCTTCTCCAGCGCACCGGGATCGCCCGCGAGCACGCCCGGGAAGTTCATGAATTCGGCGAGCCCGATGACCTTCGGGTGCCCGGCGAAGGGCAGCAGGTCGGCGGCGGTGATCCGCGCGCCGGACGTCTCCAGATGGTCGGTCGCCGGCACGCACGAGGAGAGCTGCACCCGCAGGTCCATCGCCAGGGTCTCGGACGCGGCGAGGAACCACGCGAAGGCGTCGGTGCCGAGGACGTTGGCCATCTCGTGCGGGTCGCAGATGCCCGTGGTCACCCCGTGCGGCAGGACGCAGCGCTCGAATTCCTGCGGCGGCATCAACGACGATTCGACGTGGAAATGGGTATCGATGAAGCCCGGCACGACGATCTTGCCGGTTACGTCGATCTCGCGTCGGCCGCGATAGGAGCCGAAGGTCCCGACGATCCGGTCGCCGCAGATCGCGATGTCGGACGTCACCACGTCGCCGGTGACGAGATCGAGGAAACGCCCGCCCTTGAGCACGAGGTCGGCCTCGGCGCGGCCCTGCCCCTGCTCGATGGCCCGTCGCAGGAAATCCAGCTGTCCCATCGCGCGGTCCGCCCTCCGTTGCGGTATCTGCCAGGAGCATGCCACGGGTGCGTGCCGCTCGGCGACGCTTGCAGGTGCGCGAGAGCGGGCGCAGAAGCCCTTCACCGTTGAACCGATCGAAATTCGCGATGCCTGCCTATCGTTCTCGCACCACCACCCATGGCCGCAACATGGCCGGCGCCCGCGGCCTCTGGCGCGCCACCGGCATGAAGGATTCCGATTTCGGCAAGCCGATCATCGCCGTGGTGAATTCCTTCACGCAGTTCGTCCCCGGCCATGTCCACCTCAAGGATCTCGGCCAGCTTGTGGCGCGGGAGATCGAGGCCGCCGGCGGCGTCGCCAAGGAGTTCAACACCATCGCGGTCGATGACGGCATCGCCATGGGTCACGACGGCATGCTGTACTCGCTGCCGTCCCGGGAGCTGATCGCCGATTCCGTCGAGTACATGGTCAACGCGCACTGCGCCGACGCCTTGGTGTGCATCTCGAATTGCGACAAGATCACCCCCGGCATGCTGATGGCCACGCTGCGCCTCAACATCCCGACGGTGTTCGTCTCGGGCGGTCCGATGGAGGCTGGCAAGGTCCAGCTGCCTGGCATCGCCAGGAAGGTCGACCTCGTCGACGCGATGATCGCGGCGGCCGACGACCGGATCTCCGACGCCGACGTGGCGGTGATCGAGCGCTCCGCCTGCCCGACCTGCGGCTCGTGCTCGGGCATGTTCACCGCCAACTCCATGAATTGCCTCACGGAGGCGCTGGGGCTGGCGCTGCCCGGCAACGGCTCGGTGCTGGCCACCCATGCCGACCGCAAGCGCCTGTTCGTCGAGGCCGGCCACCTGATCGTCGATCTCGCCCGCCGTCACTACGAGCAGGACGATGCCGGCGTGCTGCCGCGTTCCGTGGCGAGCTTCAAGGCGTTCGAGAACGCCATGACCCTCGACATCGCCATGGGCGGCTCGACCAACACGGTGCTGCACCTGCTCGCCGCCGCCCACGAAGGCGAGGTGCCCTTCACCATGGCCGATATCGACCGACTGTCCCGGCGCGTGCCGGTCCTGTGCAAGGTCGCCCCGGCGGTCGCCAACGTTCACATGGAGGACGTGCACCGGGCCGGCGGGATCATGGCGATCCTCGGCGAGCTCGACCGGGCCGGCCTGATCGACACCGAGGTCGGCAACGTCTCGGCCGGGACGCTCGGCGCCGCGCTCGCCCGCTGGGACGTCTGCGCCGCACCGAGCGCGTCGGTCCAGACCTTCTATCGGGCGGCCCCCGGCGGCGTGCCGACCCAGGTCGCGTTCAGCCAGGAATCCCGCTTCGATGAGCTCGATCTCGACCGCGAGGGCGGCGTCATCCGCGACGCGGCGCACGCCTACTCGCAGGATGGCGGCCTCGCCGTGCTCTACGGCAACCTCGCAGAGCAGGGCTGCATCGTGAAGACCGCGGGCGTCGATGCCTCGATCCTGACCTTCACCGGGACGGCGCGTGTCTTCGAGAGCCAAGACGCGGCGGTCGACGGCATCCTCAACGGCAGGGTTTCGGCCGGCGAGGTCGTGCTGATCCGCTACGAGGGCCCGCGCGGCGGTCCCGGCATGCAGGAGATGCTGTACCCGACGAGCTATCTGAAATCGAAGGGGCTCGGCAAAGCCTGCGCGCTGGTGACGGACGGGCGGTTCTCCGGCGGTTCCTCGGGCCTGTCGATCGGCCACGTCTCGCCGGAGGCCGCCGAGGGCGGCCTGATCGGCCTCGTGCGCGACGGCGACACCATCGCCATCGACATCCCGGCCCGGAGCATCCGCCTCGACGTCGACGCGGCCGAGCTGGAGCGGCGGCGCGCGGAGCAGGAGGCCGCGGGCTGGCAGCCGGCGAAGCCGCGCAAGCGCAAGGTGAGCGCGGCTCTGCGCGCCTACGCGATGCTCACGACCAGCGCCGCGCACGGCGCGGTGCGCCGCGTTTAAGCAAAAATTAATCGACTGAACGACTCGACCAAGGATTTAAAAGTTCAAGAAAGCGGTCTGATAGAACATAACCCGCATGATTGATCCAACAGGACAATCATGCGGGTTATGAAGACGTAAAACGCCGACCGCCTTAAGCGTGCCGCGCGTTTGCGCAAAGGTTTTGGCTCTGACATCGTTGTGCTCGTCCTGGGCCGTCGCCAATCCTGCGCAGATGTCATCGCGGAACGCCGGCCCTGTGTCATGTCGATGAGGGCAAAGCGATGGGTTCGGTCACGTTCGGCGCGCCGAAAGATTTCGCACTGGCGATCGCAGACTGTTTCGATTTGAAGTGCTTCGTCGAGACCGGGACGAACGAGGGTGAAACGGCGGCCTGGGCTGCGAGCCGGTTTTCATCCGTCCACACCGTCGAAGCTTCTCCGGTCATTCACGAACGGGCCAGACACCGTCTCTCGGGTTTCGAGAACGTCAGGTGTCACTTGGGATCGTCACCGCAATTCCTGAGAGATTTTGTGCCCGAGCTTCCGAGGTCCCTGTTCTGGCTCGATGCCCATTGGTGCTCCGGCGAAACGGCAGGCCGGGCTGCGGAGTGTCCGCTCATCCCTGAAATCATGGCCATCAGCCCCTATTTCCATATGCACGCGATCTTGATTGACGACGCCAGATATTTCATGCGCCCGGCTCCCATCGAGCATCAATATCTGCACTGGCCGTCGCTGGACGATATCTATCGCGCCATTCAATCAAACAATCAGACATTTTCTATCATACATGCCGATACGATATTAATATTACCTGCGATGTATCGTGTTCATGCCACCGAGATGATGCGGCGTTTGGGATATTGATCGGTATCCGCGTGGCATTGCCACGCGCTCTGACAGCGATGCTGCGTGCGCGCGGTCGCAGACGGGTGGCGGCGCTGTTCGTCTTCGGTCAAGCAATCGAAGACGGAGGAGGGGCTGCCGGCCGCGGTATCCGACCCAGCGCCGAGAGCATCAGCGGCTCGATCGCCTTGTAGCCGGCCGGGCTCAGATGCAGCCCGTCCGTGCCGTATTCCGGGCGGAGCGCGCCCGTCTCCGTCGCCAGCACGGAATGGTAGTCGATGAATGTCGCGCCATGCTCGTGCGCGTGATCGCGCAGCCATGCATTGACCGTCGCGATCATCTCTGGAGCGTTCTGGACGTCCGGATTCCACGGGATCCGCTCGGCCGGCATGATCGAGCCCACCCAGGCCTTCACCCCCATGGCCCGCGCCTCGTCGAGCATGCCGGCGAGCGTCCGGGCGATCTCCTCGGCGGGGACGAAGAAGCCCTCGTTGCGGCCGATATCGTTGACGCCGCAGAGGAGATGGACGCCCCGGGCGCCGGTCTCCTCAAGGTCGCCGCGGAAGCGCATGGTGATCCAGCGCGCGGTCTGGCCGGATCCGCCGCGGGGAATCAGGTCGTAGGCCTCGAAGGTGCCGGCCCGGTGGAAGCCCCACAACTCGGTGATCGAATCTCCGATGAACACGATCGGCTCGGCCATAGCCTCAGGCTTCCGCCCCCGGTTCCGCCGGCGTGCCGAGCGACGCGGCCACCTCCGCCTGGAGCCGGTCAGCCATCATCTGCCGCCCTTCCGACGTGACGTGCACGATGTCGGTGAACAGAGGCCGCCGGTCATCCGCGAACATCCGGCTGAGATCCCGGACCGCGAAGCGCATATCCGCGCCGGTCTCCGTGCCCAGTCGCTGGAGCACGCCCTCGAACCGCGTGTACTGCCGGTCGAGATACGCCAGGAACTCGCCTGAGGCGGCGCTGGTCTCCTCGCCCACGCGCTCGGCCTTTCGGATGACGGTGGGCTGCAGAAGGAAGCGGATCGGTGCGCCGATCCCGGGCGCGAGGCGGGCGAGGCGCTTCAGCGACAGTTCGAACTGCCGCACCACCTCCCATTCCCAGATGTCGGACTGCCAGTGCGTCAGGGCCCGCAGGTTCTCCAAACGGTTGAAGATGAGCGTCTGCAGCGCGTCGTAAGTCAGGTCGGCGGCATCGCATTCCGCCTTCCTGGGATCGAAGAAGTGATCGTAGAGGCACTCAGTGGCGAAATGATTGTAGGGATAGCCCGCGCGCGGATCGAAGCTCCAGGGCTGGAAGATGTCGGTGGCGCCGCCGACGATCAGGATCAGGTCGGGCTGAAGGTCCATCAGCCGCGTCGTGATCAGGGCGGTCATCTGGTTCAGGCAGGCGGAGATCGCGCCGAAATTGTAGACGCGCGCACCCGCGCCGTGGACGCGCTTCAGGCCGCTTTCCAGCCGTCCCGGCACGGTGTCGGCGAAGACCTGACCCTCGACCATCGTGCTGTCGCCGACCACGAAGACGCGCAGCGTCTCCGAGGCGGGCCGGGAATCCGCGTGAGTATCGTTGCGGTAGCCGAGCGCGTCGTAGCGCCAGCCGTTCTCGGCCGGGGACGCGAGCGGCTTGCCGGCGAACTGCACGTAGGGTGCGGGAAACCGGATCGTGGCGTCGAAGTTCTGGAAGCTCTTCAGGAACTTCCGCCGTCGCGCATGCTCGCCCTCGTCAGGGAGCGGCTGGGCCATGGTGTGTCGTCTCCCCGGCGTTCCGCGTTCGACGGGTGCCGTTCAGCCTCGGATCGTGGCGTGGTTGTCGAGGAACCAGCGGTAGGTCTGGCGCAGGCCGTCCTCCAGGCCGA
>CAXDNE010000082.1:0-25222 GCA_963990595.1 uncultured Methylobacterium sp.
AGATCTACACTATCCTCTTCGTCGGCAGCGTGAGATGTGTATAAGAGACAGCGATCAGCGGGCGTCCCGCCTCGGCCCAGCCGGCGATGTGGGGGACGCCGTCCAGGTCGGTCCGGGTCTTCAGCCACGTGGCCCAGACCGCGGGGTCGGCGCGGACGAGGTCGTGGCGGCTGCAGCCTTCAGGCAAGGCGGGCCTGACCGGCCACCGCCTCGGCCACGGCCCGCGCCACCGGACGGCCGCCGCGCTCCGCACCGAGGCGGTCGCGCACATCGCCCTGCGGCAGGCCCGCGATGAGGTCGCGGATCTGGCTGTCCAGCGGCGTGTCCGGATCGAGGACCAGATGGACCGCGCCGGTCGCCACCATGTTGTCGATCCCCGGCGCGAAGACCGGCGTCGATTTCGCCATCTCCTGGAGCTTGTCGAGGGGCAGCTTGGTGACCCGGGCCACCGAGGGCAGGTCCATCACGCTCGGATTGGCGCCCGGCAGCGCCGCCAGCACCCGGGTGGCGAGCGCCGTGGCGATGAAGGCGCCGGCGGCCGAATGGCCGTAGATCAGCCCGATCGTCGGATGCCCTGCGCGGTCGGCGAGGAGCAGCGCCTTGGCGAGATGCGCCAGGCACTCGTTCAGCCCCAGCAACTCGTCCCGACGGCTCATGCGCTGGCTGTCGGAATCCACCGCCACCAGGATCGGTGCCCGGTCGCCCGCCCGCACCGCGTCGAGCACGGCGCGCGACAGGGCCAGCGCCCCCTCGACGCCGAGCGGGGTGTCGCCATCCACGCCCACGATATGGATTTGGCCGCCCCCGAAGGGACCGCTCCCGGTCACCAGCCCGTCACGGACCGAGACGGAATGCCCGTCCGGAAACAGCGAGGCGAGAATCTCAGCGAGCGTCATGGTCGGCCTCCCTGATCCGGGCCACGGTCTCTTCGAAGGCGTCGGTGTCCATCGCCGGCACCGCGTCGGGATCGTTCACGCCGAGGCGCGCCCAAATATCGGCGGCGTCGCGGCAATCGCCGAACCGCGCGATCCGGGCTTCGAGCCGCGCCTGCTCGGCCTCAAGGGTGTCGAGGTCGAAGGCCGGCGCCCGGCCGATCAGATCGCGGGCCACCCGGCGGAACGCCGCCACGGTGTCGGCGCAGAACGCGTCCGCACCGCCGATGAGCCGGCGGTGCTTGCCGCCCATGGTGCGCCAGACGAGCGCCCGGTCGCGGGAATCGAATTCCTCGGCGCCCTTGTTGGTCTCGATCACCTCGGGCCCGGAGACCGAGATCCGGCCCCCCTCGGAGACCGCGAGGCGCGAGCAGGTGCCGGCGATGAGGCCACCACCGCCGTAGCAGCCGGCCCGGCCGCCGATCAGGCCGATCACCGGGATGCCGGCCGCCCGGACGTCGACGATGGCCCGCATGGTCTCGGCGATGGCGGTCTCGCCGGCATTGGCCTCTTGCAGCCGCACGCCGCCGGTGTCGAACAGGATCAGCACGGCCTTGGGTTTCAGCGCGAGCGCCGCGCGGAGCAGGCCGACCAGCTTGCCGCCATGCACCTCGCCGAAGGCTCCGCCCATGAAACGGCCCTCCTGGGCGGCGATCAGGATCGGGCTGCCATCCAGGGTCGCGCGGCCCACCACGATGCCGTCGTCGAAGGCACGCGGCAGATCGAACAGCGGCAGATGGGGGCTCATGCGCCGCTCGGTCGGGCCGAGGAATTCCCGGAAGCTGCCCCGATCGGTCAGCGCGATGACCCGCTGGCGGGCGGTGGCCTCGTACCAGCTCAGCGCATCCGGATCGATGCTCGCGACGCAGCCGCTTGCCATGGTCAGGCCTCCATCAGCCGGGCGCCCTGGAGCAGGCGCAGCGACACGGTATCGGGGCGGGCGCCGCCGTCGTTGATGCTGATTCGGATGCCGCCGGGCTGCGCCCGTGCGACGAAATCCGCCACCACCGCCGCCCAGACGTCGCCGTAGCCGGTGATCGGGGTCTCGATGGCCACCTCGCAGGCATCCGGCGGCAGGACCCGCTCCAGCAGGATTTCCAGGTTGCCTGAGGCCACGACGCCGGTGATCGCGTTCGGAACCGAGCCGGGCAGCGGCTTCTTCGTGGTGTGGCGGAAGGTCAGGGATTCCACGATGAGCGCACCTGAATGATGGTCACGACGGGAGCGTCCCGACAACGTACACGCGCAGACAGCCTAAGAGGCCATCGAAGACGGGCCATCGATTCGCGATGACACCTGCGAAAGCATCCGCACCAGGATAATCCGGCGCACGACCACGGGCTCCTTCCAAAACGGCCCCGCTTCGGCAGTTCGGCCGCCGGCCGAGACGACGCGGCCGGCGCTTTGGCAGGGGCTCTAAGTCAGGCGCACCGAGGCCCGGACCGATCCCGGAATGCCGCCGAGATCGATGACCACATGCCACAATCCTGGGCTAGGCAGAACCACCTTGAAGGGAGATTTCGTCGCATAGCCACCGTAGAATTTGTGCCCGTCACCGCTTTTATAGCTCTCGAAATTGAAGTCATCCATGACCTTGACGTTGGCTTGCTTGTTCAACGTGACGATCACCGTCCGATGCTGACCGGACTGAAGCTCGAAGTGCAAAAATTTCATCGCGACTGACCTTACGGCGTCGCTTGTTAACACGCTGCCGCAGTCGGCGTCGATTTTTCGATCCCTTTCCTTCGGCCGCGAGCAATCGATTGATCCTTCAACCCTCGGTGCTAGATTTTTTGCTTCGGCCGCTCTCTGCAACATCTGCGAACGAAACGTGACGCGTTACCAGTTCCGGAACCGGGCGGGCGGCTCGTAGAGGCCGCCGGACCAGTGCACGAGATCCTTGATCGACTTCGCGGCGAGCAGCGCCCGGTCGGCGTCCAGCGGCTCGATGCCGAGATCCTCCGGGCGACGGATGATGCCCCGGGCGCGCAATTCCTCGACCTTCGCCCGGTCGCGGCCGCGTCCGACCTCGGTATAGCCGGCAACCCCGCGGATCGCCTGCTCGCGCTCGTCGGCGTCCCGGCAGAGCAGCAGATTGGCGATGCCTTCCTCGGTGACGATGTGGGTCACGTCGTCGGCGTAGATCATGACCGGCGCCAGTTCGAGGCCGATCTTTCTCGCCAGCTCGAGCGCGTCGAGCCGCTCCACGAAGGTCGGCACCAGCTTGTCGCCGAAGGTCTCGACGAGTTGCACGACCAGTTTGCGTCCCCGCATCAGCGCCGGGTCGCCGACGATCGGCCCCTCGCGGCCCGCCTTCATCCAGGCATCCGAGGGATGACGGCGGCCGTGCGGGTCCGAGCCCATGTTGGGCGCGCCGCCGAAGCCCGCGACCCGCGACTGCGTCACTGTCGACGAATGGCCCATCAGGTCGATCTGGAGCGTCGCGCCGATGAACATGTCGCAGGCGTAGAGGCCGGCCGTCTGACAGAAGGCGCGGTTCGAGCGCAGGCTCCCGTCCGGGCCGGTGAAGAAGATGTCGGACCGCTCACGGATGTAGCGGTCCATGCCGACTTCCGAGCCGAAACAGTGGATCTGCTTGACCCAGCCCGACTCGATCGCCGGGATGAGGGTCGGGTGCGGGTTGAGCGCCCAGTGGGTGGCGATCTTCCCCTTCAGTCCGAGCTTCTCCCCGTAGGTCGGCAGGAGCAGCTCGATGGCGGCCGTCCCGAATCCGATTCCGTGGTTGAGCCGGCGGATGCCGTATTCCGCGTAGATCCCCTTGATGGCCATCATGGCGATCAGGATCTGGGTCTCGGTCATCGCCGCCGGATCGCGGGTGAAGAGCGGCTCGACGTAGAAGGGCTTGTCGGCTTCGACCACGAAGTCGATCCGGTCGCCGGGGATGTCGACCCGGGGGACCTTGTCGACGATCTGGTTGACCTGCGCGACCACGACACCGTTCTTGAAGGCCGTCGCCTCCACGACCGTCGGCGTGTCCTCGGTGTTGGGCCCGGTATAGAGATTGCCCTCCCGGTCGGCCGACACGCCCGCGATCAGCGCCACGTTGGGCGTGAGGTCGATGAAGTAGCGGGCGAACAGCTCCAGGTAGGTGTGCACCGCCCCGAGCTCGATCTGGCCGCCATAGAGCATCTTGGCGATGCGGGCGCCCTGCGGGCCGGAATAGGAATAGTCGAGCCGCTTGGCGATGCCGGTCTCGAAGACGTCGAGGTGCTCCGGCAGCACGATTCCCGACTGGACCATGTGGAGGTCGTGCACCCTGTCGGGATCGCAGGCGCTGAGTGCCCGGGCGAGACAATCGGCCTGCTTCTGATTGTCACCCTCGAGGCAGACGCGGTCGCCCGGCCGCAGGATCGCTTCCAGCAGGTCGACGACGGCGCCGGCCGGTACGACCTTGCCGTCCGCAAGCGCGCGACCCGCCTCGATACGGGCATCGCGCGCCTGTCTCTCGCCGCGCCAGTGGGTCATTCGCGCGTTCCCCTAAGGTATGCCGAAAGCGAGATAGAGCCCGGTTGGGTATTTTCAAACCGGCTTCAATCACAGTTTCGTATACACGATTGCGCAACTGTCAATATCCTGCATACTTCACGGCAAGGTCATCAGGCCGGTTCGGGAAGGAGACGCTCCATGACGCGCGCGTCGCTGCGGTCGCCACGTTGCGCCCGAGGGTTGGGCTCACAGACGGGTCAACGCCGATGATCGTCCTGGGTGTCGCTCTGCTCGCCGCCTGCACGCTGATCGGCGTGTACCTCGGCGACCTCCTCGGCATCGCCCTCGGGGTGAAGGCCAATGTCGGCGGTGTCGGCATCGCCATGATCCTGCTGATCGCGGCCCGGCTCTGGCTCTCCCGCCGCGGGCGCCTGAGCAAGGGCGTCCAGTTCGGCGTGGAATTCTGGGCCGGGATGTACATCCCGATCGTGGTCGCCATGGCGGCCCAGCAGAACGTGGTCGCGGCGGTGAGCGGCGGCCCGATCGTCCTCATCGCCGCCACGGGCTCGCTGGTCCTGTGCTTCGGCGCCGTGGCCCTGCTCAGCCGTCTCGGACGCCGCGACCCGGGCAGCAGCGCCGTCGAGCACGGTGGCTCGGTCATCGCGGGTGAGACCGAGCCGGCATCGGTGGCCCCGGCCGCCGCACCCGTCGCCAGGAAAGGTTGACCGCCATGGGACACGCGATCTGGCACGGCATCGAGCACGTGTTCATCGAGCAGAGCCTCGTGGCCGCCTTCGCGGTGGTGGGGGCGCTGATCCTGGTCTCGAACCTGGCGGCCAAGCATCTCACCGGAGGCCGCGTTCACGGCTCGGCCATCGCCATCGTGCTGGGGCTGGTGCTGGCCTATGTCGGCGGGCTCTCCACGGGCGGGAAGAAGGGGCTCGCCGACATCCCGGCGCTGGCCGGCATCGGCCTGATGGGCGGGGCGATGCTGCGCGACTTCGCCATCGTGGCCACGGCCTTCGAGGTGGACGTGATCGAGGCCCGCCGCGCGGGCCTGCTCGGCGTCCTGGCCCTCGGTCTCGGTACGATCCTGCCCTTCATCGTCGGGACGCTGACGGCGGTGGCCTTCGGCTATCACGACGCGGTCTCGATCACGACGATCGGCGCAGGGGCGATCACCTACATCGTCGGCCCGGTCACCGGGGCTGCGATCGGCGCCGATTCCACTGTCATGGCGCTCTCCATCGCCACCGGGGTCACCAAGGCCGTCATGGTCATGGTCGGGACGCCCCTGGTGGCGCGGCTGATCGGCCTCGACAATCCCCGCTCGGCCATGGCCTATGGCGGGCTGATGGGCACGGTGAGCGGCGTCGCGGGCGGGCTCGCGGCGACCGATCCGAAGCTGGTCCCCTACGGCGCGCTCACCGCGACGTTCCACACCGGGATCGGGTGCCTCGTCGGCCCGTCGATCCTGTTTCTGACGGTGCGCGCCCTCGTCGGCTGAACCGCCCTCCGCGCCGCACCGCCGGCCTCGGGCTCGCATCCGCGAGGATCAATGAGGCGGTGATTTCACAATATTTGCTCCGAAGACTTGCAGCCGCTACCCGCGGGATGGTCTAGGAACAGCGGATGCACGGTGATTTTCAGAAGATCGACAGCGGGCTGCTCTCGGATCGGATTCGCGACGCGCTCACCGACGCCATCGCGTCGGGGACGATCGCGGCCGGTACGGCGCTCGACGAGCAGAACCTCGCGCAGCGCTACGGCGCCTCCCGCACCCCCGTCCGGGAGGCGCTGCGCCAGCTCGCGGCCTCGGGCCTCGTGGAGATCCGGCCGCGCCGGGGCGTCGTGGTGGCGCGCCTGACGCCGCAGCGGATCGCCGACATGTTCGAGACCACCGCCGAGATCGAGGCGATGTGCGCCCGGCTCGCCACCTACCGGATGACGCCGCTGGAACGGGGCCGGCTCATCGAGCTCCACGAGGAATCCGCCGCGGTCGTGGAAGCCGGCGATGTCGATGCCTACGATCGCTTCAACCGCGCCTTCCACGAGGCGCTCTACACGGCGACGCACAACGGCTTCATGGCCGAGCAGGCGCTGGCGATCCGGGAGCGCCTCGCCGCGTTCCGACGGACGCAGCTGCGGCATGCCGACCGGATCCGGCGCTCCCGCGAGGAGCACGGCGAGATCCTGACGGCGATCGCCGAGGGCGACGGCGAGACCGCGGCCCGGCGCATGCGCGCCCACATGCTCCGGGCCGCGGCCGCCCTCGGGCGCTACATCGCCGAGACCGGTTAGGATCGACCGGGTTCGGCCCGACCGGCCTCTCGCCCCGGGTCGCGGAGCCCGCCCGCTCAGCCGCGCGGCGCGGATCCGCCGAGCGCATCCGCCACTTTGCCGATCCGTTCGGCCGCCCGGACCATCCCGGTCGCGGCCCGCTGCGCATCCGAGGCGCGCCCCCGCTCGGCGGCCTCAGCGGCCGCGCGCAGCGCCGCGGCCTCCGCTTCCAGAGCCTTGAGCCGGCCGCGCAGCTCGGACAGCTCGTCCGCGATGGTCAGCGCCGCCATGACCTGAAGGCGCATGTCGCCGATCTCGCCGAAGCTCTTGCGCATCTCGGCGATGCGCGCGTCCAGGGTCTCGGCCAGGCCGGTGAGATGGGCTTCCTCACCCTCACCGCAGGCCATGCGGTAGCTGCGACCGTCGATAGTCACGTTGATCTGCGGCAAGGGCGACTCCGATGGGCACGCGGAGGGCGGGGATGCCCTCAGGGGCGTCCGAGCACATCCTGGACGGTCTCGATGGCGCGGTCGAGCCGGTGCCCGACCTCCCCGGTGGTGGCGGCCACCTCGGCGAGACGGGCGCTGGCCGCGTCGAGCGCGGCGGCGAGGCGCGCCCGGTCCTGTTCCATCAGGGCGAGTTCGGCGTCCCGATCATCGGGTTGTGCCGCGGCCTCGATCCGGTGCGCGACGACGGCGTCCAGGCGGTTCAGGGCCGCGTCGAGACACGCGAGGGCTTCGTCGATGGGGCTGATCTCGGTCGCGTCGGCCATGGTGTTTCGTCCACCTCGACGCGAAGCTTTCCGTCGAAAGCCGCCGGAATTCCAGTCCGAAATGGACTCTGCGGTGCGATCGATCCAGCCCCGTAATGGAATGCGGCAATCCCTGTTTATTGGTCGGTGGATCGGTGGTGTTTGTCACGGCCACGCGTTTGACAGGGTGAGGCGCCATGCTAGACAGCCGCGCGCTCCCGAGAGGGACCGCGCGAGACAGGCCGGATGGCCGGTTCGTGACAGTCCCGAGGCCTCAGCCGGCGCCGTCCGATCCGACGGTCCCCGGTCGCGAAGCCCGGCTTCTCCCGGGCCGGTTCATCGCAGGTTCAAATCCGCCCGCCCAGATCCGCCCTGCCCGGACGGCACGGAAGCGGGCCGCCGAGATTGCCCCGCGGACCGTGCCCCACGGTCCGGCGCGCGGTGCGCCGCATCAGGAAGGAGTCACGCCGTGACGAAGGTTGCCATCAACGGGTTCGGACGCATCGGCCGCAATGTCCTGCGCGCGATCGCGGAAGCCGGCCGCAGCGACATCGAGGTCGTGGCGATCAACGATCTCGGCCCGGTGGAGACCAACGCTCACCTGCTCCGTTACGATTCCGTGCACGGCCGCTTCCTCGGCGAGGTCGCGGTGGACGGCGAGTTCCTGGTGGTGAACGGCAAGCGCATCAAGGTCACCGCCGTGCGCAACCCGGCCGAGCTGCCGCACCGCGATCTCGGCGTCGACATCGCGCTGGAATGCACGGGCATCTTCACCTCGAAGGACAAGGCCAAGGCTCACCTCGATGCCGGCGCCAAGCGCGTCCTCGTCTCGGCTCCGGCCGACGGCGCCGACCTGACGGTGGTCTACGGCGTCAACCACGACAAGCTCACGGGTGAGCACCTCGTCGTGTCGAACGCCTCCTGTACCACGAACTGCCTCGCGCCGGTCGCCAAGGTGCTGGACGAGGCCGTCGGCATCGAGCGCGGCTTCATGACCACGATCCACTCCTACACCAACGACCAGCCCTCGCTGGACCAGATGCACAAGGACCTCTACCGGGCCCGCGCCGCGGCCCTCTCGATGATCCCGACCTCGACGGGCGCCGCCAAGGCCGTCGGCCTCGTGCTGCCGGAGCTGAAGGGCAAGCTCGACGGGACGGCGATCCGCGTGCCCACCCCGAACGTCTCGGCGGTGGACCTCGTCTTCACGGCCAAGCGCGCCACCTCGGTCCAGGAAATCAACGACGCCATCAAGGCCGCCGCCGCGGGCCCGCTCAAGGGCGTGCTCGGCGTCACCGACCGGCCGAACGTGTCGATCGACTTCAACCACGATCCGCACTCGTCGACCTTCCACCTCGACCAGACCAAGGTCATGGACGGCACCTTCGTGCGCATCCTGTCCTGGTACGACAACGAGTGGGGCTTCTCGAACCGCATGGCCGACACGGCCGTGGCGATGGCCAAGCTCATCTGATGACGGGTGCCCGCCGCCCCTGACCGGGCGGCGGGCACGCGATCGACCGGACGGCCTCACCTCGAACCAGGGACTCTCCAGGGATGACCGACGCTTCGCTGGGCACGTCGAGCGGCCCGGGCGCTGTGCCGCCCGCACCGAGACCGGCTCCGCCGCCACCCGTCGCCGCCGGGGCGCCCGCCGCGACCGGGGCAACCGCCGCCGCGCCGTCGCACGCGCTGCCGGCCAATCAGCTCTTTGATCAGCTCGCGCGGATCGAGGACAAGTGCTCGCGCATTGAGGACAAGTACGCTCGCTCCGAAGCGCTACTGTCGCGCGTCGAGGACAAGGTCGAGAACGCCTCCAACCGGATGAACGAGTCCGCCCGGCAATCCGACCTCGCGGCCCTGCGCACGGAGATGCGGGGGCTCGCCGAGCGCACCCGGCGCCTGCCCGGGACCGGCGCCCTGGTCCTGACCGCCGTCATCACGGCGATCCTGACCGTCGTGCTGATGGTCGCCGTGCAGCGGCTGAACCTCGACCGCCTGCTGCCGCAGCGGGCCGTCATCGGCACGACCGTCCAGTAACGTCCACCGCCCAGCACAGGACCGCAACAGACCGCATGAGCGCCTTCCGCACCCTCGACGATGCCGGCTCCCTGAAGGGCAAGCGGGTTCTGATGCGCGTCGACCTGAACGTGCCGATGGAGAACGGGCGCGTCACCGACGCGACCCGCATCGAGCGCGTCGTCCCGACGATCCGCGAGGTCGCCGACCAGGGGGCGAAGGTGATCCTGCTCGCCCATTTCGGTCGGCCGAAGGGCAAGCGCGAGCCGAAGGATTCCCTGGAGCCGGTGGTTCCGGCCCTCGGGGCAGCCCTCGGGCGCAGCGTCGCCTTCGCCGCCGACTGCGTCGGCGAGGCGGCCGCCCAGGCGGTGGCGGCCCTGAAGGACGGCGACGTCCTGCTCCTGGAGAACACCCGCTACCATCCGGGTGAGGAGAAGAACGACGCGGCCTTCGCCGATGCCCTGGCGGCGAACGGCGACATCTACGTCAACGAGGCGTTCTCGGCGGCGCACCGCGCCCACGCCTCCACCGAGGGGCTGGCCCACCGGCTCCCGGCCTATGCGGGCCGCGAGATGCAGGCCGAGCTCGACGCCCTGACCAAGGGTCTGGAAGCGCCGCAGCGCCCGGTGATCGCCCTGGTCGGCGGCGCCAAGGTGTCCTCGAAGATCGATCTTCTGGAGAACCTCGTCGCGAAGGTCGACATGCTGGTGATCGGCGGCGGCATGGCCAACACCTTCCTGCATGCGCAGGGCAAGGCCGTGGGCAAGTCCCTCTGCGAGAAGGATCTCGCCGCGACCGCCACCCGCATCCTGGCGGCGGCCGAGAAGGCCGGCTGCCGGATCATCCTGCCGGTGGACGCGGTCGCCGCGACGGAGTTCAAGGCGCAGGCGCCCCACGAGACCGTGCCGGTGGATTCCGTGCCGGATGCCAGCATGATCCTCGATGCCGGGCCGCGTTCGGTCGCCGAGATCAACGCGGCCATCGACGGGGCCAAGACCCTGGTGTGGAACGGCCCGCTCGGGGCCTTCGAGCTCGCCCCCTTCGACGCCGCCACGGTGGCCGCCGCCAAGCACGCTGCGGCGCGGACCAAGGCGGGCCGTCTCGTGTCGGTCGCGGGCGGCGGCGACACCGTGGCCGCCCTCAATCACGCGGGCGTGGCGCAGGCCTTCACCTACGTCTCGACCGCGGGCGGTGCCTTCCTCGAATGGCTGGAAGGCAAGGCGCTGCCGGGCGTCGAGGCGCTCCGGGCGAAGGGCTGAAACGGCGCCTTGCTCTCCTCCCGCGTCGCCGCGACACCATCTATACTGCCGGCCTTCATCAGCCGGGGCCGAGTCGATGGGTGACAATGTGGAGAACGCGACCTTCGAGATCCTGAAGGGCATTCGGGCGAGCATCGCGGATCTGCGGGCGGAAACGGTGACGCGTTTCGATAAGCTCGAGACGCGGATGGACCGTCTCGATCTCGGACTGCGCAAGGACCGACGGAACGCCGCCGGCATGCTCGTGATGATGCGGGCCACAGCGGGCGATTTCGACGCGCGGGTCAGCGAGGTCGAGGAACGGGTCGCGGCCCTGGAGAGCAGAACGGGCTGAGGATCACCCGGCCGAAGACTGCGCAGTTCGGCGACGGAGATTGACCGCAGGCGACGCTCCCGGCAGACCGGTACGATACAGCCCAGCTGAGAGCGTCACGGCGCGATCGGCGGTCGGGCAGACGACCATACGCAAACGGGAAGACAGGCACGATGGCACGCATCACCCTCCGGCAACTCCTCGATCACGCCGCTGAGTACGAGTATGGCGTGCCCGCCTTCAACCTGAACAACATGGAGCAGGGGCTCGCCATCATGGCGGCGGCCGACGCCACCGACTCGCCGGTCATCCTCCAGGCGAGCCGCGGCGCCCGCGCCTACGCCAACGACATCGTGCTGGCCAAGCTGATCGACGGCCTCGTCGAGATCTACCCGCACATTCCGGTCTGCATGCATCTCGACCACGGCAACAACGAAGCCACCTGCGCCACCGCGATCCAGTACGGCTTCACCTCGGTGATGATGGACGGCTCGCTGAAGGCGGACGGCAAGACCCCGGCTGATTACAACTACAACGTCGAGATCACCCGCAACGTCACCAAGATGGCCCATTGGGCCGGCGTCTCCGTCGAGGGTGAGCTGGGCGTGCTCGGCTCCCTGGAAAGCGGTCAGGGCGAGGCCGAGGATGGCCACGGCGCCGAGGGCACGCTGAGCCACGATCAGCTCCTGACCGACCCGGACGAGGCGGTGAAGTTCGTCGAGGCCACCAAGGTGGACGCGCTCGCGGTGGCCATGGGCACGAGCCACGGCGCCTACAAGTTCACCCGCAAGCCCGACGGCGAGGTGCTGGCGATGAGCGTGATCGAGGAGATCCACCGTCGCCTGCCCACGACCCACCTCGTGATGCACGGCTCGTCGTCGGTGCCGCAGGATCTGCAGGACATCATCAACCAGTACGGCGGCCAGATGAAGCCGACCTGGGGCGTTCCGGTCGAGGAGATCCAGCGCGGCATCAAGCACGGCGTGCGCAAGATCAACATCGATACCGACAACCGCATGGCGATGACTGGCCAGATCCGGAAGGTGCTCACCGAGAACCCCTCCGAATTCGACCCGCGCAAGTACCTGAAGCCCGCCATGGAGGCGATGACGAAGCTCTGCAAGCAGCGCTTCGAGGAGTTCGGCACCGCCGGCAAGGGCTCGACGATCCGGCCGATCTCCGTCGCCGAGATGGCCAAGCGCTACGCCAGCGGCTCGCTCGATCCGAAGATCGGCGCGCAGTAGGGCGCGGATTGGCGGGCACGATGAGCAATAGCGCGCGTCTCGCCCTGCTCGGGCCGTACGACCTCGATGCGGCCGGCCTCGACGCCTTCGCGTCGGCGCTGGCGGCAGCTTGTGGTGCGGGCGACGTGGCCGCCGTCATCCTCCGGTTGGCGGCCGCCGACGAGCGGGAGCTGACCGCCCGTGTCAAACGGATCGCGCCGGTGGCGCAGGCGCACGGTGCGGCCCTGGTGGTCGCCTGCCCGGGCTTTGCCGGAGACCTCGCCGCGGTGGCGATCCGGGGCGGCGCCGACGGCATCCATGTCGACAAGCCGCGCGACCTGAAGGATCTGCGCGGCCGGCTCCGGGACGGGCGCATCCTCGGCGCCGGCGGCCTGGAGACGAAGCATGGGGCCATGGAAGCCGGAGAGGCCGGGATCGACTACCTGATGTTCGGCGGCCTCTATCCCGACGGCGTGGCGCCCGACCCGGAGACCGTTCTGGCGCGCACCGCGTGGTGGGCCGAGATCTTCGAGACACCGTGCATCGGCGTCGCGGCGACCGGCGACGCGATCGGACCGCTGGCCGAGACGGGCGCGGAATTCGTCGGGCTCGAGAGCGGCCTCTGGTTGCAGGATCCCGCCGCCGTCGCGCGTGCGCAGCAGACGCTCCAGGAGGCGGCCGCGCGATGAGGCGTCTGTTCCGTCCGGTGCCGACCCTCGTCGTGGCCGCGCTGGCCGCGCTGCCGGCCTGGGCAGCCGCCGGACCGACCGATCCGTCCAAGACGGCGACGCCGCCGGCCGCATCGTCCGCCGTGGAGCCCGGCAAGAAGCCGATGCCGGAGCTTCCGAGCCCCTACACGCCGAATTACACCCGGGGTGCCGTGCCCCCGTCCAACGGCCAGCCGCCGGATCTCGCCTACGGTGCCTATCAGCGCGGCCAGTACGTCACCGCCTTCCGGGAGGCGACCAAGCGCATCGAGGCGAATCCGAAGGATGCCGCCGCCATGACGCTCCTCGGCGAGCTGTACAATCAGGGCCTGGGGGTGAAGCAGGACCCGGTGAAGGCCGCCGAGTGGTACCGTCTCGCCGCGGCCCAGAACGACGCCGCGGCCATGTCGTCGCTGGGACTCATGGCCCTCGACGGTCGCGGCATGCCGAAGGATCCCAAGGCGGGCCGTCGCTGGCTGGAACAGGCCACAGCGCATGGGTCACCCACCGCCGCCTACAATCTCGGGCTGATCCTGATCGGAAGCGGTGCCACGTCCGACGAGGCGGCCGCGGCGGCGCAGTTCCGCAAGGCCGCAGAGGCCGAGATTGGTCCGGCCCAGCACGACCTCGGCGTGCTCTATCTCCAGGGCCGCGGCGTGCCCAAGGATCCCGCCAAGGCGGCGAGTTGGTTCCGGCGCGGGGCCGATAACGGCGATCTCGCCAGCGAGGTCGAGTACGCGATCCTGCTGTTCAACGGCACGGGGGTGACCAAGGACGAGCGCGCGGCGGCCCGCTACTTCCTGCACGCGGCCTCCCGCGGCAACGCGATCGCGCAGAACCGGATCGCGCGGCTCTACGCGGTCGGCCGCGGCGTTCCCAAGAATCCGGTCGAGGCCGCGGCCTGGAACCTCGCCGCCGCCGGCCAGGGCCTGTCCGACGCGTGGCTCGATCAGACGCTCTCGGGCCTGTCCGCCGACGAGCGCACCCGGGCCGAGCGCCTCGCCAACGAGCGGGTCGAGCAGCGCTGACGGGTCAGCTCTCGGCCTTCGACCAGTCGACGCCAGCCTCGAGCTCGGGCAGCAGCACGACGCTCTCCTGCTCGTTCGGATCCGTCCGGGCGATCACGGCGGTGACCGGCTCGGTCTGGCTCCGGTTGTAGGGCAGATGCGGCACATCGGCGGCGATGTAGACGAACTCGCCGGCGCCGGCGATCGAATGGTTCTCCAGCCGCTCGCCCCAGAAGCAGCCGGATACGCCCGACAGGACGTAGATGGCCGTCTCGTGCGATTCGTGCTTGTGGGCATGCGCCCGCTCGCCGGGGGGAATCTCCAGGAGCTGCATGTGCAGGGCCTTGGAGTCGACGGCCTCGGCCGAGATCGCCGGGCGGTAGAGATGGCCCTGCTTGCCGCGGAACGGCGCACTCTCGTGCACCACGCGGAATCCCTGTTTCTGCGTATCGGACCCGGAACTCATGGACCTTCCTCCACCGTGAAGGCGGGATCGACGGGGATCTGCAGGCCGTTGACCAGGGCGTTCGTCTGGTTGGCCATGCCCACCACCGCCAGGAACTCGCCGTGCTGCGCCGCCGTCAAGCCTTTCGCGCGGGCCGCGGCGGTGTGCGAATGGATGCAGTACGAGCAGCCATTGGCGATCGAGACCGCAATATAGACCAGTTCCTTCGTCAGCGGATCGAGAGTGCCCGGTCCCATGACAGTCTTCACGCCGGCCCATATCCGCTCCAGGAGCGCAGGATCGTTGGCAAGGCCGCGCCAGAAGTTGTTGATGAAATCGGAACCGCGCGTGGCCCGGATGTCGGCGAAGACCGCCCGCACCCGCGGATCGGCCTCGGCCTCGGCGTCGCTCCAGAGCCTCACGGTCGCCACGGCGCCCCCTCCCTTCAGAGCTTGCAGGCGCCTTCGAGCGCGCGGTTCTCCGCATCCGAGAACAGGCGCGAGCGGATGTGGAAGCGTTTCTCGCGGCCATTCTCCAGCGAGAACATGCCGCCGCGACCGGGGACCACGTCGAGGATCAGGTGCGTGTGCTTCCAGACCTCGAATTGCGAGCGGCTGATGTAGAAATTCGCGCCGCCGACGGTGCCGAGATGGACGTCGCCGTCGCTCACCAGGAAGTCGCCCACCGGGTAGCACATCGGCGAGGAGCCGTCGCAGCAGCCGCCCGACTGGTGGAACATCACCGGGCCGTACTCGGACCGGAGCTCCTCGATGAGTTCCAGGGCCTTCGGCGTAGCGGTGACCCGCAGCGGCGTGCCGTCGGCACCGACCTGCTCCGCGGTGGTGGCTTCGACCATCGACTCCGTCGTCATGGTGCCCTCCCCTGTTCGGTCTTTGATATGCGGTCGCGGACTGGATTTTCCACATCCGTCAGAGGCGAACGGCCAAGCTGGTGCCGGATCGGCCTCCGCCGCGTTGCCTGCCCGAGAGGCGCCTGTCGCGGGCGCAGCACGGGGAGCCCTCCGGGCCTGGTGACGCCATGAACATGCGCCGAGCTTCCGCCTGTCTCGTTCTCATCCTCGCTGCCGTCCCGGCCGGGGCGGAGCCGCTGACTCTGCGGGTCCAGCCCCGGGACCAGCCGCTCTTCGTCCAGCATGCTTGGCGCGTGGCCGGGAACCCGAACGTCACCCCCGACAATCCGATGGGCATCGTGGGCTGGGACGGGCCGCCCGACGACATCCCCAGCGTCAGCGGCGATGCCGGGCCCCTGCCGCCCGGCTCGATCGCCAACGCGCCCTTCGGATACGGCGTCGATTGAGCCGTCGGGTCGCGCTGCTGCTCGCCACCCTGGCGAGCGCCCCTGCTCCGGCCCGCGCGGATGCCGCTGTCTCGGCGCGGGAGGCCGAGCTGCGCACCTGCATGGCTCACCTGGAATGGGTGAGGCCGCCCGGCGCCGTGATCGCGGATCGCGCGGCCTTCTGCGGCTGCTATGCCGAGGGCGCGGTCGGAGCCGGCCTGCGGGATCTCGAGATGGCCGAGGCCAATCCTGGACAGGAGGTCCGCCAGCCGGTGGCCGACCGCACCATGCGTCTGCACGACCGGAAGTCCGCCGCCGTCGCAGCCGCCTGCCTCAAGCGCTGACGGTAGGCGTTCGAAAAAGCCCCGGCCGCGAGGCCGGGGCTGAAGTTGTCTCGGGGGTTGACCCGGGAAGAAGCTCAGAAGAACCCGAGCTTCTTGGCCGAGTAGCTGACCAGCATGTTCTTGGTCTGCTGGTAGTGATCGAGCATCATCTTGTGGGTCTCGCGGCCGATGCCGGACTGCTTGTAGCCGCCGAAGGCCGCGTGGGCCGGATAGGCGTGGTAGCAGTTCGTCCAGACGCGGCCCGCCTGGATCGCCCGGCCGAAGCGGTAGGCCCGGGTCCCGTCGCGGGTCCAGATGCCGGCGCCAAGGCCGTAGAGCGTGTCGTTGGCGATCGCGAGCGCGTCGGCATCGTCCTTGAAGGTCGTGACCGACAGGACCGGTCCGAAGATCTCCTCCTGGAAGATGCGCATCTTGTTGTGGCCGCGGAACACGGTGGGCTTCACGTAGAAGCCCTCGGCGAGATCGCCCTCCTTGACGTTCCGCTCGCCGCCGGTGAGCAGTTGCGCGCCTTCCTGCCGGCCGATGTCGATGTAGGAGAGGATCTTCTCCATCTGCTCGCCCGAGGCCTGGGCGCCGATCATCGTGCTCGGGTCGAGGGGCGAGCCCTGCGTGATCGCCTCGACGCGCTTGATCGCCCGCTCCATGAAGCGGTCGTAGATCGACTCGTGCACCAGCGCGCGGCTCGGGCAGGTGCAGACCTCGCCCTGGTTGAGGGCGAACATGGTGAAGCCCTCGAGGGCCTTGTCGAAGAAGTCGTCGTCCTCGGCCGCCACGTCGGCGAAGAAGATGTTCGGTGACTTGCCGCCGAGCTCCAGCGTCACCGGGATCAGGTTCTGCGAGGCGTACTGCATGATGAGCCGGCCGGTGGTCGTCTCACCCGTGAAAGCGATCTTGGCGATCCGGGGCGACGAGGCGAGCGGCTTGCCGGCCTCAAGGCCGAAACCGTTGACGATGTTGAGCACGCCCGGCGGCAGCAGGTCGCCGATGATCTCGGCCAGCACCAGCACGGAGGCCGGGGTCTGCTCGGCGGGCTTGAGCACCACGCAGTTGCCGGCGGCGAGCGCCGGGGCGAGCTTCCACACCGCCATCAGGATCGGGAAGTTCCACGGGATGATCTGGCCGACGACGCCGAGCGGCTCGTGGAAGTGGTAGGCCACCGTGTCGTGGTCGATCTCGGAGATCGAGCCCTCCTGCGCCCGCACGCATCCCGCGAAGTAGCGGAAATGGTCGATGGCGAGCGGGATGTCGGCGTTGGTGGTCTCGCGGATCGGCTTGCCGTTGTCCCAGGTCTCGGCCAGGGCGAGCAGATCGAGGTTCTCCTCCATCCGGTCGGCCATCTTGTTGAGGATCCCGGCGCGCTCGGCCGGCGCGGTGCGGCCCCAGGCCTCGCGGGCGGCGTGGGCCGCGTCCAGGGCCTTCTCGACGTCCTGCGCGTCGGAGCGTGCGACCTCACAGACGACCTTCCCGGTGATCGGCGAGGTGTTCTCGAAGTAGCGGCCGGCCGCGGGGGCGACCCATTGGCCGCCGATGAAATTGTCGTAGCGGGCCGAGAAGGGCGACTTGGTTTTGGAGTCGCCGAGAAATTCCGGCTTGTTCATCGCTCTGTTCCCTCCGTAGGCCCCGGCCTCGCGAACCGTGGCTCTTGGGCGTTAGCTGGCGCTCGGGCGGCCGTCTGGTCGGGCCGCATCGGGTTCCGCTGTGGTCGCAGACAATGGCTTTTGGGTCGTCGAATCAAGATGGACTTTTGGCCAGTGCGCGTGTGGGGATCCTACGCTCTTCCGATCGTGATCGCGAGTGGAACAATCCTCTCGGCGATCGAACCCGTACCAAGCCCGATATTGGATGCGGTTCTACCCGGCACCGTGCGGCTAAGACTGGGTTTTATGTCCGGATCCGGACTGTTGCAACGACCCTGATCTTCGGAGCGTGATCACCCCGGGAGCGCCAGCGGCAGCGCGAGAGCGGCGAGCGGCAGCGCCGCCAGCGCGGCCACCCGCAGCCAGGACGGCCGGACCGCGATGAGCCCCACGACGGCGAGGGCCGATCCGGTCAGCGACCCGATCCACTGGACCGGGCCGAAATTCCACCCGGAGGCGGCGACGGACGCCGCGAAGGACAGGACGAGTCCGGCCCATCCGGCGGCCCGCAGACTCTTGACCCGCCGCCTGGGGACCGGGCTCCGGAAGGCGGCGCGGTGATGCCGGTCGAGGCTCAGGGCGAGGGCGGCGAATCCCGAGAAGCCGAGGAGCAGGCTCAGCGTGATCGCGGCCGCCGTCACGCCTCGGCCGTCCTGTGCAGTCCGGCCTTGGCCCGGTACGGACCGCCCGCGCGGCGCCGGGCCGCGAACCGGGCGGCGAGGAGCAGAAGCAGCCCCAGGATGGCCATCGCCGCGTCGAAGCCGAGGAAGCGCGGGTCTGCGACCGTCAGGGCATCGACCACGGGAACCGCCAGGAAGCCGACGGCCGCCGATCCGAGCGCGGCCGGCCAGGCCCAGGCGCGCGGGTAGAGGGCGGATGCGATGGCGACGAGCGCCCAGGCGGCGAAGAAGCCGCGCACCTCCCAGTCGGCTCGGGCGTCCAGACCGGCCGGCAGCAGACGGTTGGCCAGGAAATACGCCGCGAGGCCGAAGGGGAGTCCCGCGACGGTGCCGATGTTGAGGACGCGCACCAGCCGCAGCCCGAGACCCGTGGACGCGGCCCCCTTCGGCGCCCGTGCCACGGTCCAGAGTACGAGGCCGGTCGCGACGGTCGCCGCGCCCATGGCGCCGCAGAGAAAGAACAGGAGGCGCAGAGGCGCGGCGGCGAAATGCGCCTCGTGAAGCCCGGCCATCACCGCGCCCGTGCGGGTGGCCGGTCCGGCCTCGCCGACGCGGGCGATCTCGACGCCGGTACCGGCCGCGTAGGCGATCTGCGGGTGGAGATGCGCGAGTCCGTGCGGCTCCGCGTAATAGGCCGTCGCCGTAGCCCCCGCATCGCCCGGCAGCGACACCGTCAGGACCTCAGGCGTCTCACCGGTCGACTCGATCGCGCGCGCCACGATCTCACCGAGCGGCATCGTCACGCCCGGGCGTCCGGTCGGCGCGCGCCCCGGCGTCATCAGACCCGCTTCGGCATAGTAGCGGAGCTCGTCGCCGCCATAGGCGGCGCGGACGCCCCAGGGCATCAGCATCGGGGCCAGCGTCACGAGGCCCGTATAGACGATCATCAGGTGGAACGGCAGCGCCAGCACGCCGGTGACGTTGTGGGCGTCGAGCCAGCCGCGCTGGGCGGAGCGGTCGCGCCGGAAGGTGAAGAAGTCGGCGAAGATGCGCCGATGCGTGACGATACCGGAGATCAGCGCGATCAGCAGGATCATCGCGCAAGCGGAGACGATCCAGCGTCCCCAGATCGGCGGAAGGCTCAGTTCGAAATGGAAGCGGTAGAGAAAGTCGCCGCCGCGCGTCTCGCGGGCATGCGATCGCTCACCCGTGGCGGGATCGAGGAGCGCGGTGTGGAAGGGCCCGGCCGGGTTCCGCCACCAGTAGACCTCGACGGCCGGGTTCTCGGCATTCGGCAGCCGCACCGACCAGCCCGCGGCGTCCGGCATCGTCCGCTGCAGGAACGCGCCCGCGCGCGTCGCCGCCGCCGCCGGGTCGAACGCCGCATCCGACAGTTCGGGCCGCATCCAGCGCGAAATGTCGGTGCGATAGTAACTCGCCGTGCCGGTCACGAAGATCGCGAAGAGAACCCAACCGACCACGAGACCGGACCAGGTATGCAGCCACGCCATCGACTGGCGGACGCTTCTCGCCCGGCTCAAGATACGATCCCGCCCGGGAAGTTGCCCGCGAGCCACAGGCCGCCGGCCAACAGAGCTGCGAGCAGGCTCAGACCGACGACGGCGCGGGCGATGGTCCGCACCGCGAAGACCCAGATGGCCATCGCGGCCATGATCGCGAAGCTGACGAGCGTCGCCGCCGACACGGCCTCGGCCCGGGAGCCGGGCAGCAGGCGGGCGAGCAGGGCGGTCGCGAGTGCCGCGACGGTGTAGCCGCCGACAGCCGCCAGGAGCACACGCCCCGCGACCGCCAGCCGATAGGCCCAGGCCGGCCCAGCACCGGCCGTCATGGCGCCATCTCTCGAATCCGTGAGCCCATGGGGCGAGGTAACAGCCGCTGCGGCGCGCGCGCAACGGCTATGTTCCGGAACGATTCCAGTGTGGGCAGAGGCCTTTAGGAGCAGCCGCGGCGCGTCGGTCTCGCCCGGGCGGGGGACGGTTTGCCGGATGCACGATCGGGATCGTCGGCGTGCCTGATCCGTCCGTGCGGCGGGTCAGCGCCGGGACCGCGCGGCCGTGCCGCCGGAATCGGATCTGCGAAGCGCCGCAGCCGCGTCTCGCGCGCTCGGCGGCAGATCGGACGCGCTACCACTGCCCGGCGCGAAGACGGGCCCGGCGCCGGGTGAGGACACGGCCCGGTCGCGCGCGTGGCCCCAGGCATAGCCCGCGTTGAGGCCCGCGTAGAAGCCGGTGAAGTCTTCCGCATGCGCGCTGCCCGCGAGCACGAGCAGGAGGATCGACAGACGGACAGAGCGCATACGGGACCTGTCATGAAGAGGGCGGCGACCCCCTTCGGAAGCCGCCGCCCTGCATTCTTCTCACGGATCGGGGCGGGAAAGCGGCCGCCCTGAACCCGTCAGTCCTCGACGTTGATGCTCTGGGCCTCGCGGCCCTTCTGACCCTCGACCACGCCGAGTGTGACCTGCTGACCCTCGGCGAGGGAATCGAGGCCGGCGCGCGACAGGGCGGAGCGGTGGACGAACACGTCCTTACCGCCATCGTTGACCGACACGAAGCCGAACCCCTTGGCGGGATCGTACCACTTCACGGTCCCGCTCATCTCGACGGACGGGCCGCTGGCGAAGCGATTTCCGCCGCCACCACCGCCGCCGCCGCCGCAACCACCGCCGAAGCCGCCGCCGCCGCCGCCAGCGCCACCGTAACCGCCGGTGCGCGGACGGAACTCGCGCCGGGGGGCGGGAGCCTCAGCGGTGGACGTGTCGACGCTGGTGACGCTGGTCACCTGCGGACCCTTCTGGCCCTGAGCCGTGGTGACGGTCAGGCGCGTGCCGGGGAGCAGATCCGCATGGCCGGCGGCCTCGACGGCGCGGATGTGGAGGAAGGCATCGCCCGAGCCGTCACCCAGTTCGACGAAGCCGAAGCCCTTCTCCTTGTTGAACCACTTGACCGTGGCATCGCGCTCGGGTCCGGACGCGACCGGAGCAGCGCCGCGGGCCGGGCCGCGGTCAAATCCGCCACTACCGAAACCGCCACCACCGCCGCCACCGAATCCACCACCGCCGTACCCGCCGCCGTATCCGCCGCTGGGGGGAGCTTGGTCAGGCCATCTCGGCTCGCCACTCTCGTCGAAGCCGCGCTTCTGCGGCCCCCTGAAATCACGACCACGTCCCATAGAAAGCTCGCAAAAACCGTCCGCCGCCCTTGTCTCGAATACCGCGTGCGCGCCATCCCAGACAGCCCACGCCCCGCACTATCATTACCCCAGGTCGCGGTAACCAAGAATAACGCCCTAGTCCTGACGCAATCGGGCCTTGACCGCAAGGACCTTGTTGGCCCAGACGCCCTCGTTTCGTTACTTTCTTGCGGCAAACAACGCAGTCCGGCGCCGTCCCGCCCTCCGCCTTTCTCATTCGATGGAAGGCGTTAGCGAAACGCAAACGCTACCCGCCTAGACTTGCGGTCGCGTCCCGCAAAGCCGGCCGGCCATGATCGCGACTCCGACCTTTCCCGATCTCTCGGCCCTCGTCGTCGACGAGAGCCTCTACATCCGCCGAATCGTCCGCGACATGCTGATGCGCGTGGGCATCAAGCGCGTCCTCGAGGCGCCGGACGGTGCCGAGGCGCTCGGCGTCCTAGCCGAGAGCAAGCCGGACATCAGCATCATCGACTGGGACCTGTCGATTCTCTCGGGCGAGGAGTTCATCCGGCTCGCCCGCACGCCGACGACGTCGCCCTGCCCCACCATCCCGATCATTCTGATGCTGGCGCAGCCGCGCCGGAACGTGGTCGACCGGGCGGTGGCGCTCGGGGTCAACGAGATCATCGCCAAGCCGTTCTCGCCCAAGACCCTGTGGTCGCGACTCGACGAGGTGATCAACCGGCCCCGCCCCTACTCCCAGGTGAAGAGCCTCCTGCGGCCGATCCCGCGCCGGACTGGCGCCCTGAAGGCCGTCGCCTGATCGCGGCTGCGATCGGACGTTGCAGTTCCTCGCCGAGCCTGTAGGGTCGGGGATCAACAAAGGCCGCGCGTCACGCTCCCGGCCGACCCGAAGGATCGACGGCCGCGCCGATGAGGGACGAGACCGCCGCGGCCGCGCCGTCCCGAATTCAGACCGGCGCTGCGCCGCTCCACCCGCCAGCCGCGGTTCCGGGCCGCGAGCGCCGTCGCGCCGCCTACGCGGCGCTCGACCTCGGCACGAACAATTGCCGTCTGCTGATCGCGGAGCCGACCTTCAGCGGTTTCCGGGTGATCGACGCTTTCTCGCGCATCGTCCGTCTCGGCGAGGGCTTGGGCACGTCCGACCGCCTGAGCGAGGCCGCGATCGAGCGCACGGTGGAGGCGCTGCGGATCTGCCGGACCAAGATGCAGGCCCGTGGCGTGCAGCGCGCCAAGGTGATCGCCACCGAGGCGTGTCGCCTCGCGGTGAACGGCGCGGCCTTCGTCGACCGCGTCCGCCGCGGCGTCGGACTCGATCTCGAGATCGTCGACCGCCAGACCGAGGCCTACCTCGCCGTGACCGGCTGCGCGGCGCTCGCGGACCCGCTCGCCGAATCGGTCGTCATCTTCGACATCGGGGGCGGATCCACCGAGATCGCGTGGCTGGATGGGGCCGCCGCCAACCCGTCCACGGACCCGACCCTGCGGATCCGGGCCTGGGATTCACTCCCCGTGGGCGTCGTGACCCTGGCCGAGCGCCACGGCGGCGCCGAGGTCACCCGGCGGATGTTCGAGGGCATGGTCGAAGAAGTGGCCGAGAAGCTCTCGGCCTTCGCGCTGCGCGCCGCCCCGGCCGCGACGGCGCCGCATTTCCACCTGCTCGGCACGTCCGGCACGGTGACGACGATCGCCGCGATGCATCTGCGGCTGGCGCGCTACGAGCGGCGCCGGGTCGACGGGCTGTGGATGCAGGACGACGAGGTGACGACCGCCATCGACGACCTGCTCGACACGCGGCTGGAGCAGCGGGCCGACAATCCGTGCATCGGCCGCGACCGGGCCGATCTCGTCCTGGCGGGCTGCGCGATCCTGGAGGCGATCCGCCGGGCGTTCCCGTCCGAGCGCCTGCGCATCGCCGACCGGGGTCTGCGCGAAGGATTGTTGATGAACATGATGCGGGAAGACGGGGTCTGGAACCGGAAGGCGGTCCGATGAGGGTGTCGCGATGAGCGACCGGCGCGGTGGCGCGAGTTCCGGCGGCGGCGTGCGCGGGGAATTGAAGCAGCGGGTGAAGACCGGCCGCGGACGGACCCTGTCGCAGAAGCGCTGGCTGGAGCGCCAGCTCAACGATCCCTACGTGGCGCGGGCCAAGCGCGAGGGCTACCGCTCCCGGGCCGCCTACAAGCTCTTAGAGATCGACGAGCGCTACAAGCTGCTGCGGCCCGGCCAGCGGGTGGTCGATCTCGGCGCCGCCCCGGGCGGCTGGTCGCAGGTCGCCGCGCGGGTGGTCGGCCCGTCGGGCCGCGTGGTCGGCATTGATCTCCTGGAGATCGAGCCGATGGCCGGGGTCGAGTTCATCACCCTGGACTTCCTCGATCCGGAGGCCCCGGCCAAGCTGACCACGCTCCTCGGCGGGCCGGCCGATCTGGTGATGTCCGACATGGCGGCCAATGCCACAGGCCACAAGAAGACCGACCATCTGCGCATCATCGGGCTCGCGGAGACCGCCGCGGAATTCGCCCGCGCGGTGCTGGGACCGGGCGGCGCCTATCTCGCCAAGGTGCTGCAGGGCGGCACCGAGGGGGCTCTGCTGAACGATCTGAAGCGCGACTTCGCCACGGTCCGCCACGTGAAGCCGGCGGCGAGCCGCGCCGATTCGAGCGAGCTCTACGTCCTGGCGACCGGCTATCGCGGGACACCGGCCCGGGCGCCGGCGCCCGACGAGGCCTGAACCGGTCGGCGATGCTGGTCGCCTGGGCGCTGTCGCTGTTCAATCCCGCGCCGATGCGCCTGCGCAGGCTCGGCTATGTGCGGCAGAGCGGCCTGCTCCACGCCCGCTCCCGCCGCTGCCGCGCGGCCTGGGCGCCGCATCTGGAGCGGGCGCGGGGCGTCGTCGCGGCGGCCGCCGCGGCGACCGGGCGGCGCGGTCACGCCGTCGTCCTCGGATCCGGGCTCCTCGACGACGTGCCGCTCGAGAGTCTGGCGCGCCTGTTCGACAAGGTCAGCCTCCTCGATACGGTGCATCCCTGGCCGACGCGGCTCGTCGCCCGACACCATCCCAACGTCGCCCTTGTGACGGCCGAGATCAGCAGCGGCCTCGCGGGCGACTGGGCCGGGCTCTGCGCCGACGCCGACCTGATCGTTTCCGCCAACCTGCTGTCGCAGATCCCGATCGTGCCGATGGACGCCTACGAGGCCCGCGGCCGCGCGGCGCCGCCGGATCTCGGCCGACACATGATCGAGACGCATCTCGCCGCGCTGGACGCCCTGGCCCGGACGGCGGAGCGGGTCTGCCTGATCACCGACACCGTACAGCATGAAGAGGATCGCGACGGCCGGATGACCGACCGGCTCGACCTGATGTTCGGCGTCACGCTGCCGCCCCCCGACGCGGCCTGGGACTGGGAGATCGCCCCGTTCGGCGAGATCGGCCGGCGTCACCGGCTGATCCACCGGGTCCACGCCTATCCAAATTGGCGGTCGGCCCGGACCTGACGCCGCCCCGGCGCGAAAAGGCCGCCCCGGTTGCCCGGGACGGCCCTGTCGTGGATCACACGCGGAAGCGCTTACTCGGTCGGAACGTCCTCGGCGGACGTCCCTGCCCCACCCTCCTCCGCGGCGACGCTCTCGAAGCGCGGGCGGCGGCGCCGGCGGGGCTTGGCGGCCGGCGCCTCTTCGGCGGCGACCTCCGGCTCCGGGGCCGCGGGCGGCTCGGTCGCGGGGGCTGCCGGCCTTCCTGCTGTCTCTTATACACATCTGACGCTG